>JBPYDO010000137.1:0-21396 GCA_051985755.1 Reyranella sp. | reverse complement strand
ACCCCGATCTTGGCCAGCATCGAGACGACCGCCTCACAGATCTTCTCGTCGTTGACGTATCGGTCGTTGGGGCAATCCATGCCCACCTCGAAGCCGTCGGGGTAGCCGGCGTCTGCCAGCAGTTTCTTCGCCTCCGCCGGCTTGAGCAGCGTCGGCCGCTTGTCGAGATCCTTCTCGTAGCCGTTGAGGCCGGGCGCGATCATGAGATTGGTCGGAAAGGACTGGCCGCGCATCACAGTGCGCTTGATCGCGTTGACGTCGATCGAGCGGTGGAAGGCCTCGCGAACCCGCTTGTCCTTGAACGGGTTCTTGCCCTTGATGTTCGACTCGAGCAGCTCATCGCGCTCCTCGTCGAAGCCGAGATAGACGACGCGCGTTTCGGGCCCTTCGAGCACCTTGATGTTGGCGTCCTTCTTGAGCGAATCGGTGTCGGCAGGCGGCACCTCGTACATCATGTCGATGTCGCCCGACTTCAGCGCGGCGACGCGCGTTGCCGCATTGGGAATCGGCGTGAAGATCACTTCGGTGAGATTGTGCTGCGGCTTGTCCCACCAGGTGGGGTTGTTGACGAGAATGGTCTTCTCTCCGGCACGACGTTCGTTCAGCACGAACGGGCCGGTGCCCATGGCGTTGCGAGTGGCGTAGTTCTCCTCGTTCTTGATCATGTCGGCGGCGTGGACGGCGTTGTTCTTTTCGCACCACGCCTTGGACATGATGCCGATCGCGGCAAGCTTGTCGGCCAGCAGCGGATCGGGATAGAGCGTGGTGATCTCAACGCGCAGGTCGCCCGCCTTCTTGACCTCCTTCACCGAGGAGAAGTTGCCGTTGAGATTGGAGCCTGGCCCGTTGGCCCGGTTTATCGAGAACACGACGTCATCGGCTGTAAACGGCGTGCCGTCGCTGAATTTTACGTTCGGGCGCAGGTCGAAGAACCAGGTGGTCTTGTCCGTCTGGCCCCATTTGACGGCGAGCGCAGCCTCCAGCTTGAGGTTCTTGTCGCGGCGGACCAGCGGCTCGTAGATGTTGGAGTTGAAGGTGAGCAGGAAGGTTTCGTTGCGCGCGTAAGGATCCATCGAGCTCACATCGCCCGAATTGGCCCAGCGGAATGTCTTGGCGTCGGCCGTCGACGCCGCCGCGAGACAGGCGCCGGCCAAGGCCGCCAGCACCAAACGCCGCATACTGAAAGTCATCTGATCCCCCTCCCGCACAACCCGCACAAGCCGCCGCCCCGACTGCGTTTTTGTCGCCAAGCTATGCGCCGGCGCAGGGCGGCGGCACGTTGCACCGCCTCTGTCAGGCCGTCAATTCCACAATAAAAACAATCCGCAACCCGAGTTTTTTCAGGATGCGTGCCGTTGGACAGGCCGGGCTCGCGCTGGCTATCGTGCCCATATAAAGCGCGCATAGGAATCAACGAAAGGGTGCGGCCATGAACGACGTCTCACGCAGCTTCCGCGGAAACTCCAACGCCGCCCGCGATATCGCCCATCACCTGCATCCCTACACCAACTTCAAGAAGCACGAGGAGAGCGGGCCGGTCACCATCGTGCGCGGCCGCGGCATCTACGTGATGGACGACGACGGTAAGGAATACATCGAGGGCATGGCCGGCCTGTGGTCGGCGGCGCTTGGCTTCAGCAACGAGCGGCTGGCGACGGTGGCCTACGAGCAGATGAAGCAGCTGCCCTTCTATCACGCCTTCAATCACCGGAGCCACGAGCCCGCCATCAACCTCGCCGAGAAGCTGAAGCAGATGGCGCCGGTGCCGATGTCAAAAGTGTTCTTCGCCAATTCCGGCTCGGAGGCCAACGACACCGTCGTCAAGATGGTGTGGTACATGAACAATGCGCTCGGCCGGACGAAAAAGAAGAAGATCGTGTCGCGGCTGAAGGGCTATCACGGCATCACCGTGGCTTCCGGCAGCCTGACCGGCTTGCCCAACAACCATCGTTCCTTCGACCTGCCGATCGCCGGCGTCCTGCACACCATGACGCCGCACTACTACCGCGGCGCCAGGGACGGCGAGAGCGAGGCCGCGTTCGTCAACCGCTGCGCCGAGGAGCTGGAAGCGCTGATCGTGAAGGAAGGCGGCGCCGACGAAGTCGCCGCCATGATCTGCGAGCCGGTGATGGGCGCCGGCGGCGTGATCGTGCCGCCCAAGGGCTATTACGAGAAGATCCAGGCGGTGTGCGCCAAGTACGACATGCTGTTCTGCGCCGATGAGGTGATCTGCGGCTTCGGGCGCACCGGCAACACCTGGGGCAGCCAGACGCTCAACATCAAGCCGGACATCCTGACCTGCGCCAAGGCGCTGTCGGCCTCGTTCCTGCCGATCTCGGCGGTGATGGTGAACGACAAGGTCTACCAGGCGCTGGCGAGCGAGACGAACAAGATCGGCACGTGGGGCCACGGCTTCACCTATTCGGGCCATCCGGTCGCCGCCGCGGTCGCGCTCGAGGCCCAGAAGATCTACGAGGAGATCGATCTGTTCGGCCATGCCAAGCGCTTGAGCCCGACGTTCCAGAAACACATACAATCGTTCGCCGATCATCCGCTGGTCGGCGAGGCGATGGGCATCGGCATGTTCGGTGCGCTCGAGGTCGTGGCCGACAAGAAGACCAAGGCGCCGTTCGACCTGGTTGCGGTCGGCGCCGGCAACCGGGTCTACAACCATGCCACGGCGCGCGGCCTCTTCATCCGCAACATGGGCGACCGCATCGCGATCTGCCCGCCGCTGATCATCAACGAGGCGGAGCTTGCCGACCTGTTTGGCCGGCTGCGCGAGGCGATGGACGCCACCCTGGCCGAGCTCAGGGCGGAAGGCCTGTTCAAGGGCTGAAGCCGATGGCCGGCGGCGACTCTGCGCGCCCGGGCTGGACACCGCCGGTCGGCACGCAACAGCGCATCCGCTCCCGCGCCATCTGGGCGGTGGCCCTGTTCGCCTCTTCTGTGCCGCCGGCGATCGTAGGCCTCGGCATCATTGCCGAGGCGTCCGACCGCACGATCAACGTCGCCATGCCGATCGCCTTCGCGTTCTGGCTGGTCGGCCTGATCATGGCCCTGTGGGCCGCCTTTCCCACCCTGCGTTACTGGGAAGGCCTGCCCGTCGAAGTGCGCTTGATCGGCGCCCTGCCGCTCCTCACCCTGTCGCTGTTCCTGAGCGCCGCCATCCTGACGACGGTGTTGAGTTGAACGAGAAGGGGTCGTCTATTCTGAGCGGAGCGGGCTCTCGGCGTTGATTACAACGCCTGCCGCCCGCCGGGGCCTCAGGAGGCCCCTTTGCGAATCGTTCGCAACTACCCTCCTTGAATTGATCGTCCTCAAGGTGGCGTGACCGCGCGCGACCAAATTGTCCTGCAGGACCAATCTGAAGCTGATTAGACTGCGGCCCGCGCGGGAGAGAATGTCGTTCATGGATTACCAAGCGTTTTTCGCAGGTCACATCGCTCGCCTTCGCGACGAGGGACGCTACCGCGTATTCGCCGAGCTGGAGCGCATTGTTGGCGCCTTCCCGCGCGCCCGCTTCCATCAGGACGGCAAGACCCGCGACGTGACCGTTTGGTGCAGCAACGACTATCTCGGCATGGGACAGCATCCGGTGGTGCTGCAGGCAATGCAGGCCGCGATCGACGCGCAGGGCTCGGGCGCCGGCGGCACGCGCAACATCTCGGGCACCAACACCCTTCACGTGGCGCTCGAGCGCGAGCTGGCCGCGCTGCACCGCAAGGAAGCCGCACTCGTCTTCACCTCGGGTTACGTCGCCAATGAAACCACGCTGCAGACCCTGGGCGCCCTGGTACCGGGCTGCGTGATCTATTCCGATGCCTTCAACCACGCCTCGATGATCGCCGGCATCCGCCATTCAGGCGCGGTGCGGCATATCTTTCGCCACAACGATCTTGGCCATCTCGAAGAGCTCCTGGCGGCGGCGCCGGCCGCGACACCCAAGATCGTGGCCTTCGAATCGGTCTATTCAATGGATGGCGACGTGGCGCGGATCGGCGAGATCTGCGATCTCGCCCACCGCTATGGCGGCCTCGCCTATCTCGACGAGGTCCATGCCGTCGGCCTGTATGGCGAGCGTGGCGCCGGCGTTGCCGAGCGCGACGGTGCCCTCGACAAGGTCGACATCGTGCAGGGCACGCTTGCCAAGGCGTTCGGCGTGGTCGGCGGCTACATCGCCGCGACAGGGGCGACCGTCGATTTCATCCGCTCCTGCGGCTCTGGCTTCATCTTTTCCACCTCGTTGCCGCCCGCCATTGCCGGCGCGGCGCTCGCCAGCATCCGCTACGTCAGCGCCCATTCGGAGTTGCGCCGGCGCCACCAGGAGCGCGCCGCCACCTTGAAGCGGCGGCTGGCAGCGGCCGGCCTGCCGGTCATGCCATCGGTCACGCATATCGTGCCGGTAGCGGTAGGCGACGCGGCCCTCTGCAAGCGGGCCAGCGACCTTTTGCTGGATCGCCATTCGATCTATGTGCAGCCGATCAACTTTCCGACGGTGCCGCGTGGCACCGAGCGGCTGCGTCTGACGCCCACACCGCTGCATTCCGACGAAGATATCGGCCGGCTGATCGGCGCACTGCAGGATGTTTGGCGGGACCTCGGGCTCGGAAGGCGCGCCGCCGCCGAATAATCCTTCCCTCGGGAGCGCTGGACCGCGAGAGCACGGCGCGTGCCTGGCGGCAGCCGATGCCCTGGAAGAGCGGATCGAAGCTACGGTCGATTCCGCGCGACGCTGCTCGATGCGCTTCCTCGCCGACGCTCAAAGGGCGGGTCGCGCCTGGCCATCGCGGCCGCGGTGCAGGAATTCGCGGCCGACCTTCACCCGCTTCTCGCCGTCATATTCGACGATGTCGGCAGTGGCGTAGGTCTCCGTCCAGTTCGACGGCAGGAAGGAGCCCGAGCCGACCACGTCGATCGGTGCGCTGGCCTCGGCCATGATGCGGCACTTGGCCGGTCCGAAGCCCGACGAGGCGACGATCTTGACGGCCTTGAAGCCCGCGCGATCGAGCTCGGCGCGCAGGTGAAAGATCGCCGCCGCCGACACCCCCGTGCCGACCAGGTAGCGCAACTCCTCCTCGCTGCGGTAGCCGCGGATCGACTGCGGCGCAAAGCGCTCCAGCACCGCGTAGGACGAGGCGGGATCGAGGCCCTCGATGTAGCGGCCGCCCGTCGTGTCGAGGCGGAAGGACAGCATTCCTCGGCCGGCGAGCTCGGGAAAACGCCGGCAGACTTCGAGCGAATCGGAGACTTCGCGCGCGAAGTAGTCGATCAGCACCGTCATCGGCTCGCCGGGGAAGGTCTCGGCGAACATCTCGGCGGCGCGCACCGTCGAGCCGGCATAGCCGATCAGGGCATGCGGCATGGTGCCGAGCCCCTGATCGCGGCCGAAGAAGTGCGCCGTGGCGTGGGTCGCATTGCCGACGAAGCCCACGGCGCCAACCTTGCGCTTGGCGCGCGCCGAGCCGACCGAGGCCGCATATGCCATCATCTCGGCCATCTCCTGGCCGGCGCAATGGCGTGCATCCATCGCCAGAAAGGCGGTCTTTGGCATGTCGGCGCACATCGTCCAGGCATTGTAGGCGGCGACGCAGGCCGGCCCCAGCTTCTGCAGGAAGATGGTCTCGAGGTCGACGAGATGAAAAAACGAGCCGGTGATGTACATCATCGGTTCGCCGGCGCCGACCCACTTGCCCTCGCGGTAGCGCTGGTCGACTTCGATCGCGGTGTTGCGTGAACGGCCGGTCTCCGCCAGCCAATCGAGCGCCATCTTCGGGGCGAACACGACCGGCCGGCGCATGAAGATGGCGTAGGTGACGCGGCTGTCGCCGAACTTGCCGATCACCTGCTTGGTGCGGTTGAAGTAGTGATCGGTATAGCGCTCGATCTCGCCGTTGTCGGGATGGGTCATGGCCCGGGCCGGCGGTCAGATTGCCGGTCGCGCCCGCTGCACCGACAGGCGCTCGGCCTTGAGCTGCTCGGCGAGCAGGAAGGCGAGTTCCAGGGCCTGGCTGGCGTTGAGCCGGGGATCGCACTGGGTCTCGTAGCGCTCGGCGAGATTGTCGACCTTCATGTCGACCGCGCCGCCGATGCACTCGGTGACTTCCTGGCCGGTCATCTCGAAATGCACGCCGCCGGCATGCGTGCCCTCGGCGCGATGGACCGCGAAGAACTCTTTGACCTCGCTCAGGATCGCGTCGAAGTGGCGCGTCTTCTTGCCATTGGCCGCGGTCACCGTGTTGCCGTGCATCGGATCGCACGACCACACGACGCAGCGTCCTGCCTTCTTCACGGCCCGCACCAGCGGCGGCAGCTTCTCAGCCACCTTGTCGGCTCCCATGCGCACGATCATCACGATGCGGCCGGGCTCGTTGGCCGGATTGAGGGCGTCGATCAGGCGAAGCGTGTCGTCGACCGTCAGGCTCGGGCCACACTTGAAGCCGATCGGGTTGCGTACGCCGCGCATGAACTCGACGTGGGCCCCGTCGGGCTGGCGGGTTCTATCCCCTATCCAGACCAAGTGAGCCGAGCAGTCGTACCAGTCGCCCGACGTGGAATCGACGCGGGTCAGCGCCTCCTCATAGTGAAGCAGCAGCGCCTCGTGGCTGGTGAAGAAGTCGGTCTCGGCGATCTGCGGGGTGGTCGAGGAATTGAGCCCGCAGGCAGCCATGAAGTTCAGCGTTTCGTCGAGCCGCGCCGCCAGATCCTCATATCGCGCCGAGGCCGGTGAATTGCGCACGAAATCCAGATTCCAGCGATTGACCTCGTGCAGGTCGGCATAGCCGCCCTGGGCGAAGGCGCGCAGCAGGTTGAGCGTCGCTGCCGACTGGTTGTAGGCCTGCACCATGCGCTCGGGGTCGGGCCGGCGCGCGTCGGCGGTGAACTCGAAACCGTTGACGTTGTCGCCGCGATAGGATGGCAATTCGACATTGCCCTGCTTCTCGACGGCGGACGAACGCGGCTTGGCGAACTGGCCGGCCATGCGGCCGACCTTCACCACGGGCACGCCGGCGCCGTAGGTCAGCACCACAGCCATCTGCAGCAGAACGCGGAAGGTGTCGCGGATGTTGTTGGCGGTGAAGTCGACGAAGCTCTCGGCACAGTCGCCGCCCTGCAGCAGGAAGGCTTCACCGGCCGCGACCTTGGCGAGGGCCGCCTTGAGCTTGCGCGCCTCGCCGGCAAAGACCAGGGGCGGATAACGGCGCAGCCGTGCCTCGGCGCCGGCAACGGCCGCGGCGTCGGGATAGACCGGCATCTGCTGGGCCGGCCGGTTACGCCAGCTGGTCGGCGTCCAGTCGGCGGCGCTCGAACTGCGGGACTGCGCTCTCGCGGCCGCACCGGACGGGCCTTGAATCGCGGTCATCTCTTGCCTCCTGAGCCCTGGCGACCGGGCGGCCGTCAGGGTGGGTGAACCTATACGCGCTGTGGATAAAAGGCTAGCGGCGGCCCGCGGCCGCCGTCCCGAGCCCTAGCGAGGGATCCTATCGTTCAGATGCCTCGCAAGTGCTCGGGATGACCAGCACGGCCAGTCACTCGGCGGCCGCCCGCTTGCCGGCCGGTTCCGGCCGCGCCGTGCGCAGGGTGACGAACTCCTCGCCTGCCGTGGGGTGGATGCCCACGGTGGCGTCGAACTGAGCCTTGGTCGCTCCGGCCTTGACCGCGACCGCCAGTCCCTGGACCAGCTCGGCCGCATCGTCCCCCACCATGTGGACGCCGACGACCTTGTCGGTGGCGGCTTCGACGATGAGCTTCATGAAGGTGCGCTGGCGCCGACCCGAGAGCGTGTATTTCATCGGCGTGAAGGCGGAAGCGTAGATGCGCAACTCGCCGAGCGTCCGCCGCGCCTCCTCTTCCGTCAGGCCGACATTGGCGAGCTCGGGCTGGCAGAACACCGCCGACGGCACGTTGCGATGGTCGGGCTTGCGCGGCTTGTCGCCAAACTCGGTGTCGGCGAAGCAATGGCCCTCCATCAGCGCCACTGGCGTGAGCGCAATGCGATCGGTGACGTCGCCCACTGCCCAGATGTTCTCGGCCGTCGAACGCGACCACTCATCGACCGCCACGGCGCCCACCTTGTCGAGCTGCACGCCAGCCTTCTCGAGCCCCATGCCGGACGTATTGGGCACGCGTCCGGTGGCATACATCACCAGGTCGGTCTCCAACATGCCGCCGAGCTGCGTGTGCAGTTTGTACGGCGCCTTCCCGTTGGTCGCCTCGATGCGCAGGATCTGCGTTTCGGAACGGATCTTGATGCCGCTCGCCTTCAGCGCCTCGTGCACGAAGGTGCGGCACTCCTCGTCGAAGCCGCGCAGCACGCGGTCGCGCCGGATGACCAGGTCGACCTCGACGCCGAGCCCGTTGAAGATGCCGGCGAACTCGACGGCGATGTAGCCGCCGCCGACGATCGTGATGCGCTTGGGCAGCGGGTCGGGAATGTGGAAAGCCTCGTTCGAGGTGATGGCGAATTCCCGGCCCGGAATCGCCGGCACCTCGGGGTGGCCGCCCGATGCGATCAGGATCCTGTCGGCGGTGAACGTGGCGTCGCCGATGCCTACCGTGTGCCGATCGAGCAGGCGGCCACGGCCCATGTGGATCTTCACCCCAGCGCCTTCGAGCAGACGGATGTAGACGCCGTTCAGCCGGTCGACCTCCCTCTGGACGTTGTCGCGCAGGGTCGCCCAGGAGTGCCCGACTTCGCTCAAGCTCCAGCCGTAGGCTGCGGCGTCCTCGAACTCGTGGGCGAACTTCGAGCCATAGACCAGGAGCTTCTTCGGCACGCAGCCGCGGATCACGCAGGTGCCGCCGACGCGGTAATCCTCGCAGACCCCCACCCGCGCGCCGTAGCCGGCGGCGATACGCGAGGCGCGCACGCCGCCTGAGCCGGCGCCGATAACAAAGAGGTCGTAGTCATATGCCATGGCCGAACTCCACAACCGACGCTAGAAAATGGAACGAAACCTCAACACGGTCACATTTTCGTCCAGCCGCCGACTATATCGGCGCCTAGAGCCGCGGGTAAGGGAACCGGAGCGTGTTTTTCCGGGTCCTGATACAACCATAGGACAAACGCCATGCTGAAGCTCGTCCCGACACTTGCCGCTCTCGCCCTCATCGCCCCCGCCCTTGCCGTCCCGGGCATCGCCGCCGCGGCGCCCGACACGCCGGCCGCGGCCAACCCGCCGCCGGCCCAGTCGCCCGCCAAGCCGGCCCGCGCCACCACCGGCGTCATGCGCTATGACGCCAATGGCGACGGCTGGGTCGACCACGACGAGTGGTTGGCCGGCCAGGAGGCTCGCTTCAAGGAGCTCGACACCGACCATGACGGCAAGCTCAGCCAGGACGAGTTGTTCGCCCGCACGCCGGCGGCGCCGGGCAACGTGCTGCCGACCGACCGGCAAAGGCAGCGCCAGAATGCCTACTTCCAGCGTCTCGATAGCGACAAGGACGGCTTCGTGAGCAAGGCCGAGTTCATGGCCCAGGCCGAGCGCAATTTCCGGCGTTGCGATCTCGACCACGACGGCAAGATCAACACAGCCGAATGCCGGCAGGCCCTGCGCCGCCAGCCGGCACCGCCGAACCGCGCCGATCGCTAGCCCCTTTCGGCGCTGCGCACCACCCTTCCGCAAAAACCGCAATGGGAGATCGGCACAAAAGAGGGCCGCCGGAAGACCGGCGGCCCGCTTCGCGATAGAGCCGGTTTCGCCCGCGTTCAGCTGCTTTCGGCGTGCATGACGTCGCCGAACAGTTCCCAGGTCTCGCCCTTGAACCGCGACAGCTGCACGGCCTGGATCGGATAGTAGTCGGTCGGACTGGTGCTGACGGTGATACCTGGCAGCAGCAACGGCACCTTGAGCTGGTGATGGCTCGCCGCCTGCTTCATCAGGTTCTCGCGTGTCAGGTTGTCGCCGCACTTCTTCAGGGTCTCGTGCATCAGGAACGACACTGAATAGGCGAAGACATTCGACGCATCCTGCAGGCTGGCGCCGGGATTGTGTTTGGTCATCCACTCCGTCCACAACTTCATGTCGGGATGGTCGGCCCACTGCTTGTCGGTCGGATCCATCAGGTATTGCGCGGTGACGACGCCCTGCACGTTCTCGAAGCCGGCGGGCTTCATGCAGGCCGCAACGCTCGAGGAGACGTTGTTGAGGTAGGTCGCCGGCTTCCAGCCGACGTCGCCGGCCTTGCGCATCGCTTGGGCGGCGAACTTCGGGATGGCGATATTGAAGAAGACGTTGGCGCCCGAATCCTTGAGCTGGATGACCTGGCTCTCTACCGTCGGATCGGTCGTCTCATAGGTCACGTGCTTGACGATCCGGCCGGCGTCCTTGCCGAGCCCTTCCTTGAAGCCGTTGAAGTAGTCCTTGCCGTAGTCGTCGTTCTGCATCAGCACGCCGATCTTGGCGTCCTTGATATTGGCCAGGATGTGCTTGGCGTAGATCACACCTTCGGTGCGGTAGTCGGGCTGGAAGCCCATCGTCCACGGGAAGTGTTTGGGATCGCCCCACTTCGAAGCACCGGTGGCGACGTAGAGCTGCGGCACCTTCTTCTGGTTCATGTACTTGTGGATCGCCGTGTTGCACGGTGTGCCGAGCGTGTTGAAGCAGGCCAGGACCTTGTCCTCTTCCACGAGCTTGCGCACCATCTCGACGGTCTTGGGCGGCGTATAGCCGTCGTCGTATGAGATGAAGTTGATCTTGCGGCCGTTGATGCCGCCCGCCTCGTTGACGCTCTTCCAGTAGGCCTGGATCGTCTTGCCGATCACGCCGTACGACGAGGCCGGACCGCTATAGGGGTTTGTGTGGCCGATCTTGATCTCGGTGTCACTCGCCCCATTGTCGTATTTCTTCTGCGCGAACGCCGTCCTTGAACCAGACAACAAAGCGGCGGCCGACACGCCGCCGATGAACCTACGCCTATTCGACTTCAACGCTTTCCTCCTGTGTTTACTGGCCCGGCAACTTTCCCCCGAAAACGGCGCAAAGCCAGAAAAAAGCGGGCCGCCAGAAACCCGGCGGCCCGCTGCACGAAACTGGCTGGTCCGGTGTCGGACTAGCTGCTTTCGTTGTGCATGACGTCGCCGAACAGGCTCCAGGTGTCGCCCTTGAAGCTCTGAAGCTGCACGGCCTGAACCGGATAGAAGTCGGTGGCGCTGGTCGAGACCGTGATGCCGGGCAAGGGGCCGGGCAGCTTGAACTGATGGAAGCTCGCCGCCTGCTTCATCAGGTTCGCGCGCGTGAGGTTGTCGCCGCATCGCTTCAGCGTCTCCGCCATGAGGGTGGCCACGGCATAGGCGTAGATATAGTTGCCGTCGCTGGTATTGGCGTCCGGCATGTTCTTGGCCATGTAGGCGCGCCATTCCTTCATGTCGTCCGCATTGTCCCACTGCTTGTCGGTGGGATCCTTCAGCCAGGCTGCGGTGATGACGCCCTGCACGTTCTCGAAGCCGGCCGGCTTCATTGTCACCGCGACGCTGGCGGCCACATTGTTAAGGTACTGCGTGGGCTTCCAGTTGATTTCAGCCGCCTTGCGCATGGACTGAGCCGCAAATTTCGGGACCGAGACGTTGTAGAAAACGTTGGCGCCCGAATCCTTGAGCTGGATGACCTGACTCTCGACGGTCGGATCGGTCGGCTCGTAGGTGACGGCCTTGACGATTCGGTTGGCGTCCTTGCCGAGCCCATCCTTCATGCCGTTGAAGTAGTCCTTGCCGTAATCGTCGTTCTGGTAGAGCACGCCGATCTTGGCATCCTTGACGTTGGCCAGGATGTGCTTGGCGTAGATCACGCCCTCGGTGTGGTAGTCGGGCTGGAAGCCCATCGTCCACGGGAAGTGTTTGGGATCGCCCCACTTCGAGGCGCCGGTGGCGACGTAGAGCTGCGGCACCTTCTTCTGGTTCATGTACTTGTGGATCGCCGTGTTGCATGGCGTGCCGAGCGTGTTGAAGCAGGCGAAGACCTTGTCCTCTTCCACGAGCTTGCGCACCATCTCGACCGTCTTGGGCGGCGTGTAGCCGTCGTCGTAGCTGATGAAGTTGATTTTGCGGCCGTTGATGCCGCCCTTGTCGTTGACCATCTTCCAGTAGGCCTGATGCGACTTGCCGATGATGCTGTAAGAAGACAGCGGCCCACTGTAGGGGTTGGTGTGGCCGAGCTTGATCTCGGTGTCACTCGCCCCGACGTCGTACTTCTTCTGAGAGAACGCTGCGCGACTACTCGAAATGATCGCAGCCGCCGAAGCGCCGGCCACGAAAGTACGTCTGCTGGTCTTGTTCATGTTCAGCTCCCTGTTGGGAATCAACCCATCGACTCTCCTCAAACCCTAAGAAAGAAAACGCGAACTCAGAGGCGCCGCAACCGCCGAATGGCGATATAGACGCCGCCGGCGATGCCCATCGGCATCAGATACATCAGGATGATCAGCAGGATGCCGAAGACAGTGTAGGCCGACAGGTCGAACTGCAGCCCGAGATCGTTCTTGACGAAGGTCGAGAGTGCCTGCGCGGAGTTGTCCACCAGCACGTAGAATATGCCGCCGACCACCGAACCCGCCAGCGAGCCGACGCCGCCCACGACCAGGCCGATCAGGAACTTGATCGATAGGAAGAAGCTGAAGCTGTCGGGCGCCACGAAGGCGATCGCGGAGGCCGAGAGCGCGCCCGCGATGCCAGTGTAGGCGGCGCTGATGCCGAAGGTCACCGTCTTGTACAGGGAAGTGTCGATGCCCATCGTGTCTGCAGCGATGTGATAGTCGCGGATCGCCTTCATGGCGCGGCCGCTGCGACTGTCCAGTATGTTGGCGGCTGCCCAGTACAGCACCAGCATGACGATCAGGACGTAGTAGTAGAGCCACTGGTCTTCCGTTATCGGCAGGCCGAACGGCACCTCGGGCTTGGAGAGCACGATGCCCTGCACGCCGCCGGTCAGGTCTTCGAGCCACTTGTACTTCAGGATCTGCGGCACCGAGAGGGCGAGCGCGAAGGTCGCCAGCGCAAGGTAGTGCCCCTCGAGCTTGAGCGCCGGCAGGCCGAACAGATAGCCGACCACGAACGACACCATCGCCGCGATGGGCAAGGTCGCGTAGTACGGCATGTCGAGCTTGTCCATCAGGATGGCGGCCGTGTAGGCGCCGACCGCGTAGAACGCGCTGTGGCCGAGCGAGATCTGCCCGTTGAAGCCGGTCAAGAGGTTGAGCCCGAGGACCGCGATCGAGGCGATCATCATGGTGCTGACCAGGAACAACCGGTAGTTCGAGATGACGTCGGGCAGCACCGGCCGCAGCAGCGGCACCACGAACGCCAGCACGATCAGGACGATCAGCCACCGGTTCCTGGGCAACACCTGCATGTCAGACCCTCTTGATGACGACCCGCCCGAACAGGCCGGCGGGCTTAAGAGTGAGCACAAAGATGACGATGATCAACGCCACAGTGAGCTTTTCGCCGTTGCCGATGATGTAGACGCCGGTCAGCTTCTCGATCTGGTTGCCGGTGTAGGCCACCATATTCTCGAGCACGCCGACGATAAAGCCGCCGACCACCGCGCCGCCGGGGTTGCCGATCCCGCCGATCAGCGCCGAGGCGAAGGCATAGAGCAGGATGCCGCCCATCATGTTGGGGTCGAGATAGACGATGTGCGCCACCATGATGCCGGCGACGGAGCCGACGGCTGCGGCCAGCCCCCAGCCCAGCGCCAGCATCCAGTCGACGCGCACGCCGACGAGGCGAGCCATCTGCGGATTCAGGGCCGCCGCGCGCATGGCGAGCCCGAGCGGCGTATAGCGGAAGAACATGAACAGCAGGCTCAGCACCACCAGGGTGACGATCACGACGCCCAGCTGATGCGGACCGATGATGCCGGCGATGCCGAAGGTCGCTTTGGGAAACGGCGTCGGATATTCCTTGATCAGGTAGCTCCAGATGGCGCCCGCCATCGAATTGCAGATCGCCAGCAGACCGATGAACACCACGACGACCGAGAGCACGGGCGCCCCGTGCAATGGTCGCAAGATGACCCGCTCGATCGTGACGCCCAGCACGAAGGACACCGCCACCGAGACCAGGAAGGCGACCCAGAAGTGCATCCCCCACGACATCAGCTGCCAGCTGATGTAGGTGCTGAACATCGCCATCTCGCCCTGCGCGAAGTTTATGTGGTCGGTCGAGACGTAGATCATCACCAGCGCCAGCGCGACGCAGGCATAGATCGCGCCGTTGGCCAGGCCGGAAGCAAGCTGCTCGAGGAATTGTTCCATTCTCGCCTCAATAGCCGAGGTAGGACTTGCGGACGTTCTCGTCGTCCTTGACCACCGATGACGGGCCCGACATCACGACCCGACCGGTCTCCAGCACGTAGGCGTGGCTTGCGAGTTCGAGCGCGAGGGCGGCGTTCTGCTCGACCAGCAGCATGCTCACCTTCTCCTCTTCATTGATCCGCCGCATGATATGGAAGATCTCGACCACGACCAGCGGGGCCAGGCCGAACGACGGCTCGTCGAGCAGCATCAGGCGCGGCTTCAACATCAGCGCGCGGGCGATCGCCAGCATCTGCTGCTCGCCGCCGCTCAACGTGCCGGCCTGCTGCTGCAGCCGCTCCTTGAGCCGCGGAAAGTAGCTGAACACCCGATCGAGCTCCTGCTTCACGCCCTCTTTGTCGCGGCGCGTGTAGGCCGCGATGCGCAGGTTCTCCTCCACCGTGAGCGCAGTAAAGGTGCCGCGGCCTTCCGGGACGTGCGCGATCCTGAGCCGCACGATCTCCTCGGTCGGCAGTTTGTGGATCGGCTTGCCCTCGAAGCGGACGTCGCCGTCGGCCCGAACCATGTTGCAGATGGCGCGCAGCGTCGTGGTCTTGCCGGCGCCGTTGGCGCCGAGCAGCGTGGTGATGCCGCCCGGGGGAATCTCGAAGCCGACGTCGTACAACGACTGCGTCTGGCCGTAGTATGCCTTGAGGCCCTTGACCGACAGCAGCGGGTCCATCACGAGGTCCCCAGGTAGGCACGGATCACTTCCGGATCGCGCTGCACTTCCGACGGTGTGCCGTCGGCGATCTTGCGGCCGAAGTCGATGGCCACGACCTTGTCTGAAACCGACATCACCAGGCTCATGTGATGCTCGACCAGAAGAACGGTGACGTGCTGCATGTCGCGAACGCGCCGGATCTGGCCTTTCAATACCTCGATTTCGTCGTGATTAAGGCCGGCGGCCGGCTCGTCGAGCAACAGGAGCTTGGGGCTCGAGGCCAACGCCCGCGCCAGCTCGACGCGCTTGCGGATCGGGAAGGGCAAAGGGCCGGCGGGGGCATGGGTGAAGGGGACCAGATCCATGAACTCGATCAGCTCCTTGGCCCGCGCCTCGATGTGCGTTTCCTCGACGGCGACCTTGGGCAGGCGCACCGCATTGTCGAAGAAGCTGGTCGAGCTGCGGCTGTGGCAGCCCACCTTGACGTTGTCGAGCACCGACATGCGGTCGAACAAGGCGACGTTCTGGAAGGTTCGGCCGATGCCGATATGGGGAATGTCATGGCGCGGCCGGTTGAGGATCGACTGGCCCTCGAACAGCACGTCGCCGCCGTTGGGCGTGTAGAGCCGGCTAAGACAGTTGAAGAGCGTCGTCTTCCCGGCGCCGTTGGGCCCGATCAAGCCGGCGATCTGGCCCTTGAAGACGTCGAACGTCACGCCGTCCAGCGCCACGATACCGCCAAATCGGACAGACACATTGCGCACGCTCAGCAGCGGTGGTCCGCTGGGTGAAGACGGTTCTGCCATGCCTCAGCTGGTTCCGCAGTCGCGCAATCAACACGCTAATACCGCGAAATTACCCTTGCCTCCCAAATACTTGCGACCTTTCTGCGAGGCCGGCGCACATGGCACGATGGCTGATCCCGGGGGGCGAAGCAACTCAAATGGCAGTGCGCGGGGCCTTTGGCGCAATTGCGTCGCAGGACGGCCCCTTGGGCCAACATTGCCGGCCCCCTCCATTGACAGACCCCTCGCCGACGCCGATACGAATTCCCCCTCTCCGACCGCCAGCCCGCCCCCGATGACACGCATCTTTGGCTCAATCGTTCTCGCTGCCGTCGCTTTTGCCTTTCCGGCCATCGCCCAGACCCCGCCGCCCGCGGCCAAGCCTCCCGCCCAACCCGCCAAGCCTCCGGCTACGCAGCCCGCCAAGCCGCCGACGCAATCGTCCGCAACGCCCGGCGCGCCGCAGCCCGCCGCGGTGCCCCTGCCGGTCTGGTTCAACGAGATCGACACGACGCACCGCGGCTACATCACGCGCGAAGAGTTCGTGAAATACCGTATGCGGACGTTCGAGCAGCTCGACGTCAATCATGACGGCAAGCTGTCGCTCGAGGAGTTCCTCAAGGTCGCCGAACCGCCCTACTCGAAGGACGGTCCGGGCGTGCCGCCGCTCGAGGATCGGCGCAATCGCGCCCGCGCCGAGTTCAAGTCGCTCGACACCAACGCCGATGGCTTCGTCGATCGCGCCGAGGCCGAGGCGGTCGTCCATTCGGAATTCAACCAGTACGACACGGATCGCAACAACCAGATCACCGAGCCTGAGTTGCGCCTGGTCGTGGCGCGCGAGCTGCAGCGCGAGGAGCTGGCGCGCCAGCAGGCCGACGCGCGCAAGCGCCAGGGGTTGATGACGATCAGCGAATTCATCGACATGCAGCTCAAGGAAGCTGACGGTATCGACAAGAACGGCGACGGCAAGATCACGCGCGAGGAATTCCTCACCGTGACCGCGGGGCCGCCGGACGGACCGCAGGCCCGCGGCCTGCCGCCCTACGAGCTGCGCAAGCAACTGGCGCTGCGCAAGTTCCAGGAGATCGATGCCAACAAGGATGGCGTGATCGATCGGGTCGAGCTGACCGCGCATGCCGTCAACCAGTTCAAGGAGATGGACACCAACAAGGATCACTACCTGAACGCCGAAGAATTCAAGAAGGCGCAGGAAGTCGAGCAGGCCAAGTTGAAGGCGATCATTCAGACGTTGCAGCCGGCGCAGCCGCCACCGCGGCCGGCGCCGCAACCGAGGCCCGTCCAGCCGCCGCAGGCCACGCCGCCGGGTCTGGCACCCGGCCTGCCGCAGTCGCATCAATAGTATTCGCCGGTGCGGCTCAGCTGGCCAGCCGGGCCGCTATTCGACCGTCACGCTCTTGGCGAGGTTGCGCGGCTGGTCGACGTCGGTGCCTTTGGCGACCGCCGTGTGATAGGCGAGCAGCTGCACCGGCACGGTGTAGAGAATCGGCGCGACGATGGGATCCACCGTCGGCAAGGCGATGGTCGCCACGGCCTGAGAGCCTAGCCGCGCCGCGCCGGCCGCGTCGCTCATCAGGATCAGCTTGCCGCCGCGTGCCTTCACCTGCTCGAAGTTCGAGGCGATCTTGTCGAAGATCGCGTCGCTCGGCGCCACCACGACCACGGGCACCAGTTCGTCGATCAACGCGATCGGCCCGTGCTTCATCTCGCCGCCGGCATAGCCCTCGGCATGTATGTAGGAAATCTCCTTGAGCTTCAGCGCGCCTTCGAGAGCAATCGGGAAGCAGGAGCCGCGTCCCAGGTAGAGCACATCGCGTGCCTCGGCGAGGATGTCCTCGGAAATGCGGCGATAGTCGGCCTCCTTGTTGAGCGCATCGTTGATGCGCGCCGGCAGCTCGATCAGCGCATAGGCGATCCGCGCCTCGTCGGCCTCGCTCAACGTGCCGCGCGCACGGCCGGCCGCAATGGCCGCCGTCAGCAGGACCACGAGCTGCGTCGTGAATGCCTTGGTCGAGGCGACACCGATCTCCGGGCCAGCCAGGGTCGGAAGGACGGCGTCTGACTCGCGGGCGATAGCGCTTTCCGGCACGTTGACGACGGCAAGAATGGTCTGCTTGTGCGCCTTGGCGTAGCGCAGCGCCGCCAGGGTATCGATGGTCTCGCCCGACTGCGAAACAGCGATGCAGACGCCACCCTCGGGCAGCGGTGGCTCGCGATAGCGCAGTTCCGAGGCGACCTCGACCTCGACCGGCAGGCGCGCCAGTTTCTCGAACCAGTATTTCGCCACCTGACAGGCAAAGCAGGCCGTGCCGCATGCGGTCATGGTTATCCGGCTTACCCTGGTCCAGTCGAACGGCAGCGCCGGCAACGTCACGCGGCGGGTCGCCGGATCGAGATAGGTATGCAGAGTGTCGCCGATCACGGCCGGCTGTTCGTAGATCTCCTTAATCATGAAGTGACGGTGATTGCCTTTGCCGATCATCGCGCCCGAGATTCCGCTTTGACGGATCTCGCGCTTCACCGGCGTGCGGCCCTGGTAGACGGTGCAGCCCTCGGCATTCAGCACCACCCAGTCATCGTCCTCGAGGTAACTGACCCGCTTGGTAAAGGGCGCCAGCGCCAGCGCGTCCGTGCCGACATACATCTCGCCATCGCCGTAGCCCACGGCCAGCGAGCTGCCGCGGCGTGCGCCGATCAGGATATCGTGGCGGCCGCTGAACAGCGCCACCAAGGCGAAGGCGCCGCGCAGCCGCTCCATCGCCTTGCCCATCGCTTCCTCGGGCGACAGCTGGCGCTCGAGATACGCGGTCAGCAATTGCGCCACGACTTCGGTGTCGGTGTCGCTGTCGAAGTGGCGGCCTTCGGCCAGGAGCTCATCCTTCAGCTCCTGAAAGTTCTCGATGATGCCGTTGTGCACGATGGCCACGCGGTCGGTCGCGATCGGATGGGCATTGCGCTCGCTCGGCTTGCCGTGTGTCGCCCAGCGTGTGTGACCTATGCCGATGGTGCCTGCGAGCGGCCGCGCCTGGAGCTTCGCCTCCAACTTGGCGAGCTTGCCCTGGGCGCGGCGGCGGCCGATATGGCCGTTCATCAGGGTGGCCACGCCGGCAGAATCGTAGCCGCGATATTCCAGGCGCTTCAGCGCCTCGACGAGCAAGGGCGTGACGGGAGCCTTGCCGATAATTCCGATGATGCCGCACATGGGAGGTCGTCCGGACAGGCTGTGAGGTGGTTACTTCTTCTTGCTTCGCTTGGCGGCGGCCGCGCGGGCCTTCATTTTCGCACGAAGCGGGGCGGCGCGCCCCTTCTTTGTCACCTGGCGGGCCCGGCCGAAGGCCACGGCGCCGGCCGGCACGTCCTCGGTGATGACGCTGCCCGCCGGCACATTGGCGCCGCGGCCGATGCGGATCGGCGCGACCAGGGAGGTGTTGGAGCCGACGAAGGCGTCGTGGCCGATCACCGTGCGCCACTTGCCGAAGCCGTCGTAGTTCACGGCGATGGTGCCGGCACCGATATTGCTGTCGGCGCCGATGTCGCTGTCGCCCAGATAGGCCAGGTGGTTGGCCTTGGCGCCGCGCCGCATCCTGGTCTCCTTGAGTTCGACGAAATTGCCGATATGGACATCCTCGGCCACGTCGGAGCCCGGCCGGATGCGCGCGAAAGGTCCGATGATGGCGCCCTTGCCAATCCGCGCGCCTTCGATGTCGCAGAACGCCTTGATCTCGACTCCCGTCGCCACCTGGACGCCCGGCCCGAAGCGCACGTTGGGACCGATCGTGACGTCGCTCGCGAATTTGGTATCGGCGGCGAGCCACACCGTGTCGGGGTCTGACATGCTCACGCCCGCTTCGAGCGCGGCAGCCCGCAAGCGCTGCTGCAAGGCCTTCTCCGCCGCGGCGAGCTCGGCGCGCGAGTTGACGCCCAGGAACTCGGCCTCCTCGCCCTCGACGGCGATGGCGCGATGGCCCGCCGCCCGCGCCAAGCCGACCGCGTCGACCAGATAGAACTCGCGCTTGGCGTTGTCGTTGCCGATCCCGCCCAGCAGTGCCGCGATCAGCGTGCCGTCGATGCACATCACGCCCGAATTGCAGAAGTCAATCGCCTTCTCGCCGTCGTCGGCATCGCGGCTCTCGACAATCTTTTCGAGCACACCCTGCCGCATGATCAGCCGGCCGTAGGGCGAGGGATCCCGGGCCGTGAATCCCAGCACGCCGACCGCCGCACCTTGGCGCCGGCACTCGTCGACCAGCCTGGAAAGGGTGCTCGTCTCGACCAGAGGCGCATCGGCGTAGACCACGAGCACCGGCCCGCGATGCCCCTTGAGCGCGCCGAGCGCCGCCTTGGTCGCATGGCCGGTGCCGAGCGGCTTGCGCTGAACGACCGTACGATAGGGCGCGAAGGCCGCGGCGACATCGCGCGCGCCCGGGGCCACGACGCCCACGACCTTGGCGGGCTTGAGCCCCGCTACATTGGCCAGCACGTGGCGAAGCATCGGCCAGCCAGCCAGCGGATGCAGGACCTTGGGAATTGCCGATTTCATGCGCGTGCTGGCCCCCGCTGCCAGCACGACCACGGCAATAGGCGACTTCATGCCGCTCCGATGCCATGAGGCTAGCGGTCCCGCAAGCCGGATGTGCTAAGGACTGCGCCATGCACCCCAATGCCGACAATCTCATCGCCAGCCGCTTCGACATGGTGATCTACGACCTCGACGGCACCCTGATCGACAGCGCCAAGGACATGCAGGTGGCGGTGAGCCGCGTCCTGGCCGACCACGGCCTGCCGGCGGTCACCGAGGACGACGTGCGCAACTACATGGGCCAGGGCAGCAAGGTCACCATGGGCAAGGCCTTCGCCAAGTACGGCAAGACCCTCGACGACGACGCCCTGAGCGCGGCCACCCGCGAGTTCGTGCGCTACTACGAAGCCGACCCGGTGGGCCACACCGTCGCCTTCGACGGGGTCGCCGCCGTGGTCGCGCGCTTCGCCAGCCTCGGGCTGAAGCAGGGCGTGGCCACCAACAAGTTCGAGCGGCCTTCGCGCATGATCCTCGAGCACCTGAAACTGATGCCGCCGATCGCCGCCGTGGCCGGCGCCGACACCTTTCCGGTACGCAAGCCCGATCCGCGCCACATCCTGATGCTGATCGAACGGATGGGCGGCTCGCCCGATCGCGCCGTCATGGTCGGCGATTCGGTGCACGACGTTAAGGCGGCGCACGGCGCTGGCCTGCCGGCCGTGCTGGTGAGCTGGGGATATACCGAGACGCCCGCCAGCGAGTTGGGCGCCGACGCCGTCATCGAGCGTTTCGATGCTTTGCCACAGGCCCTTGGGCGAATCGCCGCCGGTTGACGCCTGCGCGGGCAGGCCCTATACGCGCCCCTTCCGGGCGCTTAGCTCAGCGGGAGAGCACACCCTTCACACGGGTGGGGTCGTAGGTTCAATCCCTACAGCGCCCACCATCCTGCTTCGCGCAAGGCGCTTCGCAGGATTTGCTCCTAGTCAAAGCGCGAAGCAGGATGCCCTCCGAAGCCTTGGCGGAGGAGGGCTGCTAGATGCGATATGTCTATCTGTTGCAAAGCGAATCTGCCGCCGATCAGCGATATGTGGGCATTACATCCGATCTTAGATCGC
>JBPYDO010000136.1:0-3924 GCA_051985755.1 Reyranella sp. | reverse complement strand
CGCCGCTAGGCTGCCCAGAACGCCAAACGAGGTCACGATGGCGACCAGGCGTCCCGCGGCGGCGTCTGAGAGGCCGCGTCGCTCGACGAGATAGGCCGGCAAGAGGGCGGCTACGGCCAGGAAGAGCCAGGCGAAGCAGAAAAAGGTGGCGGCGAGCGAGGCCGAGCTCCTGAGCAGGTCTCGGGGGAGATCTTGGGTGAATTGCCGACGAGAGGCTGAGGTCGGAATGGCCAGGGTGGCGAGGAGAGTAGCGACGCCGAGTGCAAGGGCGTCGGCCTCGAAGATGGGGCGCCACCCCGTTTGCTGGAGGAAGCCGGCGGACGACGATTCAGCAAGCGCAATTCCCACGGGCACGAAGGTGCTCCACAACGACAGTGCAACTGATTGATGCCGCGGCTCGGCGGCGAGAGCGATCAGCGACGGGCTGGCGATGACAACCAGCAGGTAGCCGACGCCCGACACGGCGCGCGCCGCGAGCAGCAAGCTCGGGCCGTTCGCCCGGGCGGCGAGCAGGGCGGCGGCCGCCATGATGAGCAGGCCAGCGCGAAGCGCGCGCGCATGGCCGATCCGCTCGGACCAGCCGCCGGCGGGCAGTCCGAGGACGGCGCCGACCAGGGTCATGATCGACACGACCACGCTGGCACCGGCCAGCGACATGCCGAGATCGCGTTGCAGGGACGGTATCAGAGGAGGTGCGACGCCGATCTGCCCGGCGGCAAGGACGCCGAACCCGTAGAGGATGGCAACGCGTGCCCACGATGTCGCCATGGCGATGCACGGTAGGAACGCGAGCGCAGGGCGCCCACGAATAAAGTATTCGCTAGTGCTGGTGCGAGTGTTGATGCGGAAACGTCGTCACGAGTCGCGCCAGCGCACCGTCGCTAAGCTGCAGCCGTTCCCAGACCAGGACGCCGGGTGGAATTGGCACGATCGGGTCTCCGTTGGCGCCGGTCCAGAAGCTGAGTTCCGCCGCACCTTCGTCGTACCAGCCGAGCTCGCCCAGCCGACCTTCGGCTTCGCGGATTTCATCGGTCGCGAAGCGCCATAGCGACACACCACGCAGCTGGCTGATGTCGGCTTTCCAGCCGGCGAGCTGGGCCGGCGACGCAGCCAACAGGCGATGCGTGAGATCGCAGATCAGCAGCACGGGAAGGGTGGAGCTCTCCACCAGGCGGCGCAGGCCCGCGTCGGCCGATGAATCGAGCGGTGCGGCCAGGAGGTGCGAGAGCTGAGCCGTCACCCGTCGCGGAATTCGATGGTAGCTGCGCTCCCAACGCGACAGCGTCGCCTGCGTGACGCCAAAAAGCTGGGCCGCATGGCTCTGCTTGACGCCGCGCAAACGACGCCAACGCCTGAGCACGCGGCCAAACTCGTTCATGCTGCCACCTATCACACTCTCTTCTCGAAGCCGGGCTGGGCCTGGATGTAGGCCGCAACGTGCTCAGCGATCATGATGGTCGGCGCATTGGTGTTGCCGCCGATCAGGGTCGGCATCACCGAGGCATCGACGACGCGCAGACCCTCCAGCCCATGGACGAGGCACTGGTTGTCGACCACCGCCATGCGATCGCTGGCCGGGCCCATCTTGCAGCTGCCGACCGGATGGTAAATCGTCTCGCACTTGGCACGAATCCAATGTTCCAGCTCGGCGTCGGTCTTGACGGCCGAGCCCGGCGCGAACTCGTCGGCGCGGTAGGGGTCGAGCCCCGACTGCGCGAAGATCTCGCGGCCCATCTTCACTCCGGCGATCAGCGTGTCGAGGTCCTTGCGCTCGGCGAGGTAGTTGGCGTCGATCAGCGGATGCTGCTTGGGGTCGTTGCCGGCGAGCCGGATCGTGCCTTTGCTTTCGGGCCGCAGGCTGCAGACGTGCAGGCTGTAGCCGTTCTTCTTCAGGCGGGTGCGGCCGTGATCGACCACCATCACCGGCAGGAAGTGCAGCTGAATGTCGGGCGCTGCCAGCCCCCTCTGCGAGCTGAGGAAGCCGCCGGTCTCGGCGATGGGCGAAGTCCCGGGGCCCTTCTTGTCTTTCCAATACTTGAATAGAGACCACAGCTGATTGGCCCGGTCATAGGTCACGCCCGAGGCCTTGCAGAATTGCAGGATCGCGGCATCGAGATGATCTTGCAGGTTGCCGCCGACACCGGGGAGGTCGTGCAGCGGCCTGAGCCCGACGGACTTGATGTGGTCGGCCGGCCCGATGCCTGACAGCATCAGGAGCTGGGGCGAGTTCACCACGCCGCCGCACAGGATGATCTCGCGCTCGGTGCGCGCCACCTCATCGCGGCCGTTGACCACGTAGCGCACGCCCATGGCGCGCGTCTTGTCGAGGATGATCCGTTCGACCAGCGCCCCCGATACGACGTGCACGTTGTTCTTGTTGCGCTCGACGGCGGGGCGCAGGTAGGCGCTCGCCGTGCTCCAGCGCTGATGGTTCTTTTGCGTCACCTGATAGTAGCCGACGCCTTCCTGGTCGGCGCCGTTGAAATCCTTCACGCGCCTGTGGCCCGCCTGCTCGCAGGCCTTCAGGAACCCTTCGTTCAGCTTCGACGGGTCGGTCTGGTCGGCGACGTTGAGCGGACCGCCGGCGCCGTGGAATTCATCCGCGCCGCGCTCGTTGTTTTCGGCCTTCTTGAAGAAGGGCAGCACATCCCTGTAGCTCCAGCCTTCGTTGCCGAGTTGGCGCCAATGGTCGTAGTCCCAGGCATTGCCGCGCACATAGAGCATGGCGTTGATCGACGACGAGCCACCGAGCGTCTTGCCACGTGGCCAGTACATGCGCCGATTGTTGCAATGCGTCTGTGGAACGGTCTCGTAGCGCCAGTTGAAGGGGGAGTTTTCGCCAAGGCTGGCGAACCCCGCCGGCATTTTCAGCATGAACGAATTGTCGGGCGGTCCGGCTTCGAGGATCAGGATGCGCAGCCGGTAGTCCTCCGCCAGGCGATTGGCGATCGCGCTGCCGGCCGAGCCGGCGCCGATGATGACGTAGTCATAGGAATCGTAGAGCCGCATTTCTGGTCCTAGGGCAGTCTGTTCTCGACGACGGTGAAGAATTGACGGCCGGCAATGGGCGACAAAAACCCCGGGCCGTCCAGTGGAAATATGCTGCGGCTCACCGAGTCGTCGACATTGCCGCCGATGGCATGCACTTCGCCGGGCCGGACCTCGACCACGATGTCGCAGTGCCCCGGACCGCGATTGAGGTTTTCCAGAGTCGTGCCGCCGCCGTCGCGCGAAGCGCACAAGAGGTCGCCAACCTGCGGCGCTCGCTCGTTCAGGGGGCGGGGAATGAGCGTGGCGCCCGGCTGGCGCGCACGTGCGACCAGGCGCTCAATATAGATCGTATGGCGTGCATCGGGGCAGAACTGGTCGCGCGGCACGCCGGCGCTTTCGATGTCCCAGGAAATGAATGCCGCCGACCACGGAACGTCGTCGAGACCGCTGAGCTCTGGCTTGCTAACGCTCTTCCAGTAGTCGCGGATTCGCTCGGGCGCTTCGCTCTCGCGCTCGTGCACGCCGCGCTGCTCGATGTGGGCGGTGCCGGATTTCAGGAAGCTGATGGTCTCGTGGCCGAAGCGGAACCACTCCTGCACCGCGAGCAGCACCATCGAGACCTTGGCGCTGGCGGTGGGCGGCGGCGCCTCGGGTTTCCACGACGAGGCCGGGCAGGGGCCGAGCGGCGGCAGGCTTGCCGGCGCCGTCGCGACCTGTGGCTTCTGTGCGCAAGCAGCGACCGCGAGCAGGAGAAGAACCGGCAGTCGGCGCACTACCAGCGTCCCAACCCACCGATCACGATGGTCGGCACGTTCGCCGTATGGCTCTGCACCGTGAAAACCTGCGTGCCCGGACGCCGGCCGGCGCGCGGCGCACTCACCTCCACGCCGGCCTTGGTCAGCCGCTCGTGGGCGCGCCCGATATCGGGCGTGC
>JBPYDO010000135.1:0-4532 GCA_051985755.1 Reyranella sp. | reverse complement strand
CACCGGCTTGTCGACCAGCTCGTTGCCTCGCTCCGCGAGGCCGGAGCCGTACACGTCGAAAAACAGCTCCACGCCGTTGACAGCGATACGCATATGTCAGCGCGCCTTGTTTCGGGTCAGCACGGAGTCCTTGAAGCCCGTCCGGATCTGATCGTCAGGCGCGTGCACCGAACAATGATGGTGCCAGATCCTCCAGACCGGATTTCCGGCGCCATCGTCGCGCAGCAGCACTTCGGTCTCGCGCACCCTGAACGTCGTCGACGGCAGGGCGCTTGACGGAAGTTGGCCGCCCGGCTTGGCGACGCGGCGGATGAGGGCCTCGTGGGAAACCCACGCCATGTCGCCGCGCACCTCGATCCGCATGTCGACGACTTCCAGTTCCGGGATGCCGTAGTTCTGGCCGATCAGCGCCCACAACTGGGTCAGTTCATCAACCGACCGATAGGTGTGTCCATTGAGATTGTACTGCAGGAACTTGTCTCCCGACGCGAAGCACGCCCGCATGCGGGGAACGTCGAAATCGGCATTCGATGCCCACCACTCGTCGTGGACGCGTTTAACCTCGGCAATATCCTGTTCGACAGTCGGTTGGCTCGTGGGCATGTCGGACTCCTGAACTGCGAGAGATGTTGTGCTTCATGACTTCACCCGCGGCCAGACTTCCATGCCGAGCGTGACCAATGTCTGTTCCGCGGTCGTGCCTTCGCACGGCAGGGGGAAGACAATGAATCCGTCGGCTCCGGCCGCTTTCAGGTCTTTCATGTGCTTGACCACCTCATCGGGCGATCCGGCGAGCGTGAACGCATCTACGTGCCGGTCCGTGATGGCCGGCAGCAAGGGCCTGTAAGGCGCCGCCCCGTCGGCGTAGCGCACCCGGGCAAAGGGGGCGATTTGCTCAGGCGACAGGGTCAGGCCCTGCTTCTCGGCCGTCATGAATTTCAGCCGGCCCGCCGCCAGCATGCGGGCAATGCCGAGGCGCAGGCCGTCGCGGGCTTTCCTGCCGTCGGGCGAGACGCAGGCGTTGAGCCGCAGCAGCACCTTGACCGCAGAAGGATCCCGGCCCTTTCTCCGCGCGCCTTCGCCCAAGTTGGCGCGGAAGGCCTGCACCTCTTCGACATTGCCGCAGCCTTCCATGATGGCCCCATCGGCGGCACCGCCCGTCACGCGCTGGCCGAGCGGGCCGTTACTTGCCACGCAGATCGGGATGTCGGCGCGGACCGGCTTGAAGGACAGCTTGCCGTTGTTGAAGCCGACAACATCGCCATGAAAGTCGACCGCCTCGCCCTTGAGCAGCGCCCGGACGACCTCGATCATTTCCCGGATCGCCGCCGCCGGCTTCTTGCGCACGATGCCCAATTCAGGGAAGCCCGAAATGCCGGCGCCGATACCGAGGATGGCGCGCCGGTTCGAGATCTCGTCCAGTGTCGCTATCGCCATGGCGGTCAGCGCGGGATGTCGGGCAAAAGGATCGGTGACGCAGGTGCCGAGCTTCACGCGCTCAGTGTTCTGGGCAAGGACCGCGAGCGTCGAATAGACCTCGCGATAGAAGCGCTCGTCGGCGACCCACAACGTGTCGTAGCCACTGGCTTCGGCGAGCTTCGCTTGCCCGACCATCTGCGCCACCGGCACGTTGCCCAGCATCAGGAGTTCAAGAGACATGTCTGCCGATCCCCTCCAGCGGCTTCGTTCCATGACCGTGCCGCAAAGGCGGCGACCCGGCCAGCGATACCGTTGCGGTTCCAGGACGGCGTGGGTGCGGACTGACGCACTCCGCCGCCACCGCGTGCTGTCGGCCGGCCGCGTGCGTGGCGTCATGACGGACGCGCTGCGCGACAGGCTGGTGTCGCGCAGCGTGCGCCTCAAACTCGACTACGAGGGCCCCGCCGAGAAGGCGCCCGCCCCGCTGATCCGGAAGATGTGGGGGCCGCGAGACGGCTCAGGCGTAGATCTTCACCAATTCGTCGTGCGTCGATTTGACGGCCTGTTCCACCGGCATTCCCTGCACTGCCTTGGCGTACATGTCGCTGATCAGGTATTTGGCAATGACCTCGGCCGCCTTACGGCCAGCCGGGCCGGCATAGCCGGCAAAACGGCCGCTTTCGGCAGCGGTGCGGTACGGCGCCATGACCGGGTCGTCCTTCCAAAGCTTGTGGTTCTCCCACATCTTGGTGGGACCGACCGAGAAGCCCTGCTGGGTGACGAACCACTGGTCGAAGACCGGTTCGGAGTGGAACCAGCGCAGAAAATCCTTGGCTGCCTTTTGATTCTTACCGTAGCCCATGACCATGTCGGCAAACGGCACGTGGTAGCTGAACTGGCCGGCCGGCCCCTTGGGCAGCGCCGTGTGGAAGCAATCGTCCTTTAGCGGCGTGCCGCGCTCGGTCAGATAGGTGCCCGGCTTCTTTTTGGCTTCGAGGTAGATCGAGGCGCCGTTGTTGGTGGCGCTGATCGTGCCGGCGAGGAAGGCGCGGTTGTTGCCCGAATCGTCCCAGGCAAGGGCGCCCTCGTCGAAAGCTTCCTTCCACAAGCTGACCGCGAACTTGACCGATTCAATCGTCTCCTTGCTGTTCAACACGACCGTCTTGCCGTCGGCTTCGACCTCTTTGCCGCCCCACGACCACAGATAGGGATACCAGAAGGCGTTGGCGTCGCCGAAGGCGTGACCGAGCGTCTGGCCCAACGGATGACCCTTGGCCTTCAATGCCTTGCCGGCGGCGCGCCAGTCTTCCCAGGTCTTCGGATATTTCGCGGCGTCCAGGCCGATTTCCTTCCACCACGAGGTGCGGTTGACGATCTGCAGCCCGACAATCGTGTTGGGCACGGCCAGCCATCGCTTGCCGTCGTAGGCGATCGCTTTCGACGTTTCGTAGTAGCCGCCTTGCGCTTTGCCGATTTCCTCGGCGACGTCGCTGACGTCAGCGACGCTGTCGGCATAGAGCTGTGCCCAGTTGTTGATCGCGCAGATGATGTCGGGGCCACTCCCGGATTGCACCGAAGAGGTGACCCGCGCCGGGATCGTCAGGCCGTCGACGCCCTCGAGGTTGATCTTGAGGCCGAGATCCTTCTGCGCCTGCTCGTTGAGCTTGGTCCTGACCAACTGGTCGGAGACCGGCACGTAGTCCGAGCCGCGGACCCAGTGGATCGTCGTCCCCTGGGCAAAAGCCGGTGCGCGGCCGGTGGCGAGGATGGCGGCCAGCCCGCCCGTCGACAGTTGCAGTGCGCGGCGTCGGGTAGTGCGGGTCATCGCCCCCTCCACGTGCTTGATGTTGATTAAGCGTAAGCCCTTACCAACTTGTCACGTGACCACTTGACCGCTTCTTGCGCCGCCATATTGGCCCATACCGGACCTGTCGCCAACCCACGCCGGACGGAAACCGGACGCTGTGGATCATCTGCACGCGATCAACCAGCTTTCAGCGTCACGTCCTCGTATGGCGACAGCCATGGGTAGCCTCCCATCGATCCGATCGTCGCCTCACCGAGCCGCGGCCCGACGCCGGCAAGACCGGCCAACTGCCAGATTGGTGCAGCAATCACCTTTTCGTCCACCAGCCGCTGCATTTTGTGCAGGATCGCCTCGCGCTTCTTGTGATCGAGTTCGGCCGCCTGCTGCGGGTACAGCTCGTCGATATCGGCGTAGCTGCCGTAGGTGTAAGCGCCGCCCTTGACGACAAAGGCTTCGAGGCGGGTGGCGGCGTTGCCGAAGGCAGCACTCCCGCCCATGATTAATCCTTTGTTATATTTCTTCTCGGAATAGCTCTTGAAGAAGGCGGCACGCTCGACCGGCCGCAGGTTGGCGCGGATTCCAGCCTCACGCAGGTTGTTGACAATGGCCTCGCCAACATTGGCGAAGGCAGCATCGCAGTAGAACGCGCCAGCATCGATGCCGGCGGCATGGCCTGCTTCCGCCAGCAACCGCTTCGCCGCGGCGATGTCGTAGACCGGTTCCGGCGGCTGCCAGTAGAATTCGAAGTGGGGTGGCACGAAGGCGTTGTTGGTCAACTTCGAATAGCCGAACGTGATGGCTTGGTTGATCGACTTGCGGTCGATCGCCAGAGTCAAGGCCCGCCGTGTTCGCACATCGTGCCACGGCGATTTCGGATCCCACTGCTCCGGAAAATAGACCCAGAACGGCGCCGTATTGACCGCCTTGAGGGCGAGGCCTGGTGTACGCTGCAATTCCTCGGCGAGTTCGCCACTGACCCAATAGATGCCGTCGACCTCCCCGCGCTTCAGCGCGGCGAACCGCGTCGACTCGTCGGGGATGCTCCGCATCACGATGCGCTTGATGCTGGGTGTCTTTCGCCAGTAGCCCTCGAAGGCGTCGACCACCAGTTCGACCCCGGGCTTGAACGAGACGAACTTGTAGGGTCCGGCGCCGATTGGCGCCTTCTTGAAGCCGTCGTCCCCGACCCTCTCGAGATATTTCTTCGGCACGACCCAGCCAGCGCCGGTGGCGCTGCCGTAGAAGGTGAGGAAATCGGGCCACGGTTCCTTGAGCTTGAACCGGACACGCTCCGCGTCAGGCGTCT
>JBPYDO010000134.1:0-4862 GCA_051985755.1 Reyranella sp. | reverse complement strand
TGGGCGAAAGCCGAGGAACTCGGCGTGCCGCTCTTCATTCACCCGCAGGGTGTGCCCGAACTGAAAAAGCGCTTCGTCGGCAATGGTCAGCTGCCGGTCGGCATCGGCTATCCGCTCGAGACCACGATCGCCCTGTCGCACCTGATCTTCGAAGGAACGTTGGATCGCTTCCCCGGCTTGAAGATCATTGCCGCCCATGGCGGCGGCTATCTACCTGCCTATGCCGAGCGCTTGGACCATGCCTGCATGGTGGCGCCGGGTGGCTGCAATCCCAAGATCACCTTGAAGAAGCAGCCTTCGGAATACCTTAGGCAGCTTTATTTCGATTCGCTGGTGTTCACGACCGAGGCGATCCGACATCTGACGGCGCAGGTCGGCGCCGGCCAGCTGGTCTTGGGCAGCGACAATCCTTATCCGTGGCAGCCGCATCCGGTCGATCATATCTTCGCCTGCGACTGGCTGAGCGACGCCCAAAAGGCCGGCATCCTGGGCGATACGGCAGCCAGGCTTCTGGACATCAAGGCATAGGCGGCAATCGCCCTATCGTCCTGCGGTCGTCGGCGCCCGCTGTGCGGGCCTATGGAAAGCAAGCCGCGGTGCGCCTTTCGGGCATTTCGGGAAATAAGCGGGTCTGTGGCAAATCTTGGGCACGTTGGGCCGGCTCGCTTCGTACGCCGCTATAGCCGTGGTTCGGGTTCCTTTCTGGGGGTCTCGGGTTGCGGTCAGAGCCTTGGGGAAGTTGCCCCTTCCCCTTGGCTCGCTTTTCTCTTGCCGATCACTTCCAACACAGCGGCGGCGGAGCGCGCCTTCGCCGGGAGTCCACAGGCGGAATGCCGGAGGACTCGCCTCAGGCATCCGTCCGGGCTGGCCCGTGACGGAAGCGTGTGCGACGCGAGCACTCGCCGGCGAGCACGTCCCGCTCGAGGAGCTGAAATCGGGGCATGCGCATTCACATCAATTCGGTCATGCTCGACGGAACATCTTTCTGCCGGTGCCGTTGCGTCGCCGGGGACAAGTTATGGGAGGTACCGTGCGCACTCGCATCATTCACTTGATCAATCCGAAGACGGATTCACTCACGACCCGCCCGCTCTATTTCAATCGAGCACTCTATTCTCCCTTGGCGGGCCTGCTGGCGGTTGCCGCCTCCATTCCTCGCGATCAATACGAGGTGGTGCTGACGGACGAGAACATCGAGACCATCGACTTCGACTTGAAAGCGGATCTCGTCGGCATTTCCGCCATGACGAGTTATGTCAATCGTGGCTATGAAATCGCCGACCAATTCCGCGCAAAGGGCATCCCGGTCGTCATGGGGGGCGTGCACCCCAGCTTCATGCCGCAAGAGGCGCTGCTGCATTGCGATGCCGTCGTTATCGGCGAAGTCGAACTGGTGATCGCCAGATTGCTCGAGGATCTTCGACAGGGTTCGATGCGCGGAACGTACAAGTCGGACGCGCTGCATCCGATGGTCGGTGTGCCGATGCCGCGATACGACCTGCTGAAGAAGCATCGCTACGTGAACCGCACGTTCGTCCAGACCTCGCGCGGCTGCCACCACGGCTGCACGTTTTGCGCCGAGCCGCTGATGAACGGCCTCAAGTTCCGCTATCGCCCGGTCGACGAGGTGATGCACGAGATCGACAACTGCGGTGCCCGCATCATCTCGATCAACGACGCCGACTTTTTCGGGACGCCGGAACGCCCGAAGGAAGTAATGCGCGCATTGAAGGGACGCGGCATCCAATGGCAGGCCGGCGTCACCTCCAAGCTTGCGCAGGATGATCGCATGCTGGAGCTCGCGGCCGAAAGCGGCTGCACGATGCTGAGTATCGGCTTCGAATCGATCTCGCGCGCGACCCTCAAAAGCGTGCACAAGCACGTCAATCAGCCGGACACCTTCGCTGCACTGGTGGAGAAGGTACACTCCTATGGAATCATGGTGTTCGGCTTGTTCATGTTTGGCTTCGACAGCGACGATCTCTCGGTCTTCGACAACACCGTCAACTTCAACATCGACGCAAAATATGATGCCTGTGCCTATTCGGCGCTGACTCCGTATCCGGGGACGCTCACCTGGTACGAGATGAAGAAGGCGAACCGCATCGTTTCCTTCGACTGGACCAAGTACGATCAAGGCCACGTCGTCTACCGGCCGGCCCAGATGTCGGGGCCTGAGCTGCGCAGCGGCATGGAAAGCGCCTTCGAGAATTTCTATTCGGCATCCTCGATCGCCAGCCGATTTCCGCTGCTCGGGAAGCGACATCGCGCGCAATGGCTAATCTACAATCTGTTCATGCGCAGGGGAGCGCAGACCGAGAACATCAGTTCGATCGTGGCGCCCACGGCGGAGCCCGATGTCGCTCCAATGCCTCCGATCCTGCCCGTCAAGCGGGAATGGCGCGCGGCCGTGCTCGAGGCCAGCGGAGGACCAGGACCGCACATGGCCTGAGGCGGCTGGAAGTAACCGCCTGAGCCTCGCGGGTGTTGAAAAAGGCCATTTGATCGGGCCCAATCCGGTTGTTCGTGGGTTCGCTGAACAAACTGGAGGGACGGCCATGCGACAGAACAAGATCAAGCAGATGTGGCGCGACAGGAAATGCCCCACACTGGGCTGGCTCTCCGTCTCCCACGGCTTCACCGCAGAGGTCATGGCGCGACAGGGCTTCGATGCCCTATGCGTCGACCTGCAGCACGGCACTTCTGAAATGCGCGACGTCGCGCCAATGCTGCAGGCAATCTCCCAGACCGACACGGTCCCGGTGGTGCGCGTCGCCTGGAACGATCCGGCGGCCATCATGAAGGCCCTCGATCTCGGCGCCTACGGCATCATCGTGCCGCTGGTGAACACCGCCAAGGAAGCGGCGATGGCGGTCGCCGCCTGCCGCTATCCGCCGGTCGGCATGCGCTCCAACGGGCCGGTGCGCGCCGTGCAGTATGGCGGCGCCGACTACGTGGCCAATGCCAACGACGAGATCGTCGTCATGGCCATGATCGAGACAAAGGAGGGCCTCGCCAACCTCGATGCCATCTGCGCCACGCCCGGCCTCGACGCGGTCTATATCGGGCCGGCCGACCTGTCGTTCGCCCTGGGGCTGGCGCCACGCGGCGATAACCCCGATCCGCTCCATCTCGCCACCTGCGACAAGATCCTGGCGGCCGCTCACAAGGCCGGCATCAAGTGCGTCATGCACTGCGCCAGTGCTGCGTTCGCGTCAGGCGCGGTGAAGCGCGGCTTCGACATGGTGATGCTGACGTCCGACCTGTCGTGCATGATTGCCGGCGCGCGCCTGCAGCTCGAGGAGCTCAAGGCCAAGACTGGAGCGCGCAGCGCGTAGCACGATACGCACGAGAGAGGGGAGAACCGCCATGGCGCAATCGATCGTCTCCTATGTCGCCGCGACGCTCGACGACGCCAAGCTCGGGCCCCTGCATCGCCGCGTTCTCGCGCTCATCACCTTCGCCTATTTCTTCGACGTCATCGACTACATCATCCTGGGCTCGCTGGTGCCGGACATGATCCGCTCTGGCTTCGCCAAGCCGGCCGAGATCGGTGCGATCGGCACGGCGCAGCTCATCGGGCTGTTCATCGGTGCCGCCGGCCAGGGCGAGTTCACTGACCGGTTCGGCCGCAAGCGGGTATTCCAGGCGGCGGTCCTGGTCTACAGCATCGCCACCATCCTGGCGGCGCTGTCGCCCAATTACGTCTGGCTGGCCGCCGGTCGCTTCGTCGCCGGCGTCGGCTTTGGGGCGGCGCAGCCGCTCTGCTTCGCCTACGCCGCCGAATTCGCGCCCAAGGCGAACCGCGGCCGCATCACCGCCTTCATGCAGTTCATCGGCGGCGCTTGCGTCTGGCCGATCGGCACCGCCTTTGCGCTGGGCTTCCGCGATTCGATCGGCTGGTGGGGCATCTGGATCGTGCTCGGCGTGGGCGGCCTGGTCGTCTTCCTGTTCAGCTTCAGCATGCCGGAATCGCCGCGCTGGCTAGTGACCCACGGGCAGGGCGATCGCGCCTTGGATCTTCTGGAGCAGATGGGCCTCGGCCGGCCCAAGGAGCAGCTCGTTACCGACGCCGTCGCCGACATCCGCAGCGACCCGATGGGTGTCGTGTTCCGCATGTACCGCCGGCGCATCATCGCCTCGATGATCTGCTTCTTCGCCTTCTTCACCGCGGCGCTCGGGCTTGGCGGCTGGCTGCCGAACATCCTCGCCGATCGCGGCTTCACCATCACCAAGTCGCTGACCTTCGTCCTCGGCATGCAGTTCGCCTTCCCGCTGAGCAGCCTGTTCATGATGTATGCTCTCGAGCGCTTCGGCCGCATCCCGACCTCGTTCGCTTCCTTCGTTCTCGCCACCCTGTTCGCCATCGCCTTCTATTACTCGCAGTCGGACATGATGGTGCTGGTCATAGGCTTCCTCATGACCTTCTTCGTCCAGCTCGCCGGCAACTCGATGCAGATCTTCACCTCGGAGGTGTTCCCCACCAACGCCCGCGCCTCGGGCTTCGGGCTGGCACAGAGTGGCGGCCGGCTTGGCACTGCCGTTTCCTTTTACATCATCGCGATCCTGCAGGCCTACGGGCTAGGCTATGTGATGACGGGCATCGCCGTGCTTCTCGCCATCGCCGCCGTCGCGGTGACGCAGATCAGCAAGGAGACGAAGGGGCTGGCACTCGACGTGATCGCACCGCCGACACGCTGACGGATAAAGCGACAAACCGCAGGAAGGGTAGCCATGCAGCCGGTGGCGTCTCGCAACATCAGGTTCGTCAGCCACTGCGACCAGGGCGGCCGGGGCGACGGCGTGCAGATCATGGTGCATCGCGGCTACGCCTATATCGGCCACGGCTACAGCAACGGCAT
>JBPYDO010000133.1:0-4709 GCA_051985755.1 Reyranella sp. | reverse complement strand
CTGCCCGCGCATCCCGGCGCAGCCGCCTATATCGACGGCACCGAGCGCACGTTCATGGACAAGTACAGCGACTACATCTGGGGCGTGGTGCTGTTGTTCTCGCTGCTGGGCTCGATCACCGCGGCGCTGCGACACTTCATCCGCCGCGACGAGCGCAAGCTGAACGTCGCGCATCGTGAGAAGCTGGTGGATGCCATCGCGCGGGTGCGCAAGATCAATTCAATCGAGGAGCTCGATGCCCTGCAATACGAGGCCGACGAGATTCTGCGCGAGACGCTGGCATACTTTGACGACGGCGTCATCGAGGAATCCGATCTGGCGGCTTATCAGCTGGTGCTGGAGCAGTTCCATCACGCGGTCGTCGATCGCCGCGCCGCGCTCGGTGGCGCAGCGGTCAATCTCGGGCGCATGCGCGCGGGCTGATCTGCCAGCCATCCGAGGCTCACGTGCCAGCTCCCTTCGCCGCGCCTTCCTTGCCCAAACCGAGATAGATTTCCTGCACCTGCTCGTTCTGCTCGAGTTCGGAAGGCGGCCCTTCGAGCACGGTGCGGCCCGTCTGCAGCACATAGGCATAGTCGGCAATATCGAAGGCGAGCTCCAGCGACTGCTCGGCGAGCAGCAAGGTCAGGCCCTCGTCGTGCAGGCGATGCAGCGTCTCGTAAAGTGTCTCGACCACCGCCGGCGCGAGCCCCAGGCTCGGCTCGTCCAGCATCAGCAAGACCGGCTCGCTCATCAGCGCGCGGCCGACCGCCAGCATCTGCCGCTCGCCGCCCGACAGCGTGCCGGCGAACTGGTTGCGCCGCTCCGCAAGGCGCGGGAACAGCGCATAAACGCGTTCGAACAGCCGTGCCGCGCGCGAACGGTCGCGCAGCGACGTCGTGCCGAGACGCAGATTCTGCTCGACAGTCTGCGAGACGAACAGCTGCCAGCCCTCCGGCGAGAGTGCGAGGCCCTTACTCACCACGGCATAAGCCGGCTGCCGCGTAATCGCCTGTCCGCGCCATTCGATCACCCCACCCGACGGCGGCACGAGGCCTGCGATCGCATTCAGCGTCGTGGTCTTGCCGGCGCCGTTGGAGCCGACCAGCGCCACGACCGATCCGAGCGGCACGTCGAGCGAGACATCGGCGACGCCGATGAGGTCACCATAGCGCACTTCGAGGTTGCGGATGCTCAGCCGTTCCGTCACCGAGCGCTCCTGCGCTTGCCGTGGTTGCGGCCGAGATAGGCCTGGATCACGCCTTCATCCTTCACCACCTCCTCCGGCTTGCCTTGCGCGATCACATGGCCCTGGTTGAACACGATCACGCGCTCGGCGAGCGTCATGATCACCTCCATGATGTGCTCGACGATCACCAGCGTGATGCCCCTGCTGTGGATCCGGCGGAGCAATTCGACCGCGCGCTGGATCTCGCCGGGCGTGAGCCCCGCCAGCGCCTCGTCGAGCAGCATCAGCCGCGGCTCCAACGCCAGCACGCGTGCGATCTCCAGCCGCTTGCGGCCGGGCGTGCCGAGCACGCGCGCGCGCCGATGCGCGACATTCGACAGGCCCGTGATATCGAGCACTTCGAGCGCCTTCGCGCGGGCCTGGTTGCGGTGCGGGTGGCGCAGATAGGCGCCGACCACGACATTCTCCAGCACCGTCATGTCCTCGAAAGTCGCCGGCACCTGAAAGGTGCGGCCGATGCCGGCGCGGGCATGAATGTCGGGCGAGGCTCGCGTCAGGTCGACGCCGTTGAAGGTCACGGTGCCGCCGGTCGGTACCGCGTCGCCAGCGAGGCAGTTGAAGAAGGTCGACTTGCCGGCACCGTTCGGCCCTATCAGGCCGATGATCTCGCCTTCGGCAACGCTGAGGTCTGCATTGCGCACGGCAAAGAAGCTGCCGAACGCTTTCGATACGCCCTTGGCCTCAAGCAGCATGACGCACCTTCCAGCTACTGGAGAGGCGATGCCAGAACTCGTAGAGCCCGCCTGGCTCGAACCGCGCCAGCAGCACGATCATGCCGCCATAGAGGATATAGGTCAGGCCGGAGCCGCCGCCGCCGAACCAGGTATTGGTCGCGGCCTGCAGTGGCACCAGGATCAGCGCACCGACCAGCGGTCCGAACAGCGTGCCGGCGCCGCCAAGCGCCGCCGTGATCAGCATTTGGACCGAGACGAGCAGTCCAAAGCCGCTCTCGGGATCGATGAAGCCGGTCTTGATCGAATAAAGCGAGCCGGCGACCGAGGTGAAGGCCGCACTCAGCATCAAGGCTCTCAGTTTTGTCCGCCGCACCGGCACGCCGAGGCTCGCGGCGGCACGCTCATTGGCGCGGATCGAGCGCAGGTAGGAGCCGAAGCGGCTGCGCTGCACCTCGAAGGTCAAATACAGCACCACCACGAGCACGCCGAGGAAAATGTAGTAGTAGGGCAATTCGCCGCGAAAAGTCAGGTCCCACCAGCCGCGGCCGACGGCCGGCCCCTGCAGGCCGATGGCGGCACCGAGATAGTCGACGGTGCCGACATAGATGCGGATCAGCTCGGCGACCGCGATAGTCGCCATGCTAAAATAATGCCCGCGCAGCCGGAAGGTCGGGTAGCCGATCGCGGCGGCGAGCAACACGCTGAGTGCCATGCCGATCGGCACGCCGACCACCGGCGGCCACGCGCCATGCTGATAGGCCAGAAGCGGCACATAGGCGCCGATGCCGAAGAACATGCCGTGGCCGACCGAGACCTGCCCGGCATACCCGCCAACGATGTTCCAGGCCGACGCGGAGATCGCCGCGAGCAGGACGGCGACGCCGATGTCGTGATAGAAGGGATCGTTGAGAACGAAGGGATAGACGACGAGCGCGAGGACGAGAACGGGAAGACCGATTTTCACGCGTTCTCTCCTCAAGCTTTGCCCATCAGGCCCTGCGGGCGGAGCCACAGCAGCGCGACGAACAGAGCGTAGACGACGATGTCCTTGTAGATTGGCCCGAGCCAATAGGCCGACAGCGCCTGCAACAGGCCGATGATCAACCCGGCATAAAGCGCGCCGGGCACGCTACCGAAGCCGCCCAGCGTCACCACCACGAAGGCCGTCAGCCCAAAGCTCTCGCCGACTGATGGCGACCAAGGATACGACATTGCCATCAGCGAGCCGGCAATCCCGGCGCTCGCTGCCGCGAGCCCCCAGGCCAGCGCCTGCATGCGGTCGGGCCGTATGCCCATCAGCATCGCCGCGTTGCGGTCTTCGGCGACCGCGAGCAGCCGGCTGCCGACGAAACTGCGCGTCAGCAAGAGATGCAGCGCGATGGTGAGCACGACCGCGACGATGCCCGATAGAAGTTGGGTGCCCGGCACCAGGATGCCGAGGATATTGTAGATACCGAACGCGTTCTGCGGCAGCGACACGATGTTGGCCGAGAACGCGTAGAACGCTGCATAGCGCAGCAGCAGCGCGAGCCCGAAGGTCGAGAGGATCTGCGCCATCATCGGACCGCGGATCACATGCCGGATCAGCGCGAAATAGATCGCGATCCCAAGCGTTGCGAGTAGGCCGGCGGCGATGAAGCTGAAAAGCGTAGGCCCGCCGCCAATCGAGGTGACCACCATGAGCGCCACATACATGCCGAGCATGACGAACTCGCCATGGGCGAAATTGATGAAATTCATCATTCCCCAGATCAGGGTCAGCCCCGCCGAGAACAGCGCATAGATGGCCCCTAACAGGAGACCACCGACGATTACCTGTATGAGAAGCATGGCGCGCTCAATTGATGCGCCGGCAGCCCGTACTGCCGGCGCATGGAAAAACCCTGCCTGCTACTTCCAGCCCTTCATCGGCCATTCCAGCTTGACCTCGGCTGCCTTGTCCGGCCAGACCAACTTGTAAGCCTTGTTCTTGAGCTGGATCAGATAGGTCGCGGCCAGGATGTTCTGGCCGGTCTGATCGAACTTGACCCCGTTGTAGCCCATCATCAGCTGCTCGGGCTTGAGATCGGTCTTGCTCAAAGCGTCCCGGATCTTTTCCGGATCGGTCGAGCCGGCGCGGTTGATCGCCTCGCCGAGAACCAGCATGGCCTGCATGTTGCGGGCGCTGGTGTCGTCGAGATCGCGGCCGGTCTTGGCCTTGTACATCTCATTGATCTTGTAGGTGGTCGATCCTACCTTGCCGATGTCCCAGGCGCTGCGGTTCATCGCGTCCTGTGCGATGTCGTACACCGCGGGAATGAAGGACGGATCGGAGAAGCCGGAGTCGTCGCCAATGACCATCGGCGGCAGGTAGTCGAGATTGCGCATCGTCTTCATGTAGAGGATGCTGTCGGAAGTATAGCTGATGAAGATCACCGCGTCCGGATTCTTCTCCTTGAGCTGCAGCACCTGCGGGCCCACGTCGGTCGCATTGGCGCTGTAGGGCACGCGGAGCGCAACGTTGATGTTGGCCTTCTTCGCTTCCGCCTCGATCGCATCGGCGACCGAGGTGCCGTAGTCGGTATTCTCGTTGACGATCGCGACTGAATTGATGGTCTTGCCCTGCTTTTTCATATCGCCGAAGAAGCGCATGTAGGTCGCTGCGTAATCGCTCGCGATCGGCGTGACGCGGTAGACCCATTTGAAGCCGCGGCCGGTGATGTTGAGCGCGGCGGAATCGCCGACCATGAAGGGTATGCCGTAGCGCTCACCTACCGCGGTCGCCGTGAGCGAGCACGACGACTGATAGGCACCGAACAGCACGTTGA
>JBPYDO010000132.1:0-31962 GCA_051985755.1 Reyranella sp. | reverse complement strand
CGAAGTGCCGGCAGGCGACATGGTCGACCGTCTGATCTCGCTCGGGCTCCTGGTGCCGATCGCCGGCGAAAACGTGATCCGCATCTTCCCGGCGCTGATCGCCGACAAGGCTGCGCTCGATGAGGGCGTGGCGATCCTGGAAAAGGCTGCCCAATCGTTCGAAGCTGCCGCAAAAGCTGCCGAGTAAGGTCATGGGCACGCCCAAGCATTTCCTCGACCTTGACCAGGTCGATCCCAAGACGCTTCGCCAGATCCTCGATCGCGGCAAGGCGATGAAGAAGGCGCGTTCCAACGGCGGGCACGACAAGCCGCTCGCCGGCAAGACGCTGGCCATGATCTTCGAGAAGCCGTCGACACGCACCCGCGTGTCGTTCGAAGTCGGCATGCGCGAGCTCGGCGGCCAGACGGTCATGCTGGGCCGCATGGACACCCAGCTCGGGCGCGGCGAGACCATCGCCGACACCGCGCGGGTGCTGTCACGCTATGTCGACATCATCATGATGCGCACCACCGTCGAGGAGAAACTCCTCGAAATGGCCAAGTACGCCACCGTGCCGGTGATCAACGGGCTCACCGACAAGACCCATCCCTGCCAGCTGATGGCCGACGTGATGACCTACGAGGAGCATCGCGGGCCGATCCAGGGCAAGGCAATCGCCTGGTCGGGCGACGGCAACAACATGGCGACCAGCTGGATCCACGCCGCCGTGCAGTTCGATTTCGAGCTCAGGATCGCCTGCCCCTCCGAGCTGAAGCCGCCGGAAGACGTGGTGAAATGGGCCGAGAAGTCCAAAGGCCGCATCACCATCGGCCACGATCCAGAGGCGATCGTGCGCGGCGCCGACTGCGTCGTCACCGACACCTGGGTGTCGATGGGTGACGAGGACCCGCAGAGCCCAAGTGCCGCGCGGCGACACAACCTCCTGCGCGGCTATCAGGTCGACAAGCACTTGATGAAGCAGGCCAAGCCCGACGCCATCTTCATGCACTGCCTGCCGGCGCATCGCGGCGAGGAAGTCACCGCCGAGGTGATCGACGGGCCGCAATCGGTGGTGTTCGACGAGGCGGAAAACCGCCTGCACGCCCAGAAAAGCATCCTCGCCTGGTGCCTGTCGTGAGTGGCCCGTCGGAAGGCTCGCCCGCTTCCGACCCGCAACCGCCCCGTTGGGATCATGCCCTGCCTTTTCAACTCGATGCGCTTGGCGTGCGCGGCCGTCTGGTGCGGCTCGACCGCACGCTGGACGAGGTGATCGAGCGGCATGGCTATCCGATGGCCGTGGCGCGGCCGCTGGCCGAGGCGATGGTGCTGTGCGCCGCCCTTGCCTCGTCGCTGAAATACGACGGCATCTTCACTCTGCAGATCTCGGGCGACGGACCGATCCGGCTGCTGGTCACCGACCTCACGACCGACGGCGCGCTGCGCGGCTATGCGCAGTTCGACTCCTGGAAGCTCGCCGTGGCGCTGGGAGCCGGCAAAAGCGAGGCGCCCGAGGGCTACGTGCCGAAGCTGTTCGGCCGCGGCCGGCTCGCCTTCACCGTCGATCAGGGCCGCCACACCGAGCGCTACCAGGGTGTGGTGCCGCTGGAAGGCGGCAGCCTGGCCGACTGCGCCCACACGTACTTCCGCCAGTCAGAGCAGCTGCCGACCGGCATCAAGATCGCGGCCCGGCGCACGGTCGAGGGCGGCAGGGCGCACTGGCGGGCGGCCGCCTTGATGGTGCAGCAGATGCCCGAGTTCGATGCCGGCAGGGTCGACGTCGACCCGGAGCAGCGTGAGGACGATTGGCGCAAGGCCGTCGTCTTGATGGCGTCGGCGACCGAGACCGAGATGCTGGATCCGGCGCTAGCCGGGTCCGACCTCTTGTACCGACTGTTCCACCAGGAGCGACCGCGTCGCTTCGAACGGCGGCCTTTCGTGGCGCGCTGCCGGTGCAGCCGTGGGCGCATCGACCGCGTGCTGCGCTCGATCAAGCGGGAGGAACTGGACGACATGCGCGACAAGGACGGTCGGGTCGCCGTGAAGTGCGAGTTCTGCTCGACCGAATACGTCTACGACGACGGCGATCTCGACCGCATCTACGCCTCGGCCGCCTAGGTCAGGTGCGGCAGGCCCACTCGAGCATGCGCCGCATGAAGGCCTCGCAGGCCGTGATCTGCGAGGCGAGGATGAATTCGTTGGGCTGGTGCGCCTGGGCGATGTCGCCCGGACCGCACACCACGGTGGGTACGTCGAGGGTCTTGCGGAAGATGCCGGCTTCGGTGCCGTAGACGACGCTGCCCACGGTGTTGGATCCTGACCAGGCGCGCGCCAGCGTCTTGGCCTCGTCGTTGCCTTCGGGCGAGAACCCTGCCGTCGTCGAGCGCACGACAGTCTCGATGCTGGCGGCGGGGTGCTTGGCCTTCATTTTCGGCAGCAACTCGTCCTTCAGCCATCGCTGCGCCCGCTCGCCCAGCGCCTCCAAGGGCTTGTCGGGCAGCTCGCGGTAGCCCCACAGCACCTCGCACTCGCGCGCCAGGATGTTGCCGGCCGTCCCGCCGACGATGGTGCCGACATTGAAGGTGGCGGCCGGCGGCATGAATTCGCTGTCTTTGGGTGCGGCCGCATCGAGCTCGTCCTGCAGGCGATTGAGGTAGTGGATGAACTCGCCGGCGAAATGAACGGCGCTGACGCCAAGATGGGTCATCGAGGAATGCGCCTCGAAGCCGGTGAACTTGGTGACGTACATGCACACGCCCTTGTGGGCGTGCACCACCGTCATCATGGTTGGCTCGCCGATGATGATGGCGCGCGGCCGCGGTACCTCGGCCGCCATGCGGGCGGCAAGCGAATGCGCGCCGAGGCAGCCTACCTCTTCGTCGTACGACAGCGCGAAGTGGATCGGCTTCTTCAGTTGGGCCTTCTTGAACTGCGGCAGCATGGCAAGCGCGATGGCGTAGAACGCCTTCATGTCGCAGGTACCGCGTCCGTGGTACTTGCCGTCCTGCAGGGTGAGCGTCCACGGGTCGGTGACCCAGGGCTGACCGTCGACCGGCACCACGTCGGTGTGACCCGACAGGACAATGCCGTCCTTCACATCGGGTCCGACCGTGGCGAACAGGTTGGCTTTCTTGCCGTCCTCGCTCGGCACCAGCTTCGAGCTGACGCCGTGGCCCCGCAGGTACTCCCGGACGTACTCGATCAGCGCCAGGTTGGAATTGCGCGACGTGGTGTCGAACGCCACCAGCCGTCGCAGCATCTCGACAGAATCGACGGTCTCGCCAATCATGACTTTAGACGGAAGTGCGGCCGATCATGGTCAGGAACTCCCGGCGGGTCTCGCCATTGTCGCGGAAGGCCCCGAGCATCCGGCTGGTCACCATGGCAACGTCGGACTTGTGGACGCCGCGCGTGGTCATGCACTGGTGCGCCGCCTCGACGACGACCGCGACGCCGCGCGGCTGCAGCTCCTCCTGCAGCGTATTGGCGATCTGTGCCGTCAGCTTCTCCTGGATCTGCAGCCGGCGCGCGTACGCATCGACGACGCGCGCAAGCTTGCTGATGCCGACGACACGCCGATCGGGAAGATAGCCAATGTGGACCTTGCCGATGATCGGCACCATGTGGTGCTCGCAGTGTGATTCGAGGCGGATGTCGCGCAACACCACGATTTCGTCGTAGCCCTCGACCTCTTCGAAGGTCCGGCGCAGCGTGTCGCGCGGATCCTCGTCGTAGCCCGAGAAGAATTCCTCGTAGGCGCGCACCACGCGGTCGGGTGTGCCAACCAGCCCCTCGCGGTCGGGATCGTCGCCCGCCCAACGGATCAGCGTACGCACCGCAGCCTCGGCCTCCTCGCGCGAGGGCCGTACCAAACCAGTCGCCAGCGACACCACTTCACTCTTCTTCAACATCTTGTTCATCATTGCCCTCTTCTCGCGCCGCGGCCGCGGCCGTCAGTTAAGCTGTCGTGCGTCGCCCGGGGTGTCGAGCGAGAATGTTGGTATCTCGATGTCGAAATTCTCGCCCAATTCGTTCACCATCTGATAGGTGCCACCCATGAAGCCCGAGGGCGTCGAAAGTGGCGTTCCCGAGGTGTATTCGAACACGTCGCCGGGCTTGAGACGCGGTGTCTTGCCGACCACGCCCGGCCCCTTCACCTCCTGCAGGCGGCCCAGACCGTCCCTGATCTTCCAGTGGCGGCTGCGCAGCTGCACCGTGGTATCGCCCCTGTTCTCTATGCGGACTTGATAGGCCCAAACATATTGCGACCGCGACGGGTCCGACTGATCGGGGAGATACTTGGGCCTCACAGTGACGCAAATGGCGCGGGTCGTGGCGGTGTACATGGATCGAGCACTTCCAACTTCTTTTGAGATGGGAGTTTCCCGCCAAAAGGTCAAATCGGGCAAGGGCCACCAAAGTAGCGCCTAGAGCCACTTGGGATCAGCGGTGAAGTCGATGGTGAGCCAGCGCTCCGGACCTTCACCGCCGAGGGAGTCGGCAATGTCGCGGCGAATCGCGTCGACGGTGGCGACGTTGTCGAGCCGCATGCTGGACGGAACCGCGATGTGGATTTCGATGAACTGCGCCCGCCCCACCTTGGCGACGTAGCTCGTGTAGGTTGAGAAGCCGTATTCGGCGATCACCCGTTCCATAACGCCGCGCACGTGAGCGTCGAGCTCGGGCGGCGTGATCAGCAGGATTTCCTGCAGCGCCTTGCGCACCGTGCGGATGGGAACGAAGACCAGCGCCAAGGTGAGCAAGGCCAGCACGACCGGGTCGGCATACGGCGTGAGATGATCGAAGGACGTACCGCGCAAGGACCAGGCAATGGCGAAGGCAACCAGCAGCGCTGAAGTCACCGCCGCGGACATCAGCCAGCTCTGGGCGTCGAGCCGCACGAAATCCGACCCGATGCGCCGGTTGGCGCGGAACTCGTAGGCGCACATGCCGAAGCAGACGACGCAGACGATCACCGCATAGGCGACCGCCCAGTCGAAATTGAGCTGGCGGCCGCCCGCCAGGAAGCTGTCCACCGCATTGATGAAGGCATAGAAGCAGAGCAGCATCAGCGTGCCGCCGTTAAACGCAAGCACCATCGGTTCGATGTGCCAGTAGCCGAATTGGAAGCGGCGATTGCCGATCTCGCGACTCACCAGCCGTGAGACGAACAGGGCCAGCCCCGACATGGCCGCGTCGATCGCGGCGAAGACGCCGTCGAACACGATGGACAGCGACCCCGAAAGCAGGCCGAACAGGACGCCGAACAGCGACACCACGACCGTGATGCCGATCGAGAGTCGCAGCATGCTCTGTTCTGCGGCTGCTGCTGGCATGCCGCAGGGTAGAGCAGCTTCCGATCGGAAGGAACCGCGCGCGGTTCCTTCACTCTGCCTCGTCACATGTTGAAAACCAGGCAGGTCGTGGTGCCGTGCGCAATGAGCCTGCCGGACCTGTCGACCAGCCTGCCTTCCGCCGTGGCGACCCGCGAGCCGGCGCTGATCATCCTGCCTTCCGCCTGGACGAGGCCCGTCTGGTCGGTCATGGCGCGCACGTAGTTGACCTTGATCTCGAGCGTGGTGAAGCCCTGGCCGGCCTTCAGCGTGGAGTGGATGGCGCAGCCCATCGCCGAATCGAGCAGGGTCGCCGCGATCCCGCCATGCACCGAACCCAGCGGATTGTAGTGGTCGTAAACCGGCTCGTAGGCGAATACCGCGCGGCCCACTTCGATCTCGCTCAGCCTGAACCCCAGCACGCGAGTGATCGGAGGCGCCGGGATGCGGCCGGCCAGCACTTCCCTGAAGACGTCGATGCCGTCCAGGGTGCGCACCTTGTCGAGCGGTATCACGCCAAATCCCGCGTCGCCCGAATCAGGAGCCATTCTTCGTCTCCGCTCTTTTAGTGCATATACACATTTATGCTTGGCCACGGCAATCGCAAGTCATAAAATCCCGATATGCCCGGCCAGACGCCCCGCCTTTCGCCTCTCGAGTGCACGTGCTTTCGCCTGCGCGGCGCGGCGCGGCGCATCACCCAGATTTACGCCCGGCACCTCGCGCCCACCGGGCTGAAGATCTCGCAATTCTCGCTGCTGGGATTCGTGAGCGCCGAAGGCCCGGTTTCGATCAGCCGCCTGTCCGATCTGCTGACCACCGATCGCACGACCTTGACGCGCAACCTGCGGCCGCTGCTCAGTGCCGGACTGATCGAGCGCGCCGCGTCGGGCGACAAGCGGCGGCACGACCTGGTGGCGACCGCGGCCGGCCGCGCCCTTTTCAAGCGCGCCCTGCCGCTCTGGGCGGCAGCGGAACATGAAGTGCGCGCCGCCATGGGTGCCAGGCTCACCGCCGATCTGCATGGCGCGATCGACCGATCGATGGCCAGGCTCGCGGCGCTCTAGAAATTGGCTTCGAAGAAGCCGTATTCGAGTTCCATGGCGCGGCGATAGTTGACCCGCACAGCGTCGCTGTCGGTCGCATGTTGGTCGAGCAGCGCCTCGAGCTTTTCCGCTAGCGCCTCGAAGCCGGGATCGGCGTAAGTCTTCACCCATTCAGAATAAAGGGGCTCGACTTCCCCCGCCGCGAGCGAGTGGCCGAGATAAGCGTAAAGGCGCATGCAGGGAGTCATGGCAGCGATCGTCTCGCCGAGATGGCCGTGGCGGGCGTTGGTGAGCAGGAAGCCGACATAAGCCTGCGTCGCGGCAATGGGCGTCACGCCCGCCAATTCGACCCGCCAGCGCTCGGCATAGGCCTTGTGGAGCTTCAGCTCCTCGAGCACCCCGGCGATCAGTTCGGCAAACTCGTGCAGGTCCTCGCGGGCCGTGCTGTTGGCCAGACAGAACGCGTAGGCGCGGGCGAAGGCCTCGAGAAAATACGCGTCCTGCGCCACGTATCCCTTGAAGGCGTCGAGTGGCAGCTCGCCGTCGGCCAGTCCACGCACGAAAGGATGCGCAAGCATGCGCTCCGCCCAGTCGGCGTTGGCCAACCACAGGGTGCGCGCCAACCCCATTCAGCCGCGGAGCGCCTGCTGCAGGTCGGCGATGACGTCCTCGACATCCTCGAGGCCGACGGAGATGCGAACGGTGCCGTCGCCGATGCCGAGCTTGGCGCGCTCCTCCGCGCCGATGCGCATGTGCGTGGTCGTCGCCGGATGGGTGACCATGCTCTTGGCGTCGCCCAGGTTGTTCGAAATGTCGATCAGCTTGAGGCGGTTGAGCGTCTCGAACGCCGCCCACTTTCCGGCCTTGACGTCGAAGGTGACGACGCCGCCGAAGCCCGACATCTGCCTGGCCGCCAGCGCATGCTGCGGATGGTCTTTGCGGCCGGGATAGAGCACGCGGGAGATCGCCGGGTGGGCGGCCAGCGCCTCGGCGACGCGCGCCGCGTTGGCGCAGTGGCGATCGATGCGCAGGCCGAGCGTCTCCATGCCCTTCAGCAGCACCCAGGCATTGAAGGGACTGAGCGACGGACCGGTGTTGCGGATGATCGGCTGCAGCTTCTCGAGGATGAACTCGCGCGGGCCCAGGATGGCGCCGCCCAGGGTGCGGCCCTGGCCGTCGATGTACTTGGTCGCCGAGTGAACGACGATGTCGCAGCCCCACTCAAGCGGCCGCTGCAGCATCGGCGTGGCAAAGGCGTTGTCGAGCACGACCGTGGCGCCGGCCTTGTGCGCAAGCTCGCACACCGCCTTGATGTCGACGATGTCGAGCATCGGATTGGAGGGCGATTCGAACAGCACCGCCTGGGCGGGTTTGGCGAGCGCCTTCTCCCACTGCGCAAGGTCGCCGCCGTCGACGAATTCACCCGTGACGCCGTACTTCGGCAGGAGCTGCGCCACGATGTAGTGGCACGAGCCGAACAGCTGGCGGGCCGCGACGACACGGTCGCCAGCCTTGAGCAGCGCAAGCAGCGCGAAGAACACGGCGGACATGCCGGTCGAGGTCGCGCGGCAGGCTTCGGCGCCCTCGAGCGCCGCCAGGCGGTTCTCGAACATCGCCACGGTGGGATTGCCGAAGCGCGAGTACTGGAAGTGCGTGCTCTCGCCCTTGAAGGTCGCCTCGGCTTCCTCGGCGCTGTTATAGGCATAGCCCGAAGTCAGGAACAGCGCCTCCGACGTCTCGTCGAAATTGCTGCGGGCAAGGCCGCCGCGCACGGCTTTCGTCTGCGGTCTCCAGGTCTTCGTGTCGGCTGCCGCCTTCTTGCGCTGGATCGTCCCGTCCATGTCCCTCTCCTTACCGAGCGCAGGAGCGCGCCCACGAAAAAAACCCCCGACCGGAAGGGCGGGGGCTTTTTGAAGCGCTCCGACCTTTTAGCGAGGTTTAACGTGGCCGCAAGCCGGTCGGCTCAAATTCCACGATGGCGGCCTCTATAGGCGGGAAGCCGGGCCCATGCAAGAGCTTTTCTCGCTCTAGTGTTTCTGCCGGGCCAGCGCTTGCTCGCGCAGTTGCGTGAGCGTGATGCGCGAGGTGAGAGCCTCGGGGTCGGTCTTCACATGGATGATCGCAGGCTTGCCGGCCACAAGCGCCCGCTCGAAGGCGGCCGCGAAGTCGGCGGTCTTCTCGACCGTCTCGCCATGGCCGCCGAAGGCGCGGGCATAGGCCGCGAAGTCGGGATTCCTGAGCTCGGTGCCGTGCACCCGTGTCGGATACTCGCGCTCCTGGTGCATGCGGATGGTGCCGAACATCCCGTTGTCGACCACGATGATCACCACGTTGGCGCCATGCTGGACCGCCGTGGCGAACTCCTGGCCGTTCATCAGGAAGCAGCCGTCGCCTGCCAGTGACACGACCATGCGGCTGGGTTGGGTGATCTTGGCTGCGACCGCGGCCGGCACGCCATATCCCATGGCGCCGCTCGTCGGCGCGAGCTGGGTCTTGAAGCCGCGATACTGGAAGAAGCGGTGAAGGAACGCCGCGTAGTTGCCCGCGCCGTTGGTGACGATGGCGTCGTCCGGCAGGCGTTTGTTCAGCCAGGCGATGACCTCGCCCATGTTCACCGCGCCCGGCACGGGGCCTGGCTTGATGTTGTCGAGGTACTCGGCGTGACCTTCGCCAACGGCGTCCTTCCAGCGCTTGCCGTCGACCGGCTTCATCGCCTTGGCGGCGGCGGCGAACGCCTGCATGCCGCTGTTGATCGGCAGGGTCGCCTGGTAGACGCGGCCCAGCTCCTCGGCGCTGGCGTGGACGTGCACCAGCTTCTGCTTGGGCACCGGCAGATCGATCAAGGTGTAGCCTGCCGTGGTCGCTTCGCCGAGCCGCGGGCCGACCGCGATGATGAGATCGCAAGCCCTGAGCCGCTTGCCCAGCGCCGGTCCGACGCCGACGCCAAGGTCGCCGACATAGTTCGGATGGCGATTGTCGAACAGGTCCTGGTTGCGGAACGAGGCGCAGACCGGCAGCCCATTGGCCTCGACGAAGGCGCGAATGTCGCGACAGGCCTCGGCACTCCAGCCGCCGCCGCCCACGATCACCATCGGTTTCTCCGCGGCCTCCAGCAGGGCGCGCAGCTTGGCGATGTCTTCCGGCGAGGGCGCGCCACGCGCGATCCTGTAAGGCCCCGCATCCGCCACCTCGACTTCGTCGGTCAGCATGTCTTCGGGAAGCGCCACCACCACCGGACCTGGCCGGCCGTTGAGCGCGCGATGGAAGGCCTGGCTGATCAGCTCGGGGATGCGGCGCGCATCCTCGATCTGGGTCACCCATTTGGCCATCTGCCCGAACATGTGACGATAATCGATCTCCTGGAAAGCCTCGCGGTCGGTCGCCTCGCGCGCCACCTGGCCGACCAGCAGGAGCATGGGCGTCGAATCCTGGAAGCCGGTATGCAGTCCGATGCTGGCATTGGTGGCGCCCGGCCCGCGCGTCACGAAGGCGACACCCGGTCTGCCGGTCAGTTTGCCGTAGGCTTCGGCCATGTTGGCGGCGCCACCTTCTTGGCGGCAGATGACGTAACGGATCGAATTGCGCTGGGCGTAGAGTGCATCGAGTGCCGCCAAATAGCTTTCGCCCGGCACGCCGAAGATCGTGTCGGTGCCGTGAATGCGTAATTGGTCGATCAGCACCTGTGCACCGCTTCGACGCGGATAAGTGGTCGTCATGTCGTTCCCTTTACTTCGTAGGTAAGAGCGAACTCGGCATCAACATCTTGTTGGTCACTTGCTTGTCGTGTGGCACGTCGAAGCCCCGTGCGCCGCTAAGGGGCCATCTCGTTCACAATGCCGGCCACCATGCCGGCTTGGGTTGTGAAATTGCGGGCAAATTTTGCCGTGATGTTTCACGACAGCTGTCCGATCTTCTTGCTGATCAAACGCAATGAGTCGTGCCGCCGTCCGGCTTGCAACTGGCAGGTGCGACGATCGACAGACACATCCTTTCCTTCAATTTCCGCGGCCATTCTGTGACTTGCCCCGCGCCATCTCAACCCTTGTGGACTCGCGGCCTGAATGGGCGCATAAGTGCGGCATAGCGACACTGGTCGAAGAGTATCTTCGTTGAGTCTTCGGCAAAGACGCGAGAGCGCGATACCGGTCAAACGTCTTCCGTGGCTTCCTCGTCTTCTTCTGTCAAAGGTCTTCGAATCGCCGAGACAATCAGGTCTCGCAAGCGCGCGCCGGACTCCGCTCCGTCCTTCCTCCAGCACCAGAGCCTTGAATGAGTCGTAAATTGTTTGTGGGCAATCTGCCCTATTCGGTCACGTCCGAGCGTTTGCAAGAAGCCTTCGCCCAATTCGGAACCGTTACTTCTTCGAAAGTGATCGTGGATCGCGAGACCGGCCGCAGCCGCGGCTTTGCCTTCCTCGAAATGGAAACCGACGAACAAGGCGCTGCGGCCATGCAGGCGATGAATGGCGCACTGCTCGATGGTCGCTCGATCGCCGTACGTGAAGCTGTTGAACGTCAGCCCGGCGGTGGCGGCTTTGGCGGCGGCGGCGGCCGCGAAGGCGGCGGCTTCAGGCCGCGCGGACCACGTCCGCCTTATGGCGGCGGCGGCGGTGGCGGCTACGGAAGCGGCGGTGGCGGCGGCTATCGTGGTGGTGGTGGCGGCGGCTACAGCGGCGGTGGCGGAGGTGGCTATGCCGGCGGTGGCTGCGGCGGGCCGATGCGCGACCGTCGTGCCGACTTCTCCGGCGGCGGTGGTGGCGGCGGCTTCGACAGCGGCGGCGGCGGAATCGACAGTGGCGGCGGACGCCCGCAACGTCGCCGCGACGGCGGCCCGCACCGGCGCGAACGGGATTACGAGCCACGCAAGCGCGGCTTCGACGACGACCAGTAGGCGAAAAGCCACAACCATCCAAACGCCGGAGGAGAAACCCTCCGGCGTTTTCGTTTGCGGCTCTAATTTGACAGCACTTGTCTCAGCCGGTCGAAGGGAGCCTGATCACGCAGCAGCTGCACCGGCATGCCGAGGTGACCAAGCCGGTAACGGAAAACATTTGCCTCAGGCAGCGACCATTGCCGTGCGATGGCGAAGCCGTCGTCGTAAGGCAGCCATCGATCGGTCTCGCCCAGCACCGACACGATGCGGGAAGGCGGCAGCGCCGGCTGTTGTGCCGGATCGATCGATCGTGCGAGCTGCGCCAGGGAGTGGCGCGACCATCCGGCGTCCGACAGCGCCCGATCGAAGCCCAAGGTCGCCGCCAGCTCGCCCTCGAATGTCACGTCTTCCAGCCGCCCGGCGTGACTGATCAGCATGGCCGCGTCAGGCCGTGCCTCGGCAGGCCAGAGATGGCACACGCTTGCGATCCGCTGGACCACGAACGACGTCATCGAGATGCCGGCCAACGCCACCTTGCCGCCGAAGCGGCCGCGCGCCCAGGCGATGAGCGTCGCCGTCTCCATCGTCTGCCCCACAATGAGATCGAGCGCCGCCGAAGGAGCGGCGGCAAAGAACGGCTCGCCGCCATAGTATCCCGGCATCGCGCGCAAGCCGTGGTAAGGCGAGATCGGCTCGACGGCCCGCCAGCCGAGTTCCGCCAGACGGCGGCCGCCATCGCGCGTCAGCGCGAGAAGCTCGAACTCCTGGCAGAGACCGCTGCCGAAGATCAACGTCATATCGGCCGGAGACTGGGCGGGTTCGACAACCCGGGCATAGAAGGTCTCGCTGCCGGCCCGGCTCAACAGTCGCCGTGAGGGTGTCGTCGAGCGAAGCCAATATTCGCGCAGGCCATCCCAAATGAAGGTCTGCGATACCTCGAGCGCCGCCGCATCCAGCGTGACGCGGGCGCAGTCCTCGGCTTGATCGTCAGGTCCATGGCGATCAGGAGGATCGATGGTCCAGCGCGCAAGCGGCGGACGTCGCGGGAACAACAGCGGATAGAACAAGGCGCGGGTTGCCTGGTGCCGTGTCGCCGTCCGCCGGCGCAAACGATCCAACGCCCCGGCATCGACCGCTGTCTGGCCGAAGATCGCGCGCTCCCAGGCCACGCGGGCCGATTGAGCCTCGGCATGGGCGCGCCCGTGTCGCGCCAGCAGGCCGCGCAAGCGCGCCTCCGACCACAAGGAAGGCAGCGGCACACCCACGCTGTTGCGAAAACCCGAAACGTCGTCGCCGGCGGCATTGGCCGCGGCCCACAGACGCGACAGCGGCATGTACCAGCGCAATCCCGCCAGCCCCGCCCGATCAACCCACGGGCGGGCAAGAAGGGCGCCCAGCGGCGAGGAAAACAAGCCGTTCATCGGCCGAGATTCGCGCCGACCGCGATTTTGCTTGGAGGCGGCACACGCTTGGCCGCATCATCGCCGGCAATGCCGACCAACAATCGCGTGACGATGCTTGCCAACGATCCCGTGGCACGGGCGCGCATCGACCTGACGGCGGCGCTGCGGGCCGCCGCGCGCCACGGCCTGCACGAAGGCGTCTGCAACCATTTCAGCATGACGGTGCCGGGGCGCGAGGAGTTCTTCCTGGTCAATCCCCAGGGGTTGCACTGGTCGGAGATCACACCCTCCGATCTGGTGATGGCCGACGGCGAAGGCAATGTCATCGAGGGAAACCGCCCCGTGGAAGCCTCGGCCTTCCATATCCACGGCCGCATCCATGTCGGCAACCGGCACGCCACGGTCGTGCTGCATACCCACATGCCCTACGCCACAGCGCTGACCTCGATCAGGGACGGCCGTATCGAGATGTGCACTCAGAACGCCTTCCGCTACTGGGACCGTATCGCCTACGACGAGCAGTATTCGGGCGTCGCCCTGTCGGCGGACGAAGGCGAGCGCATGTGCCGCGTCCTGGGCGACAAGGACATCCTGTTCCTTCGCAACCACGGCGTCATCGTGAGCGGGCGGACGGTGGCGCAGGCCTACGACGATCTCTACTATCTCGAGCGCACGGCGATGGTGCAGGTTCTCGCCATGCAGACCGGGCGGCCGTTGCAGGTGGTCGATGAGACCCTGGCGCGGCGAACCGCCCGGCAGATTGCTGAAGACGTCGATCAGGCGGAGCTGCATTTCGAGGCGCTGAAGCGCATGCTCGACCGGGATGAGCCCGGATGGCGCGAGCCGGCGATGTGATGGAGCTCGAGGGGGGATGAAAATGCGTCTTGCGGCCATACTGCCCTTGCTGTGCGCGCTCGTCGTGGCCGGCCCGGCGCTTGCCCAGGCGCCGAAACTCGGCCAGCTCGAGGTCAAAGCCTACCAGAAGATTCCCAAGAACAAGGTTGCCGTCCAATTGACGTCGGACTCGCACCTTTCGCGCGAATTGCGACGCGAGGTTATGATTCAGCTGCAGAAGCGCGGCAACGAAGTCGGATTCAGCGGCGGCAATGTCATGCGCATGGACGTCACCTACATCGATCTGTCGGGCAGCGGGCAGTCCGGCAACTCGTACGGCCCGCCGAGCTACCGCGGTTCCGGCGCCAATCCGATGCCCAACTTGCCGGAGAACCGCGTATTCCGTCTCGACAGGCTCGACAAGCCAACACCGGAACGGAGCAGCTCAACGCTTCGCGTCACACTCACCCTCTACACAGTCGACACCGGCAAGGTCATCTGGGCGGCCACCGGATCCTGCTCGACGACAGGTGATATCGTGCAGAGTGTCGGCACGTCGATGATCGACGCCATCTTCGCCGATGCGGACCGCAGCCGCATCGGCGACGCCGGCTGCTGAGCACAGACAAGACCGCGCCAACCAGTCAGGGAGAGTTGCCGCATGCCGCGCCTGGCCCCGCTTGATCTCGCCAAGTTGACGCCTGAACAAAAGAAAGTCGTCGACGCCATCGTCGCCGGCCCGCGCGGCGCGCTGCGCGGACCGTTCGAGCCTCTGCTGCGCCGTCCCGAACTCGCCGATCGCGTGCAGAAACTCGGCGAATATTGCCGATTCAACAATTCGCTGCCGCGCGACCTCGCGGAATTGGCGATCTGCCTGGTCGGCCGGCATTTCAAGGCGCAGTACGAGTTCTACGCTCATGCGCGTCTGGCGAAGGAGGCCGGCCTGGCGCCGGCGATCATCGAGGCCATTCGCACGCGCCAGACGCCGCCTTTCACGCGCGATGCCGAGCGCGTTGTCTACGACTTCGTCACCGAGTATCTCGCGACCAACCGCGTCTCCGCCGCCAACTACAAGCGCGCCGTCAACGCCTTTGGCGAGCCGGGCGTGGTCGACCTGGTGGGAGTCAGCGGCTACTACTCGCTGGTGTCGATGGTGCTCAACGTCTTCGAGATGCCGCTGCCGCCGGGTGAGCCGGAACCTCTAGCCTAGGACGATGACCAGCAGCGTCAGCGCAATAAGCGCCAGCACACCGCTCGTCACCTGCCAGACCAGTGGTCGGGAGAAGCCGACGCGCTCGCGCGAGACTTGCTGCGCGATGCGACTCCAGACATGCGCCGGCGCAGGTCCGTGCGGCAAAGACTCGGTCAGCAGGGCCAGCCGGTCTTCCCACCGATCGACGGCGCGGCAGTAGCGGGCGTCGCGCTCGCGGCGGCGCTCGAAGCCGCGCTGGACCGCGCCGTGCAGGCCGCCCGCTGCGTACTCCGCGGCGATCAGCTCGCGCCAGCCGGCCTCGCTGCCGCCGGTCAGGCATCGATTCATCTGGGCGAGGCCTCGCCGCACCCAGCTCTTGGCCGTGCCCAGCTGCACGCCCAGCCGCTGGGCGAGCTCGCGATGCGTCAGCCCCTCGAAATAGACCAGCGCAATCGACCGACGGTGGTTGAGCGGCAGGTTGGCGAGGCAGGACTTGACCTGGCGCGCCTCCTCGCTGCGCATCGCCTGGTCGGCGGGGTTGGGGCCGTCGACGATTATGGCGTCGGTGTCAAGATCGCCCTGGCCGCCGTCCCGCCGATGAAGCTGGGCGCGCGCCGACAAGGCGCGATTGCGCACGACCCGCACCAGCCAGGCATAGGCCATGCCCTTGCTGGGATCGTAGCGGTGCGCCCATCGCCACACGCGCAGGAAGGACTCCTGCAACACGTCTTCTGCCAGATCGGTGCTCCCCACGATGCCGCGGGCGATGACGAGCAAGCGGCCACCGGTCAATTCGTACAGGCGTGCGAAAGCCCGCTCATTGCCCATCGCGACGTCGACCAGCAGCAGCGCCAGGGGATCGAGCGACGCGCCGGGTGACTCCCGCTGGGCGAGCGCCGCGAATACGCCAACCGGCGCCTTGCCCCGACGCAGATTGAGGATTTGGCCCATCGGCGGCGCTCCCTTCCTGGCTCTTCCCTAGCTCGATACCCCCAAAGCGCTCCGCCGGATGCAGCCCGCAGCAAAAATAAATCTGCATCCGCCGAGCCGCAGCCCTGGGTTTCTCGGGTGACGCACCGCGCTCTGCGAGGCGTTACCTGCACGGGAGAATGACATGTCAGTCACCAACCTTAATCCCCGCCGGAGCTTCATGTCCGGCTTCGGCAAGTTCACACTTTCGGCAACGGCGATTGCCCTGCTGGCCGGCCAGGAGAAGCTGGCGCTGGTCGGCTCGGCCTGGGCGCAGACGGCCAACAACGATGTCACCATCCTCAACGCCGCGCTAGGCGCGGAACAGCAAGCCATCGCCGCCTACCAGCTCGGCGCTGACTCCGGCCTCCTGCAGAAGCCGGTGCTCGCTCTCGCCGTCCGCTTCCAGGGTCACCACAAGCAGCACGCCGAGGCGCTCACCAAGGCTTTGCAGAAACTCGGCGGCAAGCCTGTCGTGCCCCTGAAGGACTACGGCTTCCCCAAGGCCAAGCTCAAGGCGCAGAACGACGTGCTCGCCTTTGCCGCCTCGCTCGAGAAGGGCGCGGTCAGCGCTTATCTCGGCGCCATTCCAATTCTCACCGACCGCGAGCTCTCCAAGGCAGCCGCCTCGATCCTGGGGGACGAGGCGATGCACTGGGCGGTGCTGCGCAATGCGCTCGGCCAGGACCCGGTACCCGAAGCCTTCATGTCCTGACGGAACCATGCGAGCGCTTGCCGCCTGCATTGCCGCGGTGCTGGCGGCAAGCCTGTGGACGTCGGTCTTCGCCGCTTCGCCCGCCGCCGGCGATCCCGTCCGCGGCAAGAAGATCTACCAGCGCTGCCTTGCCTGTCACTCGCTGGAGCACAACCGAGTCGGGCCGCGCCACTGCGGCCTGTTCGGCCGCAAGGCGGGTTCGCTCAAGGACTACCAGTACTCGTCGGCCATGAAGAAATACGGCGTGACCTGGAACGAACAGACGCTCGACCACTACCTGGAAAATCCCATGAAGGTCGTGCCCGGCACCAAGATGGGCTACGCCGGCGTCAAGGACGCGCAGGAGCGCGCCGACCTGATCGCCTATCTCAAGAAGGCGACCAGCGACCCCAAGATCTGCGACTGAAGCCCGCTAGTCCTCGAAGATCGCCACCGCCCGCGTCCAGCCGGCCGAGGCGCCGCGGATCTTGTGCGGGAAGCAGGCGATGGTGAAGCCGTCGCCGGGCAGCGACTCGAGATTGTGCAGCTTCTCGAGATGGCAGTAGCCGATATGCCGCCCGGCCTTGTGGCCTTCCCAGATGATCGACGGGTCGTGGTCCTTCGCCCACTTCTGGGCGGTGAAGTAGAACGGCGCATCCCAGCTCCAGGCGTCGGTGCCGGTGAGCCTGACGCCGCGCTCGAGCAGGAACATGGTGGCGTCGTAGCCCATGCCGCAGCCGGAATTGACGTAGTCGTTGCTGCCGTAGCGCGAGCCGGCGCGCGTGTTGACGACGACGATCTCCAAGGGCTTCAGGTCGTGGCCGATGCGCTGCAGCTCCGCCTGCACTTCCTGCGCGGTGATCACGTGTCCGTCGGGCTTGACGCGGAAGTCGAGCTTGACGCCGGGCTGAAAGCACCATTCGAGCGGTACCTCGTCGATGGTGATGGCGCGCTCGCCGCGGTTCATGGTCGGATGGAAGTGATAGGGCGCGTCGAGGTGGGTGCCGTTGTGAGTCGAGAGATTGACGTTCTCGACGGCCCAACCCTGACCGTCGGGCAGATCCTCCTTCTTGAGCCCGGGGAAGAAGCCGGCGATCTGGCCCGCCGTGTCGGCGTGCTTGTGATAGTGGATCTTCGGCCCGAACGGCGGCGGATCGGAAATGACATCGTTTTCCAGGTAGATCGACAAGTCGACAAAGCGGCGCTTCATGCGGCCTCCTATGCCTGAGATCGGCCCCTGAGATCGGCGGGCGTTTTGCCGCCTAGTTCCGGACTTTCGGCTCGCCCGTGAATTGCGCCGGCCGTACGGCGTTCAGGATGGCACTCGACAGCAGCCTGCCAATGCACTTCTGACCGAAATCGTTGAGATGGAGGCCATCGTTGGTGACGAATTGCGAATAGGGCATGCCGTCGTTGTACCAGGCCTGCATGATCGAAAACCGGTTGAACAGGCCGACGCTCTTTTCCTTGGCGATGTCCGCCATGACGTGGGCGTATTCCTCTTCGTCGGGCAGCGCCACCACGGCCGGCACATACTGCAGGTTCATCAGGACGAATTCCGGGCCAAGCGCGCGGCCGATATCGATGCCGGCCCGTACCTTCTCGGCGAACTTGTCGATCGGCGTGCGACGGATCGCCGAGTTCGTGCCGACCTGCCAGACCACGATGTGGGCACGTTCCGGCTTGACGTCGGCCTTCATGCGCGCCGTTTCCTCCGCGGCATCCTGACCGCCGACGCCCTTGTTGTAGACGTGCACGGCGACGCCCGGCATGGCCTTCTGCAGCCGGATCTGGAGCTGCGAGGGATAGGAGTATTGCGGGTTGCTCGCGCCATAGCCCTGCGTCGAGGACGAGCCCATGGCAACGATGCGCAGTTCATGCTGGTCGGCAACCGCGGCACGCGCCACCTTCAGGGGATTGCCGAGGTCGAGCAGCTCGCGGGTCGCGCGACAGTCGGGCGAGGCCGACGCGGCCGGCGACAAAGCCACCAGCACCAACCCGAGAAGACCGACGGACTGCGCTGAGGTCACAGACGATCCTCCTTGGCGCGCGACGTCTTGAGCCAGGCGGCGATGTAGGCCACGAGGCACATCACAGCGATTCCGCCGAGACTGACGGCAATTTGCGACACGATCGAGTTCTCGTAGCGGTCGACAATGATCAGGGCCGAAAGGGCAAGAAAGGTACCCAGACAGAATATTAGCAGGGATTGTTCCCCGCATCTGCGAATCGGTAGCAAAACTCGCCATTTGAGATAGTGAGCATTGGGCCGCACCGCCAGCCGCACAAACCAGGCCAACGCCAGAAAGTGAACGAAGCGCAGGATGTCGACGTTGGTCTTGTCGATCGGATAAATCTGCCGGGCGATCCAGCCGGGGATAAGGCGCTCCAGCGAATTGTAGTGCCAGGACATGACGATATAGGCGGCAAATACGATGAAAAGCGCGGCGGCCACCGATATCGGCCGCCGCCAGCGATCGAGCCAGGCGAGGTCCGGGGCGACCACGGCGAGCACGGCACCGATGTAGAACACAACCTGACAAGCCATGGGATTGAAGAACCAGACCTTGCCCTCGGGATAAGCCGGCAGGTTCCAGTCGAAGTGGCAGGTCACGGCATAGAGGCCGAGCGAGACCGCCAGCACTGCATAGGGCCAGCGCAGCAAGGCTGGCAGGGCGACGGGAAAGGCCGCCAGCAACACGATGTAGAGCGGCAGCACGTCGAGATTGACCGGTCGGAATTTCAGAAGGACCGCCTCGAGAATCGCCTGATAGGGGTTCTCGCCGAGTCCCATCAGCTGCATTTCCTCGATCAGGGCGCGCGCATCGCGCGCGATCGACACATAGGCGATCTGTGCCGTGAAGGCGACGAACAGCAGGATATGCGCGACATAGAGCTGCCAGACCCGCCGGTAGATGCGCAAGGCCGCCTTGGGCCAGCCCTCGCGGACCATCATGCGGCTGTAGGCGATCACCGCCGTGTATCCCGAGATGAACACGAAGATCTCGGTGGCATCGCTGAAGCCGTAGTTGCGAACGGTCAGCCAGCTCACGACATTGTTCGGGATGTGGTCGAGATAGATGAACCACAGTGCCAATCCCCGAAACAGGTCGAGCCGAATGTCGCGTCCGGCAATCGCGACGGCGCGGGTGGCGCGGACGGTCACGGCGGCATCCATGGCGCCCCATTGGTATCGCAGTTGACCTTTCGAGACTATGTCCCGCGGCGGCCGGCGCCGCCGGCTCTCAGGATGGCAACTTCAAGACATCCTCGATCTTCAGGGCCAATTCTCTCATACGATAGGGCTTGGGGAGGAATTGGATGCCGCCGTCGCCATCTCCCCCCGGTGCGCCCAGGGTCTCAAGGGAACCCGAGGTGAGGAGCACTTTGAGACCTGGGTGCAGCTGTTTGGCCCGGTCGGCCAGCGCGCGCCCGGCCAGCCCGCCCGGCATGACGATATCGGCGAACAAGAGGTCGAGGTCTCTGTTGGCCTCGAGCGCGGCAAGCGCCTCGGTGCCGTTCGAAGCGGCAACCACGCCATAACCCCGGCGCAACAGATACTCGACCGCTTCTTCAAGGATCCCCTTGTTGTCTTCCACAATCAGGATCCTTGCCCTGCCCGCGCCACTCTTCGCCATACAACTACTCCCCCAAATGACGGCGCAGAGCTACGTCTAGTCGGCCAGTGCGCTGGCGCCATGGCCGCCGAGCGCCCGGCGAATGATCATGGCGAGGTCAGCCTTGAGATGTGGCTTCGGCAGCAACATGACCCCCCTGCCCAGCCGCCCGTCCTGGATGAGGGCGTTTTCCGAATAGCCGGACATGAATACGACGCGGATCCCGGGCCAACGTCGCTCGATTTCGTCGGACAGACCCTTGCCGTTGAGACGCCCTGGCATGACCACGTCGGTCAGGACGAGATCGAACCGGCCAGAATCCAGCGCCGCGAGAGCGTCTTGGGCGTTGCCCGTCTCGCTTACGTCATAGCCGAGGCTGCGCAGCTGCTCGCCGACAATGGCCCGCACTTCGGCCTCGTCTTCGACGACGAGAATGCGCTCGCTGCCACCGGGCAGCGGCCCGCGGCGCGGTGCCGCCGCCGCAGCCGCCGGCGCTTCGCTGCGCCGGAAGTACATCTTGACCGTCGTGCCTTGTCCGACCTCGCTGTAGATCGCGATGTGTCCCTTCGACTGCTTGATGAAGCCGTACACCATGCTGAGGCCGAGCCCCGTGCCCTTGCCCACTTCCTTGGTCGTGAAGAAGGGTTCGAAGACGTGACCGAGGACGTCCGGCGCAATACCGCGGCCGGTGTCGCTGACCGACAACATGACGTATTCGCCCGGCTGAACGTCTTCGTCTTCCTGCCTTTCGACATAGGCGCTATCCAGGGTGACGTTCTTCGTTTCGATGATCAGGCGGCCGCCCGAGGGCATGGCATCGCGGGCGTTGATGCAAAGGTTGATCAGCGCGGTCTCGACCTGGGCGCGATCCACGTTCGTCGGCCACAGACCGGGCGCGGCGATCGTCTGCACGATCACATCTTCCCCCAGAGTACGCCGCAGCAGTTGCTCCGTCGTCGATATGAGATCGTTCAGGTTGGACAGTTCCGGCTGCAGAACCTGCTTGCGCGAAAACGCCAGCAGCTGCCGGGTCAGTTGCGCTGCCTTCTGTCCCGCATCGGCGATCCTTTGCGCGCGCTTCGCTATGTGAGGAGGAACTTGATCGTCCTCGACGATGGCATCGGCATTCGCCATCACGATCGTGATGATGTTGTTGAAATCGTGCGCCACGCCGCCGGTCAGCTGGCCGACGGCTTCCATCTTCTGCGCCTGATAGAGCTGCTCACTGGTCTTCTTGTGTCTGGTGGCTTCCAGGGCGAATCGGCGATCGAAAATCACCGCTACGATCGCCAGCATCAGCACGAGCGAGGCGATCACCGCGGTGACTGCCGCGAAGACAGGCTTGTCGAAATCGATCAGGCTTTTGGCTTGTGTGGCTACGGCCAGGCAAAAGGTCGACGCCATCGCCGTGTAGTGCATGACCGCCACGGCAAGGCCGAGGATCATGGCGCCCGCGATCTCCTGAGCCTGGGCAAAGCGCGGCAAGCGCATCTTGCTGATCCAGCGGCGTGTCTGCAGCGCCAGGACGGCGAGTACGACGGCGACGACGATGGAGGCGCCAAACAGCACCGGGTCGTAGCGGACCAGTGCGTTCAGCTCCATGGCCGACATGCCGGTGTAGTGCATGGCGCCGATGCCGGCGCCCATCAGCGTGCCGCCGATCAGCAGCCGAGGCGTCGTGACGACCGGTCTGGCGACGACCTGCAAGGCAATGGCGGCCGCCAACACCGCCGGTACGACCGACAGCGCCGTGACTTTGGGATCATAGGAAACGGGAATCGGCAGCACATAGGCCAGCATGCCGACGAAGTGCATCGCCCAGATGCCGCTGCCCATGGCGATGGCGCCGACGAAAAGCCAAGCGGTGCGCCAGCCGGACTCGGGCAGCTCGGCGATCCTGGTGGCAATTTGCAGGAGCGCGTAGCTACCCAGGCACGCGACCAGGTACGACAGAATAACCAGGCCAACGTCGTACGAGCCTGGCACAGCGACCGAACGATCGACGCCCAGGGCAAAAAATGTCGATAGGTTCATTGCTGCGAGTAAGCCCCGCCCCCAATCTGCATCTAAGATGCATTAAAGTTCGGCGGCGGTCCAGAGCCGCGCGCGAGCGAGGGATGAACAAATGGCCAAAACACCGCTACTTCTTGTTCCGGGCCTGCTTTGCTCGCCGCGTCTTTTTGCCCCACAGCGCGCCGCGCTGGCCGACGTGGCGGATGTGGTTGTGCCGGATTGGCGCAAGGCACCGCTCTCGATCTTCGACAACTGGGCGCAGACGGCGCGCTGGGTGATTGATTGCATGCCACCGGGCAAATTCGCACTCGCCGGCCTCTCCTTGGGCGGCATCGTTGCGTTCGAGATCATGAAATTGGCGCCCGAACGCGTTGGTCGCCTCGCTCTGCTCGACACCGTCGCACGCGGCCAGAACGCCGATGAGCAGGCGATCCGGCGCGCCCGAATCAGACTCGCGGACGAGGGCCATTTCGAACTGGTGCTGGGACTGCAGCTTTCACGCTTCCTGCCGGCCTATCGCTTGCCCGACGAGGCGCTGGTCGACGAGGCGATGGCGATGTGCACCGAAATCGGTGTCGATATCTACAAGCGCCAGGAAGAGCTCGCTGCGGTTCGCCCCGACCGTCGGCCCGACCTGCCGAAGATCGCTTGCCCGACCATCGTGCTGTGCGGCCGCGACGATGCCGCAACGCCGCTCGCCTTCTCCGAGGAGATCGCTGCCGCCATCAAGGGCAGCCAACTGATCGTCATCGAGCAGTGCGGGCATCTCATCACCCTGGAGAAGCCGGAAGAAACCAGCGCCATCCTGCGGAAGTGGCTGGTCTAGCCGACGATCTTCTTCTCGCGCAGCGCGGCGAGCGCCGCTTTGTCGAGGCCGACAAGCTCGCTCAGCACTGAATCGGTGTGCTCGCCGAGCCAAGGCGGCGGGCGGCTGTCGTCGACCGGTGTGTCGGAGAACCGGTAGTTCGACCCGATCAGCGGCACCTCACCCACGCGCGTGTGCTTATAGGTCTTGAGCATGCCGCGCCGCTTCACCTCAGGTTCGTCGAGCGCTTCCTTCATGGTGCGGATCGGGCCGGCCGGCAGATGGCGGAACTTTTGTGCCCAATGCTCCTTGGTGTCGGTCTTGAGCACGTCTTCCATCATCTTGGTCAGCAGCAGCTTGTTGGCGACCCGCTGGGCGATGGTCGAGAAGCGCGGATCGGTCGCCCATTCGGGATGGCCCATCGCCTTGCAAGTGGCGACGAACAGCTTCTGGTTGGCTACGGCCATGTAGATCTTGCCGTTCCTTGTCTCGAATGAGCTGTTGGGCGCCGACGCGAAGTGGCCATTGCCGGCGCGGCGCGGTTGCTCGCCGCCGATCAGGTAATAGGAGCCCATGTTGCCCAGGCTGGTGAGCGCGGTGTCGTAGAGCGCGAGGTCGATGAGCTGGCCTTTGCCGGTCGAGGTACGGGCGTACAGTGCCGCATTGATGGCGGAGGCCGAATGGATCGCCGTCATGGTGTCGACGATCGCGATGGCGTGCCGCAGCCCCTCGCCATTGGCCTCGCCGTTGACGCTCATCATGCCCGATTCGGCCTGCAGCACGGGATCGTAGCCCGGCCGGTCCGACAAAGGTCCGCTCTGGCCGTAGGCCGAGATCGAGAGATAGATGAGGCGCGGATACTTGGCGTGCAGGCTGGGATAGTCGAGGCCGTATTTCTTGAGGACCCCGGGCCGGAAGTTCTCGACCATGACGTCGGCCTTCTCCAGCAGCTCCAGTATCAGCGCCTGGCCTTCCGGCTTGGTGAAGTCGAGCGCCACGCTCTTCTTGCCCCGGTTGTAGGTCATGAAGAAATGGCTCTCGCCATTCTCGCCACCGGCGCGCGGGCCGGCACCCTTGCGCGTGTCGTCGCCGCCGTCGGGGTTTTCGATCTTGATGACCTCGGCACCCATGTCGGAGAGGATCTGGGTGCACATCGGGCCGGCAATCACGCGCGAGAAATCGACGACCCTGACGCCGATCAGCGGCGGACGACCTGATTGTGCCATGGGCGCAAGGTAGGGCGGCGGTCGCTACGGAGTCCATACAGCGCCAACGCAGCCCAGGATCATGTTTGCGGCATAACAACGAAAATTGGAGTATCGTGTCGTTTCAACGATGCTCCAGTTCGGGCGCAAACCGCCATGATCGACATCAACGCCGTCCGCAGTGACCCTGCCATCGCCAAGGTGGTGCAGGCCGAATTCCGGCGAGCCGTCGGCATGATCAATGGCCGCTGGAAACTCGAGATCCTCTGGCTGCTGAACCATTTCGGCGGCCGCCGCCGTTTCGGCGAACTGAAGCGCGGCTTGCCCGGCATCACCCAGCACATGCTGACCGCCCAACTGCGCGCGCTCGAGAAGGACGGGCTGGTCAAGCGCACGGTCTATGCCGAAGTTCCGCCACGCGTCGAATACGAGATCACCGAAGCAGCGCGACGCCTACGCCCGATCTTCGTCGAGATCGTAAGATGGGCCGAGGAAAACCAGACGGCCGGCCAGCAAAAGGCGGCGGCCTCCTAGCGCCGCCGGTCGAGGACTTCGATCAGCTCGGCGATCTTGGTCTGGCGCTCACGCTCGCTGCCGCCGTGGAAGGCGTCGGCCACGCAGTGCTGCAAGTGATCGTGCAGGATCTCCTGCTCGACCTTGTCGAGCGCCGCCCGCACCGCGCGCACTTGGTTGATGACGTCGATGCAGTAGCGCTCTTCCTCGACCATGCGCGACACGCCGCGCACTTGGCCCTCGATGCGGCCCAGCCGCGTCAGCTGCGATTTCTTCACGCGTTCATCCATACTTGAACCATACCCCGGTAGGGTATAGATGACAAGCCATGAAAGCGGAAGGAATTGCCGTCGATCCGGTCTGCGGCATGAAAGTAAAGACGGCCGGCGCCAGGCACACGTCGCGGCATCGGGGCCACACCTATTTCTTCTGCAATGCCAGGTGCCTGGCGCGATTCAAGACGGAGCCGCGGCGCTATCTGGAGCCGGGTGAAAGTATGACCGAGCCCGCCAAAGCTGGCGTCCCCTACACCTGCCCCATGCATCCCGAGATCCGGCAACTGGCTCCGGGCAGTTGCCCGATCTGCGGCATGGCGCTCGAGCCGGCGCAGGCCTCGCTCGACGATGGTCCCAACAAGGAGCTCGTCGACATGTCCCGGCGCTTCTGGATCGGGCTCGGACTCGCCTTGCCCGTCGTGGCGCTGGAAATGGGCGGCCACCTCTCCGATCTCCACGCACTCCTCGCGCCCCGGCTGTCTGGCTTCGTGCAGCTGGTGCTGGCCAGTCCCGTGGTGTTGTGGGCCGGTTGGCCGTTCTTTGTGCGCGGCTGGTCGTCGATCGTGCGGCGATCCCTCAACATGTTCACCCTAATCGCGCTCGGCACCGGCGCCGCCTGGCTCTATAGCGTCGTCGCAACCCTCGACCCGCAACTCTTCCCGCCGTCGCTGCGCGACATGACTGGCGCCGTGCCGGTCTATTTCGAGGCATCGGCGGTGATCGTGGTCCTCGTTCTGCTGGGCCAGGTGCTCGAGCTTCGGGCCCGCGAATCCACCGGCGGCGCCATCCGGGGCTTGCTCAAGCTCGCGCCCCGCACGGCTCTGAAAGTCGATGGCCCGGGTCATGATCGGGAAGTGCCGATCGACTCCATTGTCGTTGGCGACCTGTTGCGCGTCCGGCCGGGCGAAAAAGTTCCGGTCGACGGCGTGGTCACCGAGGGAAAGGGCATCGTCGATGAATCGATGATCACCGGCGAGGCCATGCCGGTCACCAAGGAGCCGGGCCAGCCTGTCATCGCCGGCACGGTCAATGGCAGCGGCAGCTTTGTGCTGAGCGCCCAACGGGTGGGCTCCGACACCATGCTGGCGCGCATCGTCGGCCTCGTCGCGGAGGCGCAGCGCAGCCGCGCGCCAATCCAGAGGCTGGCTGACGTCGTCGCCGCGTGGTTCGTGCCGGCGGTGGTTGCGGTGGCCGCCTTGAGCTTCGTCGCCTGGTCTCTGTGGGGTCCCTCGCCCGCCTTTAGCTACGCCCTGGCGGCGGCGGTGTCGGTGCTGATCATCGCCTGCCCCTGCGCGCTGGGACTTGCCACGCCGATGTCGATCATGGTCGGCGTCGGGCGCGGCGCCGCCATGGGTATCCTGATCCGCAACGCGGAGGCGCTGGAACGGCTGGAGAAGGTCGACACCCTGGTGGTCGACAAGACCGGCACGCTGACCGAGGGGCAACCCAGGGTCACGAACGTCACCGGCGGCCTCGAGACGCTGCGCCTGGCCGCAGCGCTGGAGCGCAGCAGCGAGCACCCCATCGCGCGGATGATCGTGGCGATGGCACAAGAGCGGCATCTCGAACTGCCGCACATCAGCGACTTTCGCTCCGAAGCAGGCCTCGGCGTGTCCGGCGCCATGGACGGCAAGCACGTGCTGCTCGGCTCGGCGCGCCTGCTCAAGCAGCACGGCGTCGACGTCGGAAACCTGCAGCGTGACGTCATGCTGGCAATCGATGGCAAGCTCATCGGCACCATCTCCATCCAGGACCCGATCAAGGCGTCGACGCAAGAGGCGCTGGCCAGCCTGCAGAGCTTGGGTGTGCGCGTCATCATCGCCACGGGCGACAACAGGCGCACCGCGACCGCTGTCGCCGGGCAGCTCGGCATCGCCGAAGTCGAGGCCGAAGTCCTGCCACAGGACAAGGCTGGGATCGTGCAGCGCCTCAGGAGCGAAGGCCGGGTGGTCGCAATGGCGGGCGATGGGATCAACGACGCGCCGGCGCTCGCCGCCGCCGATGTCGGCATCGCCATGGGCAGCGGCACGGACGTCGCCATCGAAAGCGCCGGCGTCACGTTAGTGAAGGGAGATCTTCGCGCCATCGCGCGGGCGATCGCCTTGTCGCGCGCCACCATGCGCAACATCAGGCAGAACCTGTTCTTCGCCTTCGTCTACAACGCCGCCGGCGTGCCGATCGCGGCCGGCCTTCTCTACCCCCTCTTCGGCCTGCTCTTGAGCCCGGTCGTGGCCGCCGCCGCGATGTCGCTCAGCTCCGTGAGCGTGGTCTCTAACGCCTTGAGATTGGGACATTTTTCGCTCAAACGACCGTAATAAGAGATGCCCTAGGTCCGTGGCAGACTGGGTGTCCCTCTCCGCCCTGCTTCAGTCCCATGGCCACGCCCAAGTTCGATTACCTGGTCAATGTCTCGGAAGCCGCCTTCCAGAGCATGGTCATCGCCACGCTCGAGAGCTTCCTGGTGCCCGGGCGCACCGGCAAGTCGGGGCGCCTCACCCGCGAGCGCGAAACCTACGGACTGTTGTGGGGCTATGAAACCACCACCGCGAGCAAGGCGCGCTGCTTCAATGTCGAGGTGGCAATCGTCGACGCCAATGCCGATCGCGGCCGCAGCTCCGTCACGCCGTCGAACGGCTTGGAGACCCTCAACAAGGCCCTGCCGACCTACTGGCCCAACCTGAAATTTCTCGGCGACTTCCACAGCCATCCCTGGGCGCCGCATGACGCCTGGCCCAAACGCCCGTATCTCTCAGATGCCGACCGGCGCACCATCGAGCACGACGCGAGCTACGCGCGCCTCGATTTTCGCGTCGCCCTGCTGCTCAACATCCAGCGCCTGGGCAAGAAGGGCTGGATGGCGCCGGCCTTCGTCAACGACAACACGCTGGAGTTCCGGCTGAACGACCTCAGGATGAGCCTGGCCGCCTGGGTCGCCTGCCCGGCGCGGAATGGTTCGCGGGAGCCTGCCCTGTATGTCGTGCCGCGTCCCGGTGCCGCCTCGGGCGCGAGCTGGAAGCGCGAGCCCTGGCACGCCAGGTACCGCACGCTGAACCGCAAGCGCGTTTGGCTGAACGCGCCGGTCCACCCCTTCCTGACATCGCTCGGCGACTGATGCCGCCGGCTGCCAACGACGCAAATTTGATCAAGGACTGCCTTGCGAGGCGATCGATCGACGGCCTAGGTACTCGCCATGCGTCGCGCTCTTGCCATGCTGGCCTTAGCCCTGGCCTTGCCGCTACCTGCGGCGGCACAAAGCGGCGATGCGGCCTATTGCGCGGCTCTTGCCGCCCTCGCCAACAAATACCTGATCGGCGGCACGTCGGAAGGAAGAGGCTTCCCCAGCCCGGAGACGAGGGACGCCATTAACAGTTGCGCCAAAGGCGACACCGCAGCCGGTATTCCGGTGCTCGAAAAGAAGCTCAGGGCGAGCGGCTTCACCCTGCCCAAGCGCTCATGAGAGCTTGAGCTCGCGACCGGTCAGCCGGCGATAGGCCTCGAGATAGCGCTTGCTCGTTGCGTCGACCACGTCGGCCGGCAGGCGCGGCGCCGGCGCCTCGCCGTTCCACCGCCCGGCATGGCGCTCCACGTCGAGCCAGTCGCGCAGCGGCTGCTTGTCGAAGCTGGGCTGCGGCTTGCCGGGCGCATAACCGTCGGCCGGCCAGAAGCGCGAGCTGTCGGGCGTCATCACCTCGTCGATCAGCAGGATCTCGCCCGAGGGTGTGCGGCCAAATTCGAACTTGGTATCGGCAATGATGATGCCCTGCTTGAGCGCGACGTCGCGCCCCTTGGTGTAGACGGCGCGCGTCAGCCGCTCGAGATCCGCCGTCGCCTCGGCGCCCAGCACCTCGCGCATGCGCGCGACGGTGATGTTTTCGTCGTGGCCCGATTCGGCCTTGGTGGCCGGACTGAAGATCGGGGGATCGAGGCGGCCGCTTTCCTTTAAGCCACCCGGCAGCCTCTCGCCGGCCAAGGTGCCGCTTTTGGCATATTCTCGCCACGCCGAGCCTGAGAGATAGCCGCGGATCACGCATTCGATGGGAAACACCGTGCCGCGTCGGCAGAGCATGGCGCGGCCGAGCAGCTGGTCGTGGCTGGATTTCAGTTGAGGCACGGCGGTGACGATCTCGTTTGCGCTGGCCGAGATCATGTGGTGCCGAACCGTGCCGTCGAGTTGGCGAAACCACCAGGCGCTCACCTGGGTGAGCACCGCGCCCTTCATGGGGATCGGCTCGGCCATCACCACGTCGTAGGCGCTGACCCGGTCGGTGGCGACTAGCAGAAGCCGCTCGGCGTCGACTTCGTAGATGTCGCGCACCTTGCCGCGGGCGATTCGCTTGAGCGGCAGATCGCTCGTCGTCATCAGGAGCATCGACACCTCTTCCCCGGAAGCCGGGACGGCGTCAATAGGCGCTGCCTCCCAACAGGGCGAAATGCTCGGCGACCGGGCCGATGGCGAGTGCCGGAAAGAACACGAGCCCGCCCACGATGACGATGGTGCCCACCAGCAGCCCGACGAACAAAGGCCCGTGCGTCGGAAGGGTTCCGGCGGAGACCGGAACCCGGCGCTTCGCCGCCAAGGTCCCGGCGATGCAAAGTACCGGCACGATGACCAGGAAGCGGCCGGCAAACATGGCGGCCGCAAGAGTGAGATTGTAGAACGGCGTGTTGGCGTTGAGGCCGGCAAAGGCGCTGCCGTTGGTCGCCGAGGCGGATGTGTAGGCGTAGAGGATTTCCGAGAAACCGTGCGGCCCCGCGTTGTTGAGGCCGGCGAGGCCGGCGTCGGTCACCGCTGCGACTGCCGCCGGCCCGAGAATGAAGGCCGGCACGCAAAGCAACGCCAGCATCGCCATCTTCACTTCATTGGCTTCGATCTTCTTGCCGAGATATTCCGGCGTGCGTCCGATCATCAGGCCGGCCGTGAACACGGCGACGACTACGAACAGCAGGATGCCGAACAGGCCTGAGCCCGGCCCACCGACGATCACCTCGTCCAGCATCATGTTCGCCATCAGCACGCCGCCCGAGAGCGGCATGAAGCTGTCATGCATGGAGTCGACGGCGCCATCCGACGAAGCCGTCGAGGCCACGGCAAACAGCGACGATTGTGCCGTGCCGAATCGGACTTCCTTGCCTTCCATATTGCCGCCTGCCTGCTGGGCGCTGGCAGCCTGGTTCAGTCCCAGGGCGGACAAGGCCGGATTCTTCGCCGACTCGCCGGCATAGACAGCCGCCACAGCGGCCAGGAACAGCACCGCCATGACAGAGAACAGCGCCCAACCCTGTCGTTGGTCGCCCACCATTCGGCCGAACGTGTTCGTGAGCGCGGCGCCGACCAAGAAGATGAGCAGGATCTCGACAAAGCCCGTAACGGCCGTCGGGTTCTCGAAAGGATGCGCAGAGTTGGCGTTGAAGAAACCACCGCCGTCGCCGCTCAACAGCTTTATCGCCTCCTGCGATGCCACCGGGCCGCGGGCCACGACCTGCGTGGCGCCCTCAAGGGTCGTGGCGTTGACATAGGGTCCGAGGGTCTGCGGCACGCCGGTCCACGCGAAGAACAGCGCAGCCACGACGCAGATCGGCAGCAGGACGTAAAGCGTGATCCGAGTAAGGTCGACCCAGAAGTTTCCGATGGTCAGCGCGGATTGGCGGGCGAGGCCGCGACTGAGCGCAATCGATACCGCGATGCCGGTTGCGGCCGAAAGAAACGACTGCACCGTCAGGCCGGCCATCTGCGAGAAGTAGCTGAGCGTCGTTTCGCCGGGGTAGGACTGCCAGCTGGTGTTGGTCGCGAAACTCACTGCCGTGTTCAAAGCGAGATCCGGCGGGACCGGACCAAATTTCTGGGGGTTCAATGGCAGGACATTCTGCAGGCGCTGTAGCCCGTAGAGCAGCCCAATACCGGCAACATGGAAACCCAGGAGGGCGCGAGCATAGTCGGCCCAGCCCTGCTCTTGGGTTGGATCAACGCCGGCAAGGCGCAGGATGGCGATTTCGATCGCCGCCAGGATGCGCGGCTTCGCCGCCTGCCCTTCGACGACGCGGGCGAGGTATCCGCCCAGGGGCTTCACCGCGGCGGTGATCAGCCCCGCAAACAGCGCACCCTGTGCCCAGCCTTGCCAGGTCATGTCGGCTCATCGTCAGGGGCAGGACCTGCGTCGACCACGCGGCCACACACGCGGATGTACCCAAATGCCCCCGCGAACGCCACGCCAAGCAACAGGATCATCAAAAGATCGGTCACTTGTCTCACCGCCACATACAGTGTGGCGTGAGATGGGTCCTTCCTCAATCCGGTAGCTGTTAGTGCGGGCCGGCCACAGCCGGCAAACGGTCACTGGCGGCGACCGTTTCGATGGTGTTCGACGAAGGCATAGGCGACCGCCACGGCGGACGCCCACATGGCATAAGCAAGTGCGATGGTCATGACGTCAGTCCCGCATTGGCATGCTTTGGAGCAATGGCTCAGGCCGCTTTGGGGCTGGCATGCGGACGCGCCGACGCAAAGCGCAAGGCCTGCTCCTCTTCCGCTGGGATCACACGGTCCAGCACCGCCGCGAGCTTCTTGTCAGCGTCGGGGCTGAGCGGCGTCAGCGGCAAGCGAAGCCCGTCCTGAATCAGCTTCAGATGGTGCAACGCGCGCTTCAGGGGAATCGGATTGGCCTCGAGGAACAAGGCCGCGTGCAAGGGCGCCAGAAGGTGGTCGATATACACGACCTCGGCCGAGCGATTGTCGTCGTGCGCCCTGTGGAGCGCGGCGCAAAGCGCCGGCGCCACGTTGGCCGTGACCGAGATGCAGCCGTCGCCGCCGGCGGCGCGAAACGCCGCTTGCGTCGCATCATCGCCCGACAACAACAGGAACTCATGGCCGAGCCGCCGGCGCAGCCGCCCGACGCGGGGAATGTCGGCGGTGGCGTCCTTCAGGCCGACGATGCGCGGCAGGCCGGCGAGCCGCGTCACGGCGTGGTCGCTAAGCGTGCAGGCCGTGCGCGAGGGTACATCGTACAGGATGATCGGGATCTGCACGGAATCGTGGATGGCGCGGAAGTGGGCGATCACGCCCGCCTCGGTCGGCTTCAGGTAGAAGGGCGTCACGCACAGCAGCGCCGACGCGCCGGCAAGCTCGGCCGAGCGCGCGAGCTCGATTGCGGTCTGGGTATTGTTGCTGCCGGCGCCGGCGATCACCGGCACGCGCCCGGCGGCGACGGCGACCGCTG
>JBPYDO010000131.1:0-7370 GCA_051985755.1 Reyranella sp. | reverse complement strand
AGACAGATGCCGCGCCAACGCGGCGCCAACGAGGATCCGCTCGCCTATCGCGCCTTCACGACGCAATGCGACGAAATCGTCGACGCGGCGGGTCTGTGCGATCCGGACGAGCTAACACGTCTGCGCGGGCTGCTCGATCAACAGCTGGCGCACCTCCAGAGCGTCATTGCTCGTCTTGCCAACCGCTTGCAGCGCCGGTTGCTCGCTAAGCAGGCGCGCTCGTGGGAATTCGATCTCGAGGAAGGCATTCTCGATTCCGCGCGGCTCGACCGCGTCGTCACCAACCCGGTCTATCCGCTGTCCTACAAGCGCGAAAAGGAGATGGAATTCCGGGATACGGTGGTGACGTTGCTCATCGACAATTCCGGGTCGATGCGCGGCCGGCCGATCACGGTCGCGGCGATGAGCGCCGACATCCTGGCGCGCACGTTGGAGCGCTGCGGCGTCAAGGTCGAGATTTTGGGCTTCACCACGCGCGCGTGGAAAGGCGGCCAGTCGCGCGAGCGCTGGATCGCGGCGGGCAAGCCGCCCAATCCGGGCCGGCTCAACGATTTGCGGCACATCGTCTACAAGGCGGCCGACGAGCCATGGCGCCGCGCGCGCAAGAGCCTCGGCCTGATGTTGCGCGAAGGCATTCTCAAGGAAAATATCGACGGCGAAGCGCTGATTTGGGCGCACGACCGGCTGCTCGCGCGGCCGGAACAGCGCCGAATCCTGATGGTGATCTCCGACGGCGCACCGGTCGACGATTCGACCCTGTCGGTGAACCCGGGCAACTACCTCGAGCGCCATCTGCGCGACGTCATCGAGTGGATCGAGACGCGTTCGCCGATCGAGCTGATCGCCATCGGCATCGGCCACGACGTCACGCGCTACTATCGCCGCGCCGTCACCATCGTCGATGCCGACCAGCTGGGCGGCACCATGATGGAGCAGCTGGCCGCCCTGTTCGAGGAGGAAGAGGTCAAGGACGCTCGCGCCGCCCGCGTCACCCGGCGGGCCGCCCGCAGTGCCTCCGCCTCGGCCAAGCCCACCGGCAAGCGCGCGGCCTGACCGCAGGGCCACAGGGCCCCAACCGTGCTAAGACGGCCGCGGATGCTGCGCGCCGTCCGCTCCCTTATTGCCTTCTGCCTGCTGCTGCTCGCCGCCTGCATGGGCGCGCCGCCGCCGGGCGAGGTTGCGGCCAAGCCAGGCCCGCTGCTGATCGATGCGCGCGCCGTGCCCTTCAAGCTCGACGATCCTGCGGCGCGCCAGATCGGCCGGCTGATCTGGCGCGGCGGCATCGCCATGACCGCCAACTCCGCCCACTTCGGCGGCTGGTCCGACCTCTACGTGACGCCGGACAGCAAGCGGCTGAGCTCGATCTCCGACGTCGGCGGCTGGTTCAGCGCCACCATCGACTACGACAAGGACGGCAACCTCGCGGGCCTCAGCGATGCCACCATCGGACCGCTGCGCGGCCGGGACAGCAAGCCGTTCACCGACAAGGAATGGGCCGACTGCGAAGGCATGGCGCACCTGCCCGACGGCTCGTGGCTGCTCTCCTTCGAACGCCATCATCGCATCTGGCACTACCCGACGCTTGATGGCACGCCATCGCCGATCGTCGACCAGCCGCCCGACGTCGACAAGCAGCCGCACAACGGCGGCATCGAGACGCTCACGGCGCTCAAGGACGGACGGGTGATTGCGATCAGCGAGGAGATGATCGTGCGCCCCGGCTTCCTGGCCGGATGGCTCGGCCAGCCAGACGGCAGCGGCCACTACAGCTGGCAGCGCTTCGAATACGCCAAGATCCCCGACTTCAACCCGACCGCCATCGCCCAGCTGCCCGACGGCTCCTTCGCCATGCTCGAGCGCGCCTTCGACTTCGTCCATGGCGTGCGCATCAGGGTGATGCACTTTGCCGAAAGCGAACTCAGGCCCGGCAACGCCATCCATGCCGAGGAGCTGGCGCGTCTTGCCTCGCCCTACGCCGTCGACAATCTCGAAGGCCTGTTCGCGCGCAAGGGCAGCCGCGGCGAGACGCTGCTCTGGATGATCTCGGACGACAACTTCAATCCGCTGCAGCGCAATTTGCTGCTGATGTTCGAGCTGGCGCCGTAGCGCCCGTCGCTAAGCCGCCGCTTGCTTGGCGTCCTTCTTGGCCTTGGCGGAGACGACGCGGCGCTTCAGGGTGCGCATCTCGGGCGTCAGCTTGCTGTCGTTGGTGCCGAGCAGGTAGGCGTCGATGCCGCCATTGTGCTCGATGGTCTTGATGCCACGCGGCGTCAGCCGCAGGCGCACCGAGTGGCCGAGCGCATCGGACAGGACCGAGGCGACCTGCAGGTTGGACAGGAACCGGCGCTTGGTCTTGTTGTTGGCGTGGCTCACATTGTGGCCGTACTGCACGGCCTTGCCCGACAGGGCGCAACGACGGGGCATGGCGATATCCGCTCAAAAAACGATCCCGCCGGAGGGCGGGAAGGCCGCGGTTTTACGGGCCTTGCGGGGGATCGTCAAGGCCGGCCGATTGCGGCTTTCGAAAGCCTCAGGCGAACCAATCGACCACCCGGCTGGTGATGTCCTCGACCTGGTCCTCAGGGATCACCTTGCCGCGGGCGGAAATGCCGGCCTGGTGCACGGTTTCCGGATCGCCGGAGACCAGCGGGTGCCACCAATAGAGGTCCTGGTGGAAGTGGACCAGGCGGTAAGCGCAGGTCCGGGGCAGCCAGTCCATCTTCGCCACCACCGAGGGCGTGAGCTGGATGCAGTCGGGCACGATCCTCTTGCGGTTCTTGTAGTCGCGGCAGCGCGCCGTCCTGGGGTCGAGCAGCCGGCAGCAAGTGTCGGTCTGGGCGAGCTCGCCGGTGCCCTCGTATTCGAGCTTGTTGACGCAGCAGAGCCCGCAGCCGTCGCACAGGCTCTCCCATTCGGGCTTGCTCATCTGGGCGAGCGTCTTGCGCTTCCAGAACGGCAGCTCGAGTTTGGCGGCGGCGCGCCGGGCGCGGCGCACGAACGACTTGGGTCCGGAAGACTTAGCGGCCATGGAAGGCCTCCAGCATAACGCGTGCCGCGGCCGCCGGGGTAGCCCGCCCCGCCTCGACATCGCGCTCCAGCCCGGCCACCAGCCGCTTGACCCCGGGATGCTTGCGCACCTCGGCGAGCAGGGTCTCGCCGACCTCGTTCCACATCCAGGCGCGCGCCTGCTCGGCGCGCCGGCGGGCGATCCCCTTGTCGCCGATCGCGGCGCGATAACGGCCGACGATCTGCCACACCGCCGCCACCCCCTCGCCGGTCAGCGCCGAGCAGGTCGCCACTTCGGGCGTCCAGCCGGCGGTCGGCGAGCGCAGCATCCGGAGCGCATGCTGGTAGTCGGCGGCGGCGCGCCGCGCGGTGGCCTTCAGCTCGCCGTCGGCCTTGTTGACCACGACCAGGTCGGCGAGCTCGATCACGCCGCGCTTGATGCCTTGCAGGTCGTCGCCGCCGGCCGGCAGCAGCAGCACGATAAACATGTCGACCATGTCGGCGACCGCCGTCTCCGACTGGCCGACGCCCACCGTCTCGACGATCACCGTGTCGAAGCCCGCCGCTTCCAGGAGCAGCATCGCCTCGCGCGTCCGGCGGGCGACGCCGCCCACGGTCGTCCCGGCCGGCGAGGGCCGGATGAAGGCGGCACTGCGCGACAGCTCCTCCATGCGCGTCTTGTCACCCAGGATCGAGCCGCCGCCGCGCTTGGACGAGGGATCGACCGCCAGCACCGCCAGCGAACGGCCGTGCTCGATCAGGCCGAGGCCGAAGCGCTCGATGAAGGTCGACTTGCCGACGCCGGGCACGCCGGTGATGCCGAGCCGCACCGACTTGCCGGTGCGCGGCAGCAGCTCGACCAAGAGCTTGTCGGCTCGCTCGCGATCGTCGGCGCGCGTCGATTCGATCAGGGTGATGGCGCGGGCGAGCGCGCGCCGGTCGCCGGCCAGCAACGGCTTGAGCAAGGCATCGCTCATCGCCGGGAGACTTATCAGCCGGACCGGCGCAAGGCCAGCAAGGCGGCCGCTCCTGCCAGCGCATAGAACACGGCAACTGACGGGCCAAAACCTGGCTCGCCCAGCAGATCCATGGCCCTGCCGGCGATCGGCCGGCCTATCAATCCGCCGACGATATAGAGCGAACTGAAAGCGGCGTTGGCGCGGGCAATGTCGCCGCCCCTGAAGCGTTGGCCAAGCAGCGCAAGTCCGACCGTATAGAGGCCGAAGGAGATACCGCCCCAGAAGAGCAGCACACCCAGGATACCTGGGCCGTGGCTGTCCATCGACGGCAGCACCGCCGTGAGCGCCGCGCTCGCGAGCGCACAGCCGGCGAGCACGATCCGCCGATCGACGTGGTCGGCCAGCCAGCCGATCGGCCATTGCAGGGCAAGGTTGCCGATCACGAAGGCTGACAGCCACATCGCGCCGGTCTGGGCCGGAACGCCTGCCGCCACGGCATAGACCGGCAAGAAGCTGAAGGCCGCCTGCTCACCGAGGCCACAGGCGAAAGACGCCATCATGGCGATTGGCGCCAAGACGAGGACCTGCGCGAAGCCGCCACCCGCCGTCAGTTTGACCGGCGGCGCCGTGCGCCAACTTGGCAAGAGCGGCAGCACGATCACCAGCCCGAGGGCGGCGTTGGCCAGGAACGGCCGCGGCCCATAGACACCGACCACCTGCAGGATCAGCGGGCCGACGGCAAGCCCGACCCCGACCAGAGTGGAATAGACCGCAACCGCCCGTCCGCGCCGGTGCTCATCGGTGACCAGGTTGATCCAGATCTCGCTCACCACCCACGGTACGCCGCCGACGACGCCCGAGAGCAGGCTGAGCACGAACCAGAGCGTGACGCCTTGCGTAAAGGCATAGACCACGGAGATCGCGGCATTCAGGAGCACGGTCGCCACGATCAACGGCACGGTTCCGACGCGCGCCGCCAGCGCCGGAATTCGGTGCGCCGTGGCGATCATGCCGATGCCCCAGGCGGCGCCTACGATGCCGATGGTGAAGTTGTCGACGCCGCGCCGGTCGAGTGCCAGCGGCACCAGGGGCATGCCGGTGCCGGCCTGCATGCCGAAGGCGAAACAGGCAAGGTAGATCGGCAGCAGCGGCCGCCAGACACTGGTGCTGCTACTCGGCGACACGAAGACGTCCCTCCGCACGGAAGGACGCCACTTCCTCTTCCTCCACTACCTTGCGCTCGGCTTCGGCGGCAGCCTCCTGCTGACGCCGCCACATGTCGGCATAGAGGCCGTCGCGCGCCAGCAGATCGCCGTGCCGGCCGCGCTCGACGACACGGCCGCGGTCGAGCACCACGATCTCGTCGGCATGGATGATGGTCGACAGCCGATGCGCGATCACCAGCGTCGTGCGGCCGCGGCTCACCTCGTCGAGCGAGCGCTGGATCTCCTGCTCGGTGCGCGTGTCGAGCGCGCTGGTCGCCTCTTCGAACAGCAGGATCTGCGGGTTCTTGAGGATGGTGCGGGCGATCGCGACCCGTTGCTTCTCGCCGCCCGACAGCTTCAGGCCGCGCTCGCCGACCGTCGTCTGGTAGCCGTCCGGCAGGCTGGCGATGAAGTCGTGGATGCGGGCAAGCCGGGCCGCATGCTCGACGTCCTCGCGCGTCGCATCGGGCCGGCCGTAGGCGATGTTGTAGTAGATGGTGTCGTTGAACAGCACGGTGTCCTGCGGCACTACCCCGATCGCCGCGCGCAGGCTCGCCTGCGTGACATCGCGGATGTCCTGGCCGTCGATCCTGACGCTGCCCGAGGCGACGTCGTAGAAGCGGTAGAGGATGCGCGAGACGGTCGACTTGCCGGCGCCGCTCGAGCCGACGATGGCCACGGTATATCCCGGCGCCACGTGGAAGCTGACGTCGCGCAGGATCGGCCGCGCCTTCTCGTAATGGAAGTCGACATGCTCGAAAGAGATCTCGCCACCCGTGACCACGAGCTTCGCCGCACCCGGCTTGTCGGCGATCTCGGCGGGCACCTCCAGGAGCCCGAACATGCGCTCCATGCCGACGATGGCGTTGCGGATCTCGCGATAGGCGAAGCCCAGCATGTTGAGCGGCTGGTAGAGCTGCAGCAGGAAAGCGTTCACCGCCACGAAGTCGCCCATGGTCATGGTGCCCTTGGTGACCTCGCTGCCAGCCAGCAGCATCACCACCACCAGCCCGAGAGAGACGATGCAGCCCTGGCCGATATTGAGCAGCGCCAGGGTGCGGCTGGAGCGGATCGCCGCCGCCTCGTAGCGCCGGCGGCCGACGTCGTAGCGCCGCGCCTCATGCGCCTCGTTGCCGAAGTACTTGACGGTCTCGTAGTTCAACAGGCTGTCGATCGCCTTGGCGTTGGCCTCGGTGTCGGCGTCGTTCATGCGGCGCACGAAGGTGATGCGCCATTCCGACAACGTCACGGAAAAGGCGATGTAACCGCCGATCACGGTCAGCATGATCAGCATGAAGCGCCAGTCGTACATCCGCCACAGCACGACGCCGACCAGCGAGATCTCGAACAAGGTCGGCAGGATGTTGAAGGTCGTGAAGCGGATCAGGAACTCCATGCCCTGGGTGCCGCGTTCGATGACGCGGCTCAGCCCACCGGTCTGGCGCTCGAGGTGAAAGCGCAGGCTGAGCGCATGCAGGTGATGGAAGACTTCCAGCGCGAGGTTGCGGATGGCGCGCTGCGCCACCGGCGCGAAGATCGCGTCGCGCACTTCGCCGAAGGCCTGCGCCAGCACGCGCGCCACGCCGTAGGCCACGATCAGCCCGATCGGGACCGCGACGACCGCTGCTTTCGCACCCAGTGAATCGACTGCGTGCTTGTAGAGGATGGGCACATAGACGTTGGCGACCTTGGCCATGGCCAGCAGCGCGCCGCCCGCGACGACGCGACTGCGCAGCCCCCATTCGCCCTTTGGCCACAAATGCCGGCCCAGGATGGCAAGGACGGCCCAGGATCGGCGGAGGCCGACTTTGGGGATGCGGTCGTTGGTGGGAGGCGACATAGGGACGATGCTGGGCCGAATTGGGCGTTGTTGGCGTTGTTGGGCCGCTGAACTGTGCTACCCAAGGAGATGGGGGGCTTCTATCGTGCCAGCAATGCAGTGGTAAGTCCCGCGGGGAGCGGAGTTTGGGGACCAGCATTTCATGAGATTTCGTAGGGCCTTGTTGGCGTTCGCATTGTGCGTTGCAACGACCGCGGCCGCGCACGCGCAGACGTCACGCACGATCGAAGGCAGCTACGAAATCACCTTCACCGGCATCTCGGGCTTCCGCATCGACTTCACGGCGCACCTCGATGGCAACCGCTACGACGTCGAGAGCCACGCCTACAAGGTCGGTGTCATGAAGGCGATCACCCTGCG
>JBPYDO010000130.1:0-4380 GCA_051985755.1 Reyranella sp. | reverse complement strand
GGCGCGTTCCTTTTGGTGGCGGGCCTTCTCAACGCGCTGCGGCTCGCGCGCTGGGCAGGCGATCGCACGTTCGCCGACCGGCTGGTGCTGATCCTGCATGTGGGTTTCGCCTTCGTGCCGGTGGGCTTCCTGCTCGGAGCCCTTGCCGCCTTCGGGGTCGTGGCACCCAGCGCCGGCATCCATGCCTGGACGGTGGGCGCCATCGGCATCATGACGCTGGCCGTGATGAGCCGCGCGAGCCTTGGCCATACCGGGCGTCCCTTGAACGCTTCACCTCCCTTGCAGGCGATCTATACTGTCGCGGCGCTCGCCGCTATCGCCCGCATTTGCGCCGTGCTGCATCCGCAATGGAGCATCACGCTGCTGCACGTCGCGGCCTTTGCCTGGGCGGCGGCCTTCCTGGGCTTCGCTGCCCTCTATGCGCCGCTCCTTTGCCTGCCAAAGCGGCCCGCTAGACACGCCATCCACTGACGCAGCAGGCCGGCGAAAGTGGCGGCCCATGCCGCCAGCGCCACATAGACGAAGACGCGCGGGATCGTCTGCAGGAAGTCGAGGTCCATGGCGCGCGCCATTTCCGCCGTCGCGACCGTGTACATGCCAAGCAGGAAGACGGCGCCCCAATAGTGCGGGTCGTAGTGGAAAGGAAAACGCCGGATCGCGTGCCGCCAGAAGCCCAGCACGACGAGCATGGGAATCCACCCAGTGCCGGTCGCCCAGTAGAGCACGGTGAAGCCGCGCACGAACGGCAAGAGTGAATGGATATAGGGCGCGTCCGGCGCATTGGCGATCAGGAGCGAGCCTGCGAGCGTGGAGATCGCCATGGCGCCCATGTTGATCCAGTAGGGCGGCGAGAGATCGCCCGGCACGAAGTCGAAGAACATGAAGCGATAGAAGATCAGCGCGATCATCCAGATATAAAGCATGCCGCCCCACAGCCACATCGAGAGCGCTGCGAAGTTCAGCTCGACGCGCCAGGACTGCGGCAGGTGCGTGGCGATCACCGCGCCCAGTACCGCGATCGACTGGGTCGACACGACCGCGAGCAGCCAGCCGCCGTTGATGCCCTCGGCAAGCGCCGGCTTGTTCTGCTTGACCGACAGCGCGGTGAAGATGCCGTAGACCAGGCCGACCCAGAGCACGCTTGCGGCACCGCACAGGATGGAAGCGACGCGATAGTCGCCGGCGAGCTGGATGAACTGGCTGCCGAGCACGCAGGAGCCGGCGACCAGCGTGAAGAAGCCCGGGCCGCGCTGGTGGTCGGCCAGATCGGCCAGCACGGCCTTAGGAAACCAGGCGAGCCGCAATCCCGTGAGGAGCGCGAGCACGAGAAAGATCGCGACGTTGGCGGCGAACAGCACACGGGCGACGACGCCCATGTCGAACGTGTCGGCGGCCAGCGACACGATGCCGGTCGCCATGACCATGGCGAAATAGGCGGGCGACAGGTCCCGCACCGCCGCGCGCAGTCCGGGCGATCGGCCACTATCGTTCGGGCTGGTTTCTTCCATTTTCTCCCGTCCTCCTACGCTAAAGCTTCGGAGGACACGCCGCTTCGCGCGCGCAGGACCTGCCCTGCGAAGCGCGCGTGAGCGCGCGAAGCAGGGTGGCTGGGGCGCCAGGATTCGAACCTGGGAATGGTGGAATCAAAATCCACTGCCTTACCACTTGGCTACGCCCCAACTCAGGCGGCCGGGAACATAGTGGGTTCAGGTAGCGAGCGCCACTGCGGGGCAAGCTAGCCGGCCGCGGCCTTCCTAAGCGCCTCGCCATGCACGAAATTGCCGTCGGCATAGAGCAGCGGCACGGCTTGGGCGTCGAGTGCAATGTCGACGATCTCGCCGATATAGATCGTGTGCGTGCCGGCCGCGAGCTCGGCCACCAGCTTGCAGTCGAACGATACAGGGCAGCCCTTCAGCACCGGCGCGCTGGTGCTGAGCGTCGACCACTCGCCCATGTCGGCGAAGCGCTCGTCCCCTTCGACGCCGTCCATGCCGGCGAAGCGCTCGGCGATCTTGCGGTGCTGCGGGGCCAGGATGTTGACGCAGAAGAAGCCCGCCTTGCCGATCGGATCGTGGGCCGAGGCCGATTTGTTGACACATACCAGGATCTGCGGCGGCTCGGCCGACACTGAGCAGACTGCCGTGGCCGTCAGCCCCCCGCGCAGGCCGGCATGGCGGGTGGTGATCAGCGTCACGCTGGCCGCCAAGTGGCGCATGCCTTTTTTGAAGGCAACCGCATCAATGCCCATGGCTTGATCCTATTGCAGCCGCGCCATCCGCCGCCACCTGAAATGCCCGCTAAATATCGGGCCGGATTGCGAAATCTCCCGCTTCACCTGGCCGCTCTCGACGCCCGCCCGAGTTGCGCGGTAATAAAAGCTTCACCGATCTGCCGCGCTTTGCGGTTGCCCCCGCCCGCCTGCCCGCTACACGGTTTTGCCGCCATGGCCTGCCCGCTCGCTCCCGATACCCCACCCGATGCGGCGCTGCGGCAGATCGCGGCGGAGTGCCATGACGACCTTCTGAAGCATCGCGCCGGTGTCCTGAAGAGCCGTCGGCAGGCCGGCATCCACCAGACGCGGGTGGCGCTGCGCCGGCTGCGCGCCGCCTTCACCCTGTTCGGCGGCGCACTCGGCCCGGTGGAGCGGCGCCAGGTGCGGGCGCTCGCCCAGGAAGCGAAATGGCTGGCCGCCGAATGCGCGCCGGCCCGTGACCTGCACGTCTTCCTCACCGAGACGGTGCCTGACCTGCCCGCCGAGGTGAAGCGCATCGCCAACCGGCTGGCCAAGACCCATCTCGAGCGCGCCCGCACCGCCCTCACCGGGGCGCGCTTCTCGGCCTTCGAGGCCGAGCTGGCGCAGTTCAAGCAGACCATCCCCGAGACACCGCCGGTCGGACGGCTGGAGGATTTCGGCCGCGACGTGCTCGAACGCCGCCACGGCAAGGTCGAACAGCGCGGCCGCCGGCTCGCCGCGCTCGACGGCCGGCGCCTGCACCGGCTGCGCATCGCGATCAAGAAGCTGCGCTATGCCGCGGCCTTCCTGCAGCCCGCCTTCCCGCCGCCCGGTTTTGATTCAGGCGCCGCCAGGACCTATATCGAGGCGACGGTGCGCCTGCAGAGCGCGCTCGGCTCGTTGAACGACCGCGAAGTCGCCAACCAGATGCTGTCGGACATCGCCGCCGCCGCGCGGCCGTCAGAGAAGGTCGGGCGCGGGATTCGCAAGCTCGCCAAGCAGGCGGGCGCCGGCGGCAAGCGCCGGCGGCGCAAGCTGTTGGCGGCCTGGCGCAAGTTCGAGAAGGCCGGCTGCTTCTGGCGCAAGGCATAGTTGAACGGAGTACGCATGACGAATACCCAGACCGCCGCCGAGGAACGCATTCCCGTCACCGTGCTGACCGGCTTCCTGGGCAGCGGCAAGACCACGCTCCTGAACAGGCTGCTGCGCCGGCCGGAGCTTTCCGACACCGCGGTGATCATCAACGAGTTCGGCGAGGTCGGGCTCGACCACCTGCTGGTCGAGAAGTCCAGTGATGAAGGCATGGTGACGCTGAACTCGGGCTGCCTCTGCTGCACGGTGCGCGGCGATCTGGTGCGCACCATGAGCGAGCTGTTCCTGAAGCGCTCCAAGGGCGAGGTGACGCCGTTCAAGCGCATGGTGGTGGAGACCACCGGCCTCGCCGATCCGGCGCCCATCCTGCACACGCTGATGACCGATCCGCTGCTCGCCTCGCGCTATCGCCTCGATGGCGTGGTGACGACGGTCGACGGCGTCAACGGCGCCTCCACCCTCGACAACCATGAGGAGGCGGTGAAGCAGGCCGCCGTCGCCGACCGGCTACTGCTCACCAAGGTCGACATTGCCGATGCGCCGAAACTCGCCGACCTCAAGCATCGCCTGGCGCACCTCAATCCGGGCGCACACGCCATGCCGATCAGCGGTGGCGAAATCGATCCCAACAAGATCCTCAATGCCGGTCTCTACAATCCCGAGACCAAGACCGCCGACGTCAAGCGCTGGCTGCACGAGGAGGCCTATGCCGAGGACCACGACCATGGGCATCACCATCACGGCCATGGCCATGAGAACGAGCATCAGGACGAGGGGCACCACCACGAGGGGGCCGGCGCCGATCAGGACCCGCACAACGTCAACCGGCACGACGATCGCATAAAGGCCTTCTGCATGACCTTCGACGAGCCGATGAGCTGGTCGACGGTGGCGGCGGCGTTCGATGCGCTGGTGACCTATCGCGGCCCCGACCTGCTGCGCATGAAAGGCATCCTGAACGTCAAGGACACCGACAAGCCGGTGGTGATCCACGGCGTGCAGCACGTCTTCCATCCGCCCGCCACCTTGGAAGCCTGGCCCGAGGGCGACGACCG
>JBPYDO010000129.1:0-22259 GCA_051985755.1 Reyranella sp. | reverse complement strand
TTCTGCTCCATGGAGTTCGACAACGACGTCAAGCGCGCCGGCCCCTGAGCGCGCGGACGGCCCGCCTACTGCGCCGCGATGCGTGCGCTGCTGAAGGCCGGCATCACGTCGCGCGCGAACAGCCGCAGCTGCTCCTTGAACTCCGCGGCCGACAACCCCTCGGCCCAGTGGAGCAGGTAGTCCTCCAGTCCGGGATACTTGGCTTCGATCGACTTGATGCCCTCTATGACTTGGGCCGGCGTGCCGCAGAACCATGCCTTCTGCTTGACGCCGTCGCGGATCGACGGAATTTTCGCCGGCGCGCCCGGCGTGCCCCAGGTGCGGCCCTGCTCGTCGGCGTAGCGCACGAAGCCGAAGGGCGCGAACCACTTGTAGCGTTCGTCATGGGCGGGCTCGACGCGCCGGATCGCCTCCTCCTGGCTGCCGGCGATGTAGAAGCCGGTGCCCCAGATCATGTCCTCGCCGAGCTGCTTTGGCCGGCCATGCTTGGCGCAGGCGGCATGGTAGGCGCGCACGACGTCGTCGAGAATTTTCTCGCCGTTCAGATCGACCATGGCCTTCAGCCCGAGGCGGGCCATCAGGTCAATGGTCCGGCCGCTGGCGATCGGCATCCAGATCTCGACCGGCAGGTGCTTGGGCCGCGGCACCATCGTGATGTCCTTGAGCTTGTAGCCGCGATAGTCGACCGGCGGTGGACACTCGAAGTACTTGCCCTTGTGATGGAAGGACTCCTCGTTGAAGCATTTCAGCAGAAGCTGCAGCTGCTCCTCGAAATAGTCGCGGTTGGCCTCGGCATCGAGCAGCGGCGCCCCGAAGGTCTCGACCTCACGGCTGTGGTAGCCGCGGCCGACGCCCATGATCACCCGGCCATCGGTGACGATGTCGGCCATGGCGTAGTCCTCCGCCAGCCGGATCGGGTGCCACATCGGCAGGATGTTGAAGGCGCAGCCGAACTTCAGTCGCTTGGTCTGGGTGGCGAGCCACAGGTTGAGCTGCACCAGATTGGGCAGGCATTCGTAGCCCTCGCGCTGGAAATGATGCTCCGCGGTCCACAGCGCGTAGTAGCCGAGGTCGTCCATCAGGCGTGCCACGTCCCGGCAGGTGGCGAAAACCTCGCTCAGCCGCTGATTGGGATAGAGGCGGTCATTCGCGGGCGTGCCCTGGAGGCCGACATTGTCGAGGTCGATCTGCCCAACATAGAGAACGTGGAATCGCTTGATCATGTGGGCCGCTCCTCCGCTGCACAGGGCTTGCCAAAGCCGCGCTTGGAGCGCGGCCGCCCGGCGGTAATAATTGCCAACCGAAAGAGGTGTGTCGATGTCCCGATTTCTCACTGTGGGGGCTGCGCAGATGGGTCCCATCCAGCGCAGCCATACGCGCCGTGACGTGGTCGAGCGCCTGATCGGCCATTTGCGCGAGGCCAAGCGCATGGGCTGCGAGGTCGTCGTCTTCCCGGAACTGACCCTGACCACCTTCTTTCCGCGCTGGTGGATGACCGACCAGGCCGAGATCGATTCCTTTTTCGAGCGCGAGATGCCCTCCAACGAGACTGCGCCGCTGTTCACCGAGGCCAAGAGGCTCAGCATCGGCTTTTCCCTGGGCTATGCCGAGCTCACCAGGGAAGGCGGCGTAGTGCGGCGCTTCAATACGGCGATCCTGGTCGAGCCGGACGGCCACATTGTCGGCAGGTACCGCAAGGTTCATCTGCCGGGTCACAGCGAGCACGAGCCCGCGCGGCCGTTCCAGCACCTGGAAAAGCGCTATTTCGAGGTGGGCAACCTGGGCTTTCCCGTCTTCAAGGCGTTCGGCGGCAATATGGGGATGTGCATCTGCAACGATCGCCGCTGGCCCGAGACTTACCGCGTCATGGGGCTGCAGAACGTCGAGATGGTGATGCTGGGGTACAACACGCCGCTGCACAACGCGCCGTCCCCCGATCACGACCAGCATTCCTGGTTCCATAACCAGCTTTCCATGCAGGCCGGCGCCTATCAGAACGGCACCTGGGTGATCGGCGTCGCCAAAGGCGGCACCGAAGAGGGTGTGCCGTCGCTTTCCGACAGCATGATCGTGGCGCCGTCCGGCAAGGTGGTGGCGCGGGCCGCCACGGACGGCGACGAGCTGGTCGTGCATCGCTGCGATCTCGATGCCGGCCAGAGCTACAAGCGGACAACCTTCAACTTTGCAGTGCACCGCCAGCCGCAGCATTATCGCCTGATCGTCGAACGCAAGGGGGCAGTCGACCCGCCGTAGAAGACTTGGGGGCTGAGCGGGGGATCATGGATACTCTGTCGGACAGCATGCTCGGCTGACTCAGGTTCCGCTGAACTTGCCGAAGCTCTGGTCGGGCGTCCCTCGGTGGAGCGACATATGGGTGTGCACGGCGACAAATGGATCGCCGGCCTTGCGGCGCGCCAGTACCACCGTGGTGCGGCCCGGCCGATCGAATCGATCGCCATTGGGGTAGAAGCCGTCCGACTGCCACACCGCCATGCCGACCGCGGTCAGGCGATCGGCCGACACGATTGCTTCGACCTTGTCGAGGTCGTAACGGAAATTGCGGATCGTGCCCCAGACATTGCGCCACTGCTTCTGCTCGGCAAGGTCGCGGCCTTCCATGAAGGCGGTGAAGGTGCCGAAGGCGATCATGTCCTCGGCGAAGATCGGCCGCGCGCCCTCGTAGTCGACGGCACGGCAATGGCGCGAGAGCGTGTCGAACCAGGTGCGGACGGCCGCAAGATCGTCCGCCGTAGCCGAGGCGCGAAGCTTCATGTTGGTCCTTCCTAAAGTCCCAGGCGTTGCCAGTGCAGGCGCTCTTCGAGCGCTGCCAGGGTCTCGGAGCCCAGCCGCTCGAGGCTGCTGCCCAGGCCGAACCGCGCCAGCCATGGCCGCCGCGGCGCGATCACCGGCAAGTACACTTTGGCGCCGTAACGGGCTTGCAGCACGGCGCGCAGCTCGCCCAGGCCATCGACCAGCCCGAGCTCCAGCCCGCGCCTTGCGGTCCAGAACTCGCCGGAGAACAGCATCGCCTCGTCGCCTTGCAGCTTCGATCCGCGGCGCTGACGCACCCAATCCTTGAAGCCGTCGTGAATCTCGGCCTGCAGCCGTTTTAGTCGCTCGACGTCTTCCGGCCTCTCGCTGCGGAAGGGGTCGAGCATCGATTTGCGCTCGCCGGCCGTGTGCACGCGGCGCTCGATGCCGAACCGGCCTATCAGGTCCTGGAAACCGAAGCTGGCGCTGATCACGCCGATCGAACCCACGATCGAAGCCGGGTCGGCGATGATTTCGTCTGCCGCGCAGGCGAGCCAGTAGCCTCCCGACGCCGCGGCATCCTCGACAAAGGCGATCACCGGCATCTTCTTTTCGGCCGCCAGCAAGCGGATGCGTTGGGCGATGAGCGCCGACTGAACCGCCGAACCGCCGGGCGAGTTGATGGCGAGGGCGACCGCCTTGGCGCCGTGCTGGGCGAAGGCGCGGGCCAGCAACGGCGCCACCGACTCGATCGACAGGCCGCGCACACCCAAGGCGCCGCCGGCGGCGATGATGCCGGAGAGGCGAACCACCGGAACGGCCGGGCCGCGGCGAAGACGGTCTCTGATCCAGGCGAACATGGCCGGCACTGTCGCGGCGCGCCGCCTCGAAGGCAAGCGAGCTCGATGGCGTCCTAGGTCGTTGCCCTAGAAGGCAAGGGCCCCGCCATGGCGCAGGATGGCCTCGGCCTCTTCGGTGAAGGGTCCTTCCGGATGATGCAGGACGAGCGGCGAAGAATGGATCAGGCGCGGTCGCTCGGCGCGGCGGGCGCGCACCAGGACGCGGGCCGCCGGTGGCAGGGTCTTGACCGTGATGTCGCCCCAGCCGCGGCGGACCAGATGCCCGGCGATCTCCTCCAGGCGGTCGGTGCGATGGATCAAGGTGAACGTGCCGTCGGGCTTCAGTGCCGCCGTTGCAACTGCGAGCCAGCGCGCCAGGTCGGCGCTCGATTCGACGGTCGCCGCGGCCTTGGCGGGATCCGGCGAAGGGTCGGCGACCGCCGCCGCAAGGTAGGGCGGGTTGCTGACGACATGGTCGAACGCGCCGAGCTCGGCGGGGAGGTCGAAGGCGATGTCATGGACGATTGTTCGTACGCGTCCGTTCAGCGCGTTTCGCGTAGCGTTGCGCTCGGCGAGCTCGGCAAGGGTCGGCTGCAGTTCCACGCCGACGACGCTGCAGCCGGGTACCCGTGCGGCGAGGCACAGCGCGACAGTGCCGACGCCCGCCCCGAGATCGAGGACGCGCGCACCCTCGGCCGGCGAGACAGCGGCCGCCAGCAGGATAGCGTCGACCGCGACGCGATAGCCCCGGCGCGGCTGCAACAGGCGCAGGCGGCCGCCCAGCACGGCATCTTCGGTCACCGCAATATCCATGTTACCTGTACATATTCTCACGACATCGTGTCGCAACGCTGCGGCGCAGTGGGGAACTATTCTGGCTATATGGCTACCGTCGTCTCCCTAGAAGGCAAGCGAAAGGCTCCGGGGCTCGATGCCTTGTGGGGGCTTTGCGCCGCCGACATGACGCAGGTCGACCGTGAGATCCTGGCGCGCATGCGCTCGCCGGTCAGCCTCATTCCCGAGCTTGCCAACCATCTGGTGAGCGCCGGCGGCAAGCGCCTGCGGCCTCTGCTGACCGTCGCGGCGGCGCGGCTGTGCGGCTACGGCTATGGCGATGATCGCCACATCAAGCTCGCGACCTGCGTGGAATTCATCCACTCGGCGACCCTGTTGCACGACGACGTGGTCGATGTCAGCGCGCTGCGCCGCGGCCGGCCGACGGCAAACTCGGTCTGGGGCGACAAGGCCTCAGTCCTCGTCGGCGACTTCCTGTTTACCCGCGCCTTCGAGCTGATGGTCGAAGTGGGCTCGCTCGACATTCTGGGCGTGCTGTCGCGCGCCTCTTCCACCATCGCCGAGGGCGAGGTCATGCAGCTGGTGAGCCAGCGTGACACCAGCACGCCTGAGGCGACCTACCTCGAAGTCATCAAGGCCAAGACGGCCAAGCTTTTTGCCGCCGCGGCCGAGGTCGGCGCCATGGTCGCCGGCCGCGACGGGCCCGAGCGGGTGGCGCTGGAGAGTTTCGGCATGAATCTCGGCATCGCCTTCCAGCTGGTCGACGATGCGCTCGACTATGCCGGCCGTGAGGCCGCCCTTGGCAAGACTGTCGGCGACGACTTTCGCGAGGGCAAGATCACCCTGCCGGTGATCCTGTCCTTCCTGCGCGGCGGCGGCGTCGATCGCGAGTTCTGGAAGCGCACCATCGAGCGGCTGGATCAGCGCCCCGATGACCTTGAACAGGCCAAGGTGCTGATCGAGCGGCACCACGCGGTAACCGATACGCTCGAGCGCGCCCGCCACTACGGCGCGATGGCGCGCGATGCGCTCGGCCTGTTCGGCGCTTCGAGTCTCAAGGCGGCGCTGCTCGAGGCCGTGGATTTCGCCATCGATAGAGCTCACTAGGCGCGGGCGCGTCTAATGGGCTGGCGGGCGGCAGCGCCTGCAGCGTAGCGAAGGCGCGAGAGCCCGCTCCGTGCAGAAAAGACAAGGATGTGCCGTCGTGTTCTAATCGCGCCATGGCCGCCCAACACGTCCTGGCGATCGATCAAGGCACCACCAGCACGCGTGCCATCGTGTTCGATGGCTCGGGCCGGCCCGTGGCATCGGCGCAGAAGGAACTACCGCAGATATTTCCCAAGCCCGGCTGGGTCGAGCACGATCCCGAGGAGATCTGGCGAGCGACCGTCGAGGTCTGCCGCGGCGCGCTGGCCAAGGCGAGACTAGAGGCGCGCGCGCTCGCCGGGATCGGCATCACCAATCAGCGTGAGACGACGGTGATCTGGGATCGCGCGACCGGCAAGCCCGTGCATAACGCCATCGTCTGGCAGGACCGGCGCACCTCGGCCATGTGCGCCGATCTGCGCAAGGCAGGCCACGAGGCGACGTTCTCGCACAGGACCGGTTTGCTGCTCGACCCGTATTTTTCCGGCACCAAGCTCGCCTGGATCCTGCAGAACGTTGCCGGCGTGCGGGCCGCCGCCGAGAAGGGGGCGCTGGCGGCCGGCACGATCGAGAGCTTCCTGCTGTGGCGGCTGAGCGGCGGCAAGGTGCATGCCAGCGACGCCACCAATGCCAGCCGCACCCTGCTGCTCGATATCCGCTACGGCGCCTGGGACGCCGACCTCGCCCGGCTGCTCGGCGTGCCGATGGCGCTGTTGCCCAAGGTGGTCGACTGCTCGGGCGAGCTGGGCGTGGCCACCGCCGACTTTCTCGGCGCGCCGGTGCCGGTGCTCGGCATGGCGGGCGACCAGCAGGCCGCGACAGTCGGTCAGGCCTGTATCAAGCCCGGCATGGTGAAGGTGACCTATGGCACGGGCTGCTTCGCCGTCCTCAATACCGGCAGCCTGGCGGTGCATTCTCAGAACCGACTTCTCACCACCATCGCCTATCAGCTGGGCGGTCGGCGCACCTATGGGCTCGAGGGCAGCATCTTCATCGCCGGCGCTGCCGTGCAATGGCTGCGCGATGGCCTTCAAGTCATCCGCCAATCGTCCGACGTCGAGTCCCTGGCCGCCAGCGCCCGGGCCGATCACGGCGTCTACATGGTGCCTGCTTTCGTCGGCCTCGGCGCGCCGCACTGGGACGCCGACGCGCGCGGAGCGCTGCTCGGCCTGACACGCGACAGCGGGGCGGCCGAGATCGCCGCCGCCACCCTCGATTCAGTCTGCTACCAGACGCGCGATCTCGTGGAAGCGATGCGCGCTGACGGGGCGCAGATCGATGAACTGCGCGTCGATGGCGGCATGGTGGTGAACGATCCCCTGATGCAGCGCCTCGCCGACACCGTCGGCGCGCCGGTGGAACGGCCCAAGGTGGTCGAGACAACGGCCCTCGGGGCGGCTTTCCTGGCTGGTCTACACGCGGGCCTCTGGCCCTCGATGGAGGCGCTCGCGGAGACCTGGTCGCTCGACCGTGCCTTCCGGCCGGCCGAAGGTGCCGCCTCGCGCGACCATCGCTATGCCGGCTGGCTCGATGCGGTTCGGCGCGTGCGGACGGCGTGAAACGTGAACCAGGGCTAAATCGCGATTGCTGCATAGCGGTGCCGCCTTTAGGTTGCGCGCCGCTATGGCCAGCCGCTCCAATCCCGTCTATTGCGCCGTCGACACGGTCGACTTGGCCCTTGCGACCCGCTTGATTCAGGCGGTCGCCGGGGGGCCGCGGCCGGCGGTCGGCGGCATCAAGCTCGGCCTGGAATTCTTCCTGGCGCATGGCGCGCCGGGCGTGCGCTCGGCCTTTCCGGCGGCGTTGCGCGCAGCCGGCGTCGACTTCTTCCTCGACCTCAAGCTGCACGACATTCCCAACACGGTGGCGGGAGGCATTCGCGCCGTCGTGGCCCTTGAACCGACCTTCATCACCATCCATGCCGCGGGCGGCGGCGCGATGATGAAGGCGGCGGCCGAGACGGCAGCGGCCGAGTCGGCACGCCTTGGCGTCACCCGGCCAAAGCTGCTCGGCGTGACCGTGCTTACCTCGCTCGACAAGGCGGACCTCGCCGCGACCGGCGTCGGCACGGAGCCGGCAAGCCAGGTGGTGCGGCTTGCGATGCTGGCGCGCGAAAGCGGACTGGACGGGGCCGTCTGCTCGCCGCTCGAGCTCGCGGCCGTGCGCCGCGCCTGCGGTGTCGGCTTCGAGTTGATGGTGCCGGGCATCCGGCCGGCCGGCAGCGCGGGCGGCGATCAGAAGCGGATCACGACGCCGGCGCAGGCGATTGCGCTCGGCGCCACTCACCTTGTGGTCGGCCGACCCATCACCGGGGCCAGCGATCCCGCGGCGGCGGCGCGCGCCATCGCGCAGGAACTGGGCGCGCTTTGATGACCGTCGAGGCCAAGATCTGCGGACTGTCGACGCCCGATGCGGTGGATGCCGCGATCGCCCACGGCGCGCGCTGGGTCGGGTTCGTGACCTTCCCACGCTCGCCGCGCCACATCTCGACCGAGGCGCTGCGCGTCCTTGCCGCGCGCGTGCCGCCGGCGGTCGGAAAGGTCGGCCTGTTCGTCGATCCCGATGATGCGCTGCTCGACGAACGCCTGGCGGCCGGGGCTTTCGACCTGCTGCAGCTGCACGGCGAGGAGAGCCCCGCGCGGCTCGGCGACATCAAGCGCCGCACCGGCAAGCCGATCATGAAGGCGATCAAGGTCGCGCAGCGAGGGGACGTCGAGCAAGGCATCGCCGCCTATGCCGGCGTCGTCGATCGCCTGATGTTCGACGCGGCCGAAGGAATCTTGCCCGGCGGCAACGCTCAGGCCTTTGACTGGACGATCCTCTCCGGCCGCGCCGTGCCCGTGCCCTGGATCCTTGCCGGCGGGTTGACGCCGGCCAATGTCACGGAAGCCGTGCGCGTCACCGGCGCGCGCGCCGTCGATGTTTCCTCCGGGGTGGAGGCTAGTCGTGGTGTGAAATCGGTCGAATTGATCCGCGCATTTCTCGCGAAGACGGCCGTGCTCTAGCAAGGGTGGAGACCAAGCGATGAAGACAGAAAAGCGGCTGAAGGAGCTGGGAATCGAATTGGCAACGGCCTCCTCGCCGATCGCGAACTACGTCAACGCCGTGCGCACCGGCAATCTCCTGTATCTCGCCGGCAAGGGCCCGGGGCGGCCGGGCAAGCCGCTGCCGACCGGCAAGGTCGGCCGCGACCTCACCATCGAGCAGGCTTACGCCTTCGCGCGCGAGACCGGACTCAACCTGATCGCGGTCATGAAGGCCGAGTTGGGCGATCTCGACCGGGTGAAGCGGATCGTCAAGGTGCTGGGCATGGTCAACGCCGTGCCTGAGTTCGGTCATCAGCCCGAGGTGATCAACGGCTGTTCCGACCTGTTCGTCGAAGTTTTCGGCGAGCGCGGCCGTCACGCCCGCTCGGCGGTCGGCCTGGGCTCGCTGCCGCGCGGCATTCCGGTCGAAATCGAGGTGATCGTCGAAGTCGCGGATGCGCCGACGCGGGCGGCGGCGACGGCTGCGGCGCGGCGCACGACAGCCGCCACACCCAAGAAGAAGTCGGCCAAAAAGAAGAAGAAATAGGGCTCTTTGACCGACCCCTGTCGGGGCTGCTAAGTCCCGCGTCCCGACAGGTAAAGCGATGCCAGTTTCTCCCAACAGCTTTCGCACCGGGCCCGACGAGCGCGGTCACTTCGGCATTTTCGGCGGCCGTTATGTCGCCGAGACGCTCATGCCGCTGATCCTCGAGCTTGAGAAGGCCTATAACGAGGCCAAGGCCGATCCGCAGTTCCAGGGCGAGCTCACTTATCTCCTGACGCACTATGCCGGCCGACCGAGCCCGCTCTACTACGCCGAGCGGCTGACCAAGAAACTCGGCGGCGCCAAGATTTATCTCAAGCGCGACGAGCTCAATCACACCGGCAGCCACAAGATCAACAACGTGCTGGGCCAGGTGCTTTTGGCCAAGCGGATGGGCAAGACGCGGGTTATTGCCGAGACCGGCGCCGGCCAGCACGGCGTCGCCACTGCGACCGCCTGCGCGCTATTCGACATTCCCTGCGTGGTGTTCATGGGCTCGACCGATGTCGAGCGCCAGGCACCCAATGTCTTTCGCATGAAGATGCTGGGGGCCGAAGTCCGGCCGGTGACGTCGGGCGCCTCCACCCTGAAGGACGCGATGAACGAGGCGCTGCGCGACTGGGTGGCGACCTGCGAGACGACGTTCTACTGCATCGGAACGGTGGCGGGTCCGCATCCCTATCCGTCGATGGTGCGCGACTTCCAGTGCGTGATCGGCAATGAGACGCGCCAGCAAATGATGCAGGCCGAAGGCCGGCTGCCCGACACGCTGGTCGCCTGCATCGGCGGCGGTTCCAACTCGATGGGCCTGTTCCATCCCTTCCTCGACGATGCGGGCGTGCGCATCATCGGCGTGGAGGCAGCCGGCAGGGGCCTCGAGACCGGCGAGCACGCCGCGTCGCTGACCGGCGGCCGCCCCGGCGTGCTGCACGGCAATCGCACCTACCTTCTGCAGGACAAGGAAGGCCAGATCACCGAGGCACACTCGATCTCGGCCGGCCTCGACTATCCCGGCATCGGACCCGAGCATTCCTGGCTGAAGGAGCAGGGCCGGGTGGAGTACGTGTCGGCGACCGATGATGAGGCGCTCGAGGCGTTTCATCTGCTGTGCAAGCTCGAAGGCATCATTCCCGCGCTCGAGTCCTCGCACGCACTGGCGCACGTCAAGAAGCTCGCACCGAGCTTGCCCAAGGACAACTTGCTGGTCGCCAACCTCTCCGGTCGCGGCGACAAGGACGTGCCGCAGGTGGCGGCGCGCATGGGAATCAAGCTCTGATGGGCCGCATTGCCCGGCGCTTCGCCGACCTCAAGGCTGAGAAGCGCGCCGGTCTCGTGACCTACGTCACGGCCGGCGATCCCGATCCAGCGCTGAGCTTCGAGATCCTGAAGGGATTGCCAGCGGCTGGCGCCGACCTGATCGAGCTCGGCATGCCGTTCACCGATCCCATGGCGGACGGGCCGTCGATCCAGCTCGCCGGCCAGCGCGCGCTGAAGGGTGGCATCACCGTCGATGCGACCTTCGACATGGTGCGCCGCTTTCGCAAGGAGACAGGCGACGGCGGTACACCCATCCTACTGATGGGGTATTTCAACCTGGCTTATCAGCGCGGCGCCGAGCGCTTCTGCAAAGAAGCGGCGGCAGCCGGCGTCGACGGCGTCATTCTGGTCGACCTGCCACCGGAGGAGGCCGACGAAATAAAGGCGCATGCTGCGGCGCACAATCTCGATACCGTACTACTTGCCGCACCCACAACCGACGACGAGCGTCTGCCCGCGGTGCTGAAATACTCGTCGGGCTTCGTCTACTTCGTCTCGGTGCTCGGCATAACCGGCACCAAGTCGGCGACCGAAGATGCGGTGCGCGCCCACGTCGAGCGTATCAGGCGCCATACTGCGCTGCCGATCGGCGTGGGCTTCGGCATCAAGACGCCCGAGCAGGCCGCCGCCGTCGCGCGTCACGCCGACGCGGCCGTGGTCGGCTCGGCGATCGTCGATCGCGTCAAAGCTGGCCTCGACGCACAGGGCCACGCCAAGGCCGATCTGGTGCCCGGCGTGTTCGCCTATGTCAGGGCCTTGGCCGATGGCGTGCGCGGCGTGCACAAGGCCTGAAGCCTGCTGAAATCAGGATTGTGATCTTTTTAATGAGACCCCTCGTGGTCGTTGGCGGCCATTGTATGGCCCGATTTCTACTCCCATATCGGCGTCACATCCCCAGGGTTGCGGCAAGGGAGGGTTGAATGGAGAAGTCGAGCACTGATCAGTCGCACTCTGATCAACAGGACCGTCTTCATCAAACATTCACCGCCGCATTGGATCATCGCGACGAACAAGGACGCGAGCCCGATCGCTGGGAAGAGGAGTGCCTCTCCTATGCGTTGGGAGCGATGGCATGTGGCCTGTATCCCGCCGCCGAGGTCGAGCTGGTCGCCTTCTGGCGTCCGGTTGCCGAGCGACCAAGCGACGAAGTCGCGGCGCTGGAGGGCAAGCCGCAGCGCTTCACCAAGCTGATGCTGCGCCATGGTCTTGGCTATGTCGTACAGCGCTCGCACGAAGCTCCGTCGTCAGACGATGCATCGCTGCCGGCAGCGGGCCATCTCGCCGTCCGCACCTTCCTCGGCACGTCGCTCTAGATCAGGCCGGCTCTTCCTCGTCCTCGAACAACAGGTCGGCGACGAAGGGGTTGGTCTTGCGTTCCCAGCCGAACGTCGACGTCTGGCCGTGGCCCGGCACGAACTGGATGTCGTCGCCGAGCGGCCATAGCCGATGGCGAATCGAGTTCAGCAGTTGCTCGTGATTGCCGCGCGGAAAGTCGGTGCGGCCGATCGATCCACGAAACAACACGTCACCCACGAAGGCGACCTTTGACGGCTTGTGCACGAACACGACGTGGCCCGGCGTGTGGCCGGGGCAGTGCGCCACGTCGAAAGTGAGGTTGCCGAGCGTCACCGTGTCGCCGTTCTCGAGCCAGCGGTCCGGCAGGAACGGTCGGTAGGCGGGGAAGTTGTACTTTCGCCCGGAGGCGGGCAGGCCCTCGATCAGGAACTGATCGTCGCGGTGCGGCCCCTCGATCCTGACGCCGTAATGCTCGGCCATGGTGCCGGCCGCCGAGGCATGGTCGACGTGGCCGTGCGTCAGCAGCACCTTGGCGACCTTGATGCCCTCTGCGTCGATCGCCTGCTTCAAGAGGTCGAAGTCGCCGCCCGGGTCGATGGCAGTGCCGGCCATCGTCTCGGTGCACCAGACGATCGAGCAGTTCTGCTGGAACGGCGTGACGGGCGCAATCATGACCTTGAGCATGGCAAGGGTCTAAAGCCTCCCGCGCGCGAACGAAAGAGCGTATGCTGCAGGGCAGGGTGGCAGCAGGGCGATGAAATCGCGTTTTTGGTCGGGTGCGCTGGTCTTGCTCGGGTTCATGAGCCTGCCGGCGGCCGCCCAGGTCGCGCCGGTCTCTACGCCCACCGGACCGGTGATGGCCGGCCCCTATGTCGTGATCGATGCGGCGTCCGGCGAGACCCTGATGCAGCAGAACGCCGGCGCGGCGTGGTATCCGGCCTCGCTCACCAAGCTGATGACGATGTACATCGTCTTCCAGGAGCTGAAGGCCGGGCGTTTGTCGCTTTCGACACCGGTGGTGATCTCCCAGCACGCGCACGACCTCGAATTCACGCTGCGATTGCCGGTCGGGGCGTCCCTCACCGTCGAGCAGGCCCTGATGGCGTTGGTCGCGCATTCGCCCAACGACGTGGCCGCGGCATTGGGCGAACTCGTGGCGTCAAACGAATCCCAGTTCGCGGTCCGCATGAACGAGACGGCGCGCCACCTTGGCATGACCGCCACCCAGTACGGCAACGCGAGTGGCCTGCCCAATCCGGGCCAGTTCACCACGGCGCGCGACCTCGCGGTGCTGACGGCGGCGCTCATCCGCGACTTCCCGCAATATTACGGCTACTTTCGCACGCAGGAGTTCATGCTCGGCCGGCAGCTGATCGGACCGGGTGTCAAATTCGTCCAGCTCTACTCGCCCTACGCCGACGGCCTGAAGACCGGCTTCATTTGCGCCTCGGGCTTCAATCTGGTCGGCAGCGCGGTGCGCGATGGCCGTCGCCTAATCGGCGTCGCGCTGGGCTTCCGGCGCGCCGATCTACGCGACGAATTCATGGTGCGGCTGCTCGACGAGGCGTTCGCGCTCAAGACCAGTGGCGCACGGCCCAAGATCTGGCAGCTGCGCAACCAGGGCGGCACGCCGCCGGCGATATTCTCGCCGGCCGAATGCAATCCCTATCGCTACGACTATCCCGGAGACGCCGTCTGGCTCGGCACCTACGCCGACTGGCGTAGCGCGCGCCAGGCCTACGATATGGGCGAGGCCGATCTCGTGAAGCTTGGCGTCACCCTGATCGGCAAGGAATGGATCCTTCCCGTCACGGCTAACAAGGTGACGCGCCAGGCTGCCGTGATCGCCGACCTGCAGCCCGAGGCCGCCCAGAAGCTCTGTGCCGGTTACCGGACGACCAAGCACTTTTGCGAGGTCAGGAAGGCGCAGGAAATGCGCCCGCCTTTCACGAGCTTCTGGCGCTGAGCCGGCCGCGCGCTTGGCCCCGACGGCCAGCCGTGCCATACCGCCGCCCATGAACTGGCTGACCAACTTCGTCCGGCCCAAGCTCAGGGCGCTGGTGGCGCGCAAGGAAGCGCCGGAGAACCTCTGGCTGAAATGCCCCAAGTGCGAGCAGATGCTGTTCACGCGCGACTGGGAAGCCAACCAGGAGGTCTGCACCCATTGCGGCCATCATATGCGGCTGCGACCGATCAAACGGCTGCCGCATCTCTTCGACGAGGGAAAGTACGAGCTGCATCCCCTGCCCAAAGTGGCGGCCGATCCGCTGAAGTTTCGCGACACCAAGCGCTACGACGCGCGTCTCAAGGAGGCGCAGGCCAAGGCCGAGGGCGCGAGCGACGCGCTGGTCGTGGCGAGCGGCCAGATGGGCAATCGCCTCACCATCGTCGCCGCGCTCGACTTCGGTTTCATGGGCGGCTCCATGGGCACGGCGGTCGGCGAAGGACTGGTCATGGCGGCCGAGCTTGCGATCGCCCGCAAGGCGCCGCTCATCGTCTTCTCGGCCTCCGGCGGAGCGCGCATGCAGGAGGGCATTCTCTCCCTGATGCAGCTGACCCGCACCACCATCGCGGTTCGCCGGGTCAAGCAAGCGGGCCTGCCCTATATCGTCGTGCTGACCGATCCCACGACCGGCGGCGTGTCGGCCTCGTTTGCCATGCTGGGCGATATCCACCTCGCCGAGCCCGAGGCGATCATCGGCTTCGCCGGCCCGCGCGTGATCCAGGACACCATCCGCCAGGAGCTGCCCGAGGGCTTCCAGCGCTCGGAATACCTGCTTGACCACGGCATGGTCGATGCCGTCGTCCACCGCCACAAGCTGCGCGAGACGCTGATCCGCGCGATCACGCTGTTGATGGATCCGCTGGTCGTCGAAGGCCGCAGTCTCGCCGTCGTCGCCGGCCGCTGAAGCGCCGCGCCGGCAGGTCGCCCGCATGGTCGATCCGATCCTGGAGCGCCTGACGCGGCTCCATCCGCGTTCCATCGATTTGGGATTGGATCGGATCGAGCGGTTGCTCGGTGAGATCGGCTCGCCGCACAGGCAATTGCCTCCGGTCGTGCACGTTGCCGGCACCAACGGCAAGGGCTCGCTGGTGGCCTACCTGCGCGCCATGTCGGAAGCGGCGGGCTATCGCGTACACGTCTATACCTCGCCGCATCTCGTGCGCTTCAACGAGCGCATCCGCGTGGCGGGGCGGCTGATCGAGGACAACGAGCTGGAAGCCATCCTGGCGCAATGCGAGGAGGTCAATGCCGGCAAGCCGATCACCTTTTTCGAGATCACCACCGTTGCGGCCTTCATGGCGTTTGCCCGTGTGCCGGCCGATCTCACCATCCTCGAGGTCGGCATGGGCGGCCGGCGCGATACCACCAATGTGGTGTCTTCGATTTTGTCGGCCATCACGCCGATCGGCTACGATCACACCGCGTTCCTGGGCAACACGCTCGAGGCCATCGCGGCCGAGAAGGCGGGTATCCTGAAACACGCCGTGCCAGCCGTGATCGGCCGCCAGCGCGCCGTCAGCGCCGAGGTGATCACCGCCGAAGCCGCCAAGCAGGCAGCCCCTCTGTTTCGCATGGGCCGCGAATGGCAGGTCGCGCCCGGGGCCGGTGGCTTCCGCTACGAAAGCGATTTTATCAGCCTCGATCTGCCGGCGCCGGCCCTCGTCGGGCGACACCAGGTCGACAACGCCGCCACGGCGGTGGCCTGCGTCGAGCGCCTGCGCGCCGCCCAGTTCGCGATCGACGATAGCGCGATCCGCAAGGGACTGGCCTCGGTCGAATGGCAGGCCCGGCTGCAGAGGCTGACGCGCGGTCCGCTGGTCGACGCGCTGCTGCCCGGCTGCGAACTGTGGCTCGACGGTGGGCATAACGAGGATTGCGGCATGGTGCTCGCCGACATGGCGAGCGACTGGGCGACCGAGCCGGCGCCGCTGCCGCTCTATCTGGTCTTCGCCATGCTGACCAGCAAGGACGCGTCAGGTTTCCTTCGGCCGCTGGCGCGACACGCGCGCGCGGCGCGTGCCGTGCCTTTTCCCGAGGGCCACAGCGCCTACACGCCCGCCGAAGCCTGCGCCAAGGCAGCCGAGGTGGGCCTCGATTGCGCCCCGGCAAGCGATATCGGCGCGGCGCTGGAGGACCTTTTGGCCACCCAGCCGGCGCCGATGCGTATCCTTGTCTGCGGTTCGCTCTATCTCGCGGGCTCAGTGCTCGCCCGCAACGGCTGACGCGCTCAGCTGACGACGGTGTTGATCCAGCTCACCAGCTTCTGCTTGGGCTCCGCACCGATCTTGGTGGCGGCGACCTGGCCGTTCTTGAACAAGAGCAGGGTCGGTATCGAGCGCACGCCGTAGCGCGTCGGCGCCATCGGGTTCTCGTCGATATTGACCTTCACGACTTTGAGCTTGCCGTCCATCTCCTTGGCGATGTCCTCGAGCGACGGGCCGATCATGCGGCAGGGGCCGCACCATTCGGCCCAGAAATCGACCAGGACGGGCGTATCGGATTTCAGGACTTCCTGCTCGAAGGAAGCGTCGGTGGCTTTAACGGTCATGCAGGCTTTCTCCCAAAAACAGATATGGCCGGTCGATATCGACCGGCGCCGCCCTGGCCCAAAAGCTAGGAACCGCTCTGCCCCAAGTCAAGATGTGGAGGTCAGGAGGCGGTAGCGTAAGGCATTGAATTATCGAGGTTTGCTGCGTCGATTTCCATCAGGCAAGGGGCCGATGTCCACAGGAGAAAAGCCCGCACCGTTCGACTGGGATAGATGTCGCTCAGCAGCGCGCGGTAGAGGGCGAGCTGGCGGCGGTAGGCGAGCGGCACTTCGGCGGCGGCGGCCGGCGGCGGCCGGTTGGTCTTGTAATCGACGAGCAGCACCTCGCGTTCGAGCACGGCCAGCCGGTCGACCTGGCCATTCACGGTGAAAGTGCCGCGCGGCGTCTTGACGGTGCCGATCAACGGCACCTCGGCGCGCGAGGGGGCCGAGAAAAGCGCGGCGTGGCCGGGTGCCTCGATGACGGCGAGGGCCTCGGCCGCCCACTGCTCGATCTGCTCGGCCGACAGCCGGTGCGCGGGTTCGGCGAGATAGCGCCGCGCCGCCCGGGCGCGCTCGGCTGCGTTGACCGCCGGCAGATAGCGCAGGAGCTCATGGATCAACCTCCCGCGCTGCCAGCGCCCGACATCGTCGGCGGCAAGCGGGCTCAGCGCGCGTGGTTCGGCAATCGACTCGTCAGGCAAGGGGCGCGACGGGGCAAGCGGCGTCGGCGGGTCGGGCTCGACCGGCGCCGGTTGGCTGATCCAGCGCCCCGGCTTGAACACTTGCTCGAGCGCCAGCTCGGCTTGCCGCGGTACCGAGACGCGGCCCTCGTTGACCACCTCGTAGCCCTCGCCGGACCATCCGTCCTGGCCGAGCTGCCAGGAGAAGTCGAACGTCTTCTTGATCGGTCGACGCCGCATCGGGTTTACCGCCGTGAGGCCCGCCTCCAGTCCGGCCGCAATGCGCTCGTACCAGCAGCCTTGATCCTGCTTCTTTCGGCCGACCCAGCCCGCGACATAGAGCCGGTCCTCGGCCCGCGTCATGGCGACGTAGAGCAGCCGGTTCTGCTCCTCGAGCGCGCGTTCGCGCTCCCGGGCCCGCCAGCCACGAACGGCTTCGCTGGCATCGCCGGCACGCGGCAGCCACAGCTTGGTCTCGCCATCGGCCAGCAGGCGCTCCAAATCGGGTGGCACGCGCGTGGTGTCAGGCAGGTAGACGATCGGCGCCTGCAGTCCCTTGGCTGCATGGACGGTCAGGATGCGCACTTCGGGGCGGCGGTTCTGATCGAGATCGCGCTTGATCTCGCCGCCACCCGCTTCGAACCAATGCAGGAAGCCTTGCAGCGAGGCGGTCTCGGCGCGCTGGTACTGCAGGGTGCGCGACAGCAATTCGTCGATTGGGTCCGATGCCTCATGGCCCAGGCGCTCGAGCAATCGCCGCCGCCCGCCTTCCGGCCCCAGGGCCTCGGCGAAGAATTCGAACGGCGGCGTGAAGTCGGCACGCCGCAGCCAGCCGGCGAGTCTCGCGTGCGCATCGGCAAAGACCGCTTCGTCGGCTCGCCGGCGCAAGGTGCTCCACAGATGGCCAGTGCGGTTCCAGGCGAGGTCAAAGAGCTTCTCCTCGTCGAGACCTATCAGCGGCGACTTCAGGAGGCAGGCAAGGTTGAGATCATCCTGCGGCAGCAGCACGAAGCGCGCCATCGCCACGAGATCCTGGATCGCCAGCTCCTCGACGAGGTTGAGGCGGTCGACACCGGCCACCTCGATCCGGCAACGCTTCAGTTCGCGCACCAGGGCGTTGACGAAATCGTTGCGTCGACGCACCAGCACCATGAAATGGCCGGCGTGGAGCGGCTCGCCGTTGGGGCGCCGCTCGGTACCGATCAGGCTTCGGGCATGCAGCGCGATCAGGCGCGCCAGGCGCTCCTGCGGACCGGGGGTCACCGAGCCGCTCCGACTGTAGTCGGTGGTGTCGACCGCGGCGCCGTCGGCGGAGATGAGCGGCCACAGCTCGACGCGACCGGGCTCGTCGCTGCGGCTGGCGCGATGCAGGAATTTGAGTCCGGGTTCGCCCACGCCGCGTGCCGTCTCGGGATCAGCGAACACCCAGTCGACGGCGTCCAGTACCGCAGGAGTCGAGCGGAAGGAAACGGTGAGATCGACCGCCGCGAATTCCTTGCGGGCCGCACGGCTCTTCTCCTCGAAGGCCGCGCGCATCTCGGCGAGCTTCGCCGGATCGGCACGCTGGAAGCCGAAGATTGATTGCTTAGTGTCGCCCACAGCGAAGATGGTTCGCTCGCGATCGACGGCGCTTTCGCCCGAGAAGAAGTCGGCCGTAAGGTTGCGAATCACCTCCCATTGATCGGGATTGGTGTCCTGCGCTTCGTCGACCAGCACGTGATCGATGCCGCCGTCGAGCTTGTAGAGCACCCACGCAGCACTCTCCGCGCTCTCGAGCAACCGGCGCGCGGCGACGATCAGGTCGTCGTAGTCGAGGGCGCCGCGCATCTGCTTGGCGCGCGCACATCGGCCGGTAATGTCGAGACCGAGCTGCAGGAAGGCCACGGTAAGTTCGATCAGCGCCCGGCTGCGGGCGCCATCGAACCGGTCGATCTCGGCGCGCAGCACCTCGACGATGTTGGGCATTCGCGCGATGGCTGCTTTGGTTGCCTGCCGCTCGCGTATCTCGCCGTTGTCCTTGAAGAAGACTGTCCGATAGGACGGCGAAAGCACGTCGCGGCGCTCGCCCGCCTCCAGCCAATTAGCAATGGCCTGGCCGCGCGGCTCGGACTCCCCACCGGCCTCGATCAGCGCCCGGGCCGCTTCGCGCAAGGCCACCTCGTCGGGAGGGACCTCGCGGTCGCAGCCCAGCCGCCGCCTCAGCCGGCGGCGCAGGCGCTGCAGGCCTTCCTCGCCCCTGATATGTGCCAGCAGCCAGGCGCGCTCGCTCAGGAGCTTGGTCATAAGCTCGGCGTACTCGGCAACTGAGATGCGGCCGGCGACCAGGGCCAGCGCCTCCTTGAGCGCTGGGTCAGCGTCGGGCCGGGCTAGCGCCTCCATCTGCTCGTCCTGGACGCGGCGCAGGACAGACGCGGCCTCCGTCTCGTCCATCACTTCGAAGCCCGGAGTCACGCCCGCTTCCAAGGGAAAGCGCTTGAGCAGCGCTTGGCAGAAGGCATGGATGGTGAGGATGTTGATGCCACCCGGCGCATCGAGCACGCGGGCAAACAGGCGGCGCGCCACGATGCGCTGCGCGCTGTCGGGCTCGGCGTCGACCAGCTTGGCGATTTCTTCGTCGAGCTTCGCCTTGTCTGCCATCGCCCAGCGGCCGAGTTGGCCGGCCAGTCGATTCCGCATCTCGGCCGCCGCTGCCTTGGTGAAGGTAAGGCAGAGGATGCGCTCGGGCTTGACGCCAGCCAGCAAGAGGCGCGTCACGCGATCGGTCAGCACCTTGGTCTTGCCGGTGCCCGCGCTCGCTTCGACCCAGGCCGAGTGGCCAGGTGACGTAGCGCGCCTCTGTGCAGCGTCGGCGAAGTCGAGGATATCGGCGCCGCTCATTCGTCTTCTTCGCCCGCCGTCAACCACTCGGCGACGCGCTCGAGATGTTCGTAGTCGTTGAAGGCCGGCAGGTACTGTGGCCAGGGCAGCGCCGCATAGGCCGTCTCGGGGCGGGCGAAGTCTTCGGTCATTTTTTCGAGCAGGCCGAGCATTTTCGGCACGAGCTTGTCGCTCTCCTTCACCACCCTGACGTCGCCACCCTCGCCCAGTCCGTTGGCCTGCCAATAGTAGAGCCGGACCTCCTCGGCCTTGCCTTTGATCGCCTCGTAGCCGCCGCGCTCGGCCATTGCCGCCTCGAGCAACAGCTGCGGAGCGAACAGCGCATTCAGCTCCTTGGGCGTGGGCACGCGGCCGGTCTTGTAGTCGATCACCTCCCAGCCACTGGCGGGAACTTCGTCGATGCGATCGGCGCGGGCCTCGATGCGCATCGGCCGCAATGCCGTGCCGATCTGCAGCGCGCCGGGCGTTTCGCTGGCCAGCAACCGGTAGCCGGCGGCGCGACGCCGCGCCTCGGTGGCAATGAACCAGCGGGCCATGCGCTGAAAGCGCGGCCACCAGAAGGCGCGTTCTGCGGGCGCCGCAAGCAGTTCGCCGAGGTGTTTCTCGCCCAGCGCCTCAAACTTGGCGAGGGCATCTGCAGGCAGCTGGCCGGTGGGATGGGCGCGCAGGAATTCGTCGAGGGCGAGGTGCAGCTTCGAGCCGCGGTCGGCGGCACTCAGCTCGGCTTCCAAGGGGTCGAGGCGGCGGAGCCGCAGGATGTGCCGGGCGTAGAGGCCATAGGGGTCGCGCCGCCATTGCTCGACACTTGATACCGAAAGCCGGGTTGGTCGCGCCTCCACGGGCGGACGCGGTTCAGGTCGCGGCCAGGGCGTGTAGTCGTTCGGCCGGTCCAGCTGCTCGGCCCAGGCGATGAGGCCTTGCTTGCCGCGCTGGACGAATTCCGGCAGCGGCGTGGCGCCGCTAGGTTCGTAGCCGAACAGCGCGTCCATGCGCGCCAGCCAGCGCGACGGCACGGTCGGCGCCCCGCCTTCGCGTTCGGCGCGCGTGAGTAAAACGCGTTCGGCCGCCAGCGCCGAGGCGAAGTCGTGCGCCGAAAGGCCGATGCGCCGCTCGGGCTGGGGCAAACCGAGGTTCGCCCGCATCGGCCGATTGATCCAGGCGCCGGTCTGGACGGCGGGAGGCCAGGTGCCTTCGTTCAGGCCGCCCAGAATCAGGAGATCGGCGCGCTGCAACCGGGCTTCCAGCGGACCCCAGACGGCTAGCCGCGGATGTCGACCGAAACGCGGCCGCAGCGTCTCCGGCGTGAGCATTGTGGCGAACAGCGCCGGCCATTCGCCGCCGCGTATGGGCGGCTTGCCGCGCCAGGCGTCGCCCAGGCGCGCAAGCGCGTCGGCGAGACCCTCGCCCGCCTCGCCCGACCACAGCGTGTCGGCGACGGCAAATCGCTCGGCTGCGGCGATGGTGGCCTCGAGCAGGCGACCGGGGTCGGCGCCGGCCGACATGGTCGCGCGGAGTTCAGCTGTCCCAGCGGCGACGCGCTCGATCAGATCAGAGACCCGACGACGGTCGGCGTCGTCGGCGAATTCCGCCTCGCCGACACGGGCGGCGAGGGCGGCAAGTCCGGGCGCAGGCTTCAGCCCACGCAGGCACTTGCGATCAAGCCGGCGCGCTGCATCGAGCAAGGCCGCGCGCGAGAGGCCGAGCGTGCAGAGCGGGTGCTTCAGAAGCGCCAGAAGGTCGACCGGGGCGAACCCGCCGTCGACCGTCGAGATCAGCGCCCGCAGGAGCGAGGCGGGCGGCGTGTCGGCCAGGGGCCGGCCGGCCGAATCGTCGATATCGATCTGCCAGCGCCGCAATTCGGCGGCAACGCGCCGGGCGAGATCGCGGTCGGGCGTAACCAGCGCCGCGGTTCGCGTCTTGTCTTCAAGCGCTTCGCGCAGTGCCAGCGCAATCACCAGCGCCTCCTGGTGCGGTGTGGCGCAGTCGGCGCGGGTGATGTGCTCGAGCGAGGCGGCGTTCGGCCGGCGCCAGCGCTCGCTGGTCTCGGCCGGGCGCATCAACTCGGCGATCAGCTGCCGGCGTGCGCGGTCGCCCGGTTCGCCCGGCCATTCGGCCACGTCGGCGCGCGCCGCGCCCAGTGCGGCCAGCAGTTCGCGCAGCCCGAATTGCGGATGCGTGGGGTCGAGCTTCTGCCAGCTCGCCTCGTCCATCTCCTTGTCGAGCCCGGGCAGCACGACGGCGCCCTGCGGCAGGCCGGCGATCACCGTCAGCAGCTCACGCGTGGCCGGCTGAGAGCCAGTCGACCCGGCGGCGATAATCGGCGTGCTGGGCGAATGTTGTCTCCAGCGCGCAGCTTGAGCGCGGATCGCCCGGGTGCGCCGGTCAAGCGCGTCGACCTGGCCGCGTTCTTCCAGAATCTTCGGCCAGTGCTCGCCCACGATTGCGAGGAACTT
>JBPYDO010000128.1:0-14337 GCA_051985755.1 Reyranella sp. | reverse complement strand
CGTCGGCGAGCAGGACGCGCGGCCTCTGGGCGAGCGCGCGGGCGATCGCGACGCGCTGCGCCTGGCCGCCGGACAAGGTGCTGGCGCGCTGGCGGGCTAGATCCTCCAGGCCGACCTCGGCCAGATAACCGGGTGCGAGTTTCAGCTCTTCGGCCGGCAGACCGCCGAGCGCCGTCCACCAGCCGCCGTGCCGGCCGAGCGCGCCCGACGCGACATTGGCGAGCACGCTGCGGCGGCGCACGAGGCTTCCATGCTGGGAGATCAGCGCCAGCTCGAGCCTCGCCCGCCGCAGTTTTTCGCCGCCGAGGCGGGCGAGGTCGGTGCCATTGACCCGCACGCTTCCCTCGGTCGGCGAAAGCGTGCGGGTGATGCAGCGCAAGAGCGTGGTCTTGCCACTGCCGTTGCCGCCCAAGACGATCACCAGCTCTCCGGCGCTCACTGCGATGTCGAATTCGGCAAGGGCGAGCTGGCCGTTGGGATAGCGCAGCGAGAGCCGGTTGACCTGCAGCATCGCGGCCGGCGCCATGGCGTTCAGCTCAGCTTGTTCAGGTCGATATTGAGCGTCTTCACCAGGTCACGGATGCCGTCATAGGCCTTGTCGGTCTGTGGCACGAAGCGCGTGCCGCTCATGCCCATGATCTTCTTGTCGGCGGCCGGCAGGGCCGACAGGTCGAGGTTCTGCAGCGCCTCGGTCGCGCGCTTCTTGAAGCCTTCAGGCAAGTCGCCGCGCACCGTGATGGGATCAGTCGGAATCGGGTCCGACTTCCACAGGAAGATCAGGTCGCCGTCCTTGTAGTGACCGCGCTGCTTGGCCGACTCGAGCTGCTCGCTGTTCAGCTCGCCGGCGTCGACCTTCTTGTTGTAGAGCGCCTCGAAGGACGAGGTGTGGCTGCCGGCGTAGATCGCCTTGATGTCCTTGTCCGGATCGATGCCGGCTTTGCGCAGACCGTAGGCCGGGAACAGGTGACCCGAAGTCGAGGCCGGGTCGGAGAAGGCGAAGGACTTGCCCTTGATATCTGCGACCGTCTTGATGCCCGACGACGGATAAGTGACCAGGCTCGCCCAGTAAGAATCAGGCTTGCCTTCTTTGTTGCCGAAGGCCGCCACCGCCTCGGCTTTGGCAACCTGGTGCGCCAGCACGTAGCCCAGCGGACCGAACTCGCCGATCTCGAGCTTCTTGTTCCGCATCGCCTCGATCTCGGCGTTGTAGTTGCTGGTGACGAAGACTTTGACCTCGCAGCCAAGCTTCTCGCTCAAAATCTTGCCGATGTGCTCGTAGATCGGGGTGAGCTTGGGCGCCGTGTCGAAGGGCTCGACGCCAAAGCGCACGACGCCGCCATTCGGGCAGTCGGCAGCATTGCCGGCGTACGCCGCGCCGGCTGAAATCATCATCGTAGAAATCGCTGCGCTTGCGCAGCCCCATAGAAGCCTGCTCCGCATCGTCTTGCCCTCCATCTTGTTTTGAAAACTGGACAACCCGTCGACCGCCCACGTTGGTTCAAATGGGCAAAGCCAGCGGCCGGGCGCCCAACGACGCAATGCGGTCGTTCTATTGTGTTTAGATGACGGTTTTGTTGCCGAATGATCTCAAGTGGCGAATAGTGTGTGTATTGGCACCACCGTGACATTAGGTCGAAATGGCGCCGATCCGATCGATGCGGCCGCCTCTCCTGCCTCGCCTTCTCGTCAAGCGTCTGCCCTTTTTCTACGGCTGGATCGTTCTCGGCTGTCTTTGCCTCGCCGGTTTCGCGCGCCAGGGTCCGGCGGTGGCGGTCGTGTCGGTGTTCGTCGTGCCGATGACCGACGAGTTCGGCTGGTCGCGCATGACCATGGCCGGTGCGGTGTCGCTGGGCGGCCTGCTGGCGGCGTTCGTATCGCCGCTGATCGGTCCAGTCCTCGATCGTCGCGGCGCGCGCCTGATCCTCTGTCTCGCCGTGCTGGGCACGGGGCTTGCGATCTTGGCGCTGTCGCTCGTGCAATCGCTGGCGCTCTTCTATCTGCTGCTGTGCTTCGCCCGCATGAACTGGGCGGGCCCTTTCGAACTTGGCCTCTACGGCGCGCTGAACAACTGGTTCGTTGCGCGGCGCAGGCTCGCGACTTCGATCGCGTCGCTCGGACAGATGTCGGGTCTCATTGCCGTCCCTCTCATCGCCCAGCTCGCCATGCACGGCGTAGGCGACTGGCGCCGCGGCTGGCTGGCGGTCGGCGCGACCGTGCTCGTCGTCGGCTTCCTGCCGGTCTGGCTCCTGCTGGTGCGCCGGCCGGAAGACCTGGGCCTGCAGCCCGATCGTGTCGCGGCAACGGTGGCGGTCGCGCCGGAGCCGCTGTTTAACCGCGCACAAGCCATGCGCACGAGAGCCTTCTGGTTGCTCTCGCTCTACACCTGCTTGGTCTATCCGGTGCAGGCGGGCGTGAGCCTGCACCAGGCGCCGCATCTCATCGAACGCGGCCTTTCGCCCCTGATCGCCGCCACGGTGATCAGCTTCTTCTCAGCCATGTCGGCCGCGGCGAGCTTCGGCATCGGCTTCCTGCCGCGACGCTGGCCGGTAAGCCATGCGCTCGCCGGGAGCGCAGTTCTGCTTGGCCTCGGCGCCGTGGGCCTGAACGCCGTCCATTCGACCGCACTCGCCTATCCTGCCGCCGGTGTGTTCGGCATGGGCGTCGGCGCGCTCACGACGATGCTGCCGCTTGCCTGGGCGGACTATTTCGGCCGCCGCAGCTTTGGGGCCATTCGCGGCGTTGCGCTGTCCATGCAGGTCGTGGCCCAGGCGGCGGGACCGTTGGTCTCGGGCGCCCTGCGAGATTGGGCCGGCAGCTACACTCCCTCACTGCTGTTATTCGCCGCCCTTGCCGGGCTGGCGACAATCGCCGCCCTGGCCGCCCGCCACCCACAACCTCGCTTTGATGTGATTTCGGGGTCTGGACCCTAAGACTGCGCCCAATTGCACATAGCTTGCACCCAGGGGCGCGCTCTCGTAACCTTTTTGCGGCCCGAAAGAGGCTGCGCCGCCCGAAGCGGAAGCACCACCAGGAAACACAGGCTTCACGAGCAGAACCTAGCTGCGGCCGCCGATCGAAGCGGTGCGGGAGAGTACATGCCGCCATTGCTTGAGGTCAGGGGGCTTCATACCGAGTTTCGTACCGGCGCGGGAGTGGTGCGCGCGGTCGACGGAATTTCCTATACCGTGGAGCAGGGCGAGACGGTCGCCATTGTGGGCGAAAGCGGCTCGGGCAAGTCCGTCGAAGCCTTGTCGATCCTGCGGCTGATTCCAAATCCGCCCGGGCGCATCACCGCCGGCGAGATCTGGTTCGACGGCCGGGACCTCAGGACCGTGTCCGAGGCCGAAATGCGCCAGATCCGCGGCCGCGACATCGGCATGGTGTTTCAGGAGCCGATGACGTCGCTCAATCCGGTGCTGACCATCGGCCGGCAGATCACCGAGACGCTCGAGCAGCATCAAGGCGCCGATCCGCCAGCCGCGGAAAAACGCGCCCTCGAGCTGCTGGAATTGGTCGGCATCGGCGACGCGGCCCGGCGCCTCAGGCAGTATCCGCATCAGCTGTCCGGCGGCATGCGGCAGCGCGTGATGATCGCCATCGCGCTCGCCTGCAACCCCAAGCTCATCATCGCCGACGAGCCCACCACGGCCCTCGATGTCACGATCCAGGCGCAGATCCTGGAGCTGATGAAGTCGCTCAGCAGCCGGCTGCACGTTGCGCTGATCGTGATCACCCACAATCTCGGAATCGTGGCGCGTTATGCCAACCGCGTAAATGTCATGTATGCCGGTCGCATCGTCGAAGCGGGTTCCGCCGACGCGATCTACCACAACCCGCGCCACCCCTACACGATCGCGCTCCTGAAGTCGGTGCCGCGCCTCGACCAGCCGCGGCGCGCCCGGCTCGATCCGGTCGACGGGCAACCGCCGGACCTGACGCGGCTGGATGGCGGCTGCGCCTTTCGACCTCGCTGCCGCTTCGCCGTCGAGAAGTGCGGCCAGGCCTATCCGCCGTTCGAGGCGGTCGGCGACGGCCACTTCACGGCCTGCTTCCGCAGCGCCGAGCTCACGGCAGCCAAAGCAGGCGTCGCTCGGGAGGCGGCAGCGTGAGGGACGCGGCCGGCAATTTACCGCTCGTCGAAGTGCGCGGGCTTGCGATGCACTTCCCAATTACGGAGGGCGTGCTAGTTAGCCGCAAGGTTGGCGACGTGAAGGCGGTCGACGGCATCGATTTCTCGATCAGCCGCGGCGAGACGCTGGGGTTGGTGGGCGAGAGCGGCTGCGGCAAGACCACGACGGGCCGCTGCATTCTGCGCCTCGAGAAGCCGACCCGGGGTCAGATCCTCTATGACGGGCAGGACATCAGCCGGCTTCCGGCCAAGGATCTGGTCGGGCTGCGGCGCCGCATGCAGGTGATCTTCCAGGATCCCTACAGTTCGCTCAATCCGCGCATGAGGGTGGGCGACATCATCGCCGAGCCGATCCGTGTGCATGGACTCGAAGCCGACGCGGCGCGCCGGCGCAGCAAGGTGCGCGAGCTCCTGTCGGTGTGCGGGCTCGATCCCAAGTTCGTCGACCGCTATCCGCACGAGATGTCGGGTGGCCAGCGCCAGCGCGTCGGCATCGCCCGCGCGCTGGCGCTCGATCCGGAATTCATCGTCTGCGACGAGGCGGTATCGGCGCTCGACGTGTCGATCCAGGCCCAGGTCGTCAACCTCCTGGAGGATCTGCGCGAGCGGTTCCGGCTCACCTATCTGTTCATCGCCCACGATTTGTCGGTGGTGCGCCATCTTTGCCAACGCGTCGCCGTGATGTACCTCGGCCGCATCGTCGAGATGGCCGACAGCGACGAGCTATTCGACAATCCGTTGCATCCTTACACCCAGGCATTGCTGTCGGCGGTGCCGATACCCGATCCGCGGGTCGAGGCCGAGCGTCAGTTCCGGCCGGCCAAGGGCGAGGTGCCGAGTCCCATCAACCCGCCGTCGGGTTGCGTGTTTCATCCACGCTGTCCGGCAGCCGTCGAAGGGTGCAAGAAGGCGCGACCTGAGCTGCGAGAGCTGCGGGCCGGCCATTGGGTGGCGTGCAGCGAAGTGCATTGAAACGGGGAGAGCTGGCAAAATATCCGCGACAACAGCGGAAACAAGCAAGGAGGAGGGAACCATGAGAACTGGTCTGGGAACTTGGGCCGCGTGCCTCGGCACGGCGGCTGCTCTTGCAGTGGCGCCGGCGTGGGCGCAGACGCCGAAGCACGGCGGCATACTGACGTACGTTATTCCGGCCGATGCGCCGCCTAGTTTCGACGCGCATCGCGAGACAACCTACGCCACGATCCACAGCGCGGCGCCTTACTACAGCGTGCTGATCCGCGTCCCGCCCGACAATCCGGCGTCGACCACGGACTTCGTCTGTGATCTCTGTGTCGAGATGCCCAAGCCCACTGACGACGGCAAGACCTACACCTTCAAGATCCGTCAGGACGTGAAATGGCACGATGGCAGCAAGCTCACCGCCCAGGACGTGGCAGAGAGCTGGAAATTCATCGTACATCCGCCGAAGGGTGTCACCAGCGCCCGCCAGAGCTACTACGAGATGATCGATTCGGTCGATGCGCCGGACGACCAGACGGTGGTGTTCAAGCTCAAGTACGCCACGGCGGCGTTCCTGCCGGCGCTCGCCGACCCCTACTCGTGGATCTACAAGAAGGAGATCCTCGACAAGGATCCGCACTGGTACGAGAAGAACATCATGGGCTCCGGCCCGTTCAAGTTCGTGTCCTACGAGGTCGGCCAGTCGATCAAGGGCGAGCGCAACAAGGATTACTATCACAAGGGCCTGCCCTACCTTGACGGCATCGTCGGCATCTATGCCGACAAGCAGTCGGTGCGCGTCGACGCGTTGCGCGCCGACCGCGCCGCGATCGAGTTCCGCGGCTTGCCGCCGTCGGCCCGCGACCAACTCAAGAAGGAACTGGGCGACAAGATCACGGTGCAGGACAGCGACTGGAACTGCGGCAACATCCTGACGCCGAACCACAAGAAGAAGCCGTTCGACGACGTGCGGGTGCGCCGGGCCTTGGCGCTTGCCATCGACCAGTGGAAGGGGGCGCCAGCGCTCTCCAAGATCGCCAACGTCCGCACGGTGGGCGGCATCGTGTTCCCGGGCTCGCCGCTCGCGGCGACCAAGGCCGAGCTCGAGAAGATGCCGGGCTACTGGCCCGACATCAACAAGTCACGCGCCGAGGCCAAGCGCCTCCTCAAGGAGGCTGGCGCCGAGGGGCTGAAGTTCGAGCTGCTGAACCGCAACGTCGACCAGCCCTACAAGTTCGTCGGCACCTGGGTGATCGGCGAATGGAAGAAAATCGGGCTGAACGCCGAGCAGAAGGTCGTTCCGACCGGCCCGTGGTTCTCCAACATGCGCGCGGGCACCTTCGACGTGGCGATGGAGGCCAACTGTGCGAGCGTGGTTAATCCCGTGCTCGATACGGGCAAGTATCTGCCGCACACCGTCTATCCGGAAAACTACGGCAACTACGAGGACGACAAGTCGATCAAGCTTTACGAGGCGATGCAGAAGGAGACGGATCCTGCCAAGCTTCGTCTGGCGATGCGCGATTTCGAGACGTACACGCTCGAAACCATGCAGCACGAGATCGTCCTGCCCTACTGGTATCGCATCATTCTCGAGCGGTCCTACGTCAAGGGCTGGAAGATCAGTCCAAGCCACTACCTGAACCAGGACCTGGCCAACATCTGGCTGGACAAGTAGCCGTACTAGGTGAGGCGAGGAACATGCATCGCTACATCGTGACCCGGCTCCTGATGGCGGTTCCGACGCTGGCCGGAGCCGCCGCCCTGGTCTTCATCCTGATGCGCCTGATCCCGGGCGACGTCTGTGTGATCCGGCTGGGCGCGGGCGGGCAGCATGTCGATCCGGCGTCGGTGGCGGCCTGCCACCAGCAGCTCGGTCTCGACAACCCGATGATCGTGCAGTTCCTCGACTTCCTGAAGAGCTACGTCACCTTCAACCTCGGCAACTCCATGTGGTCGGGCAACCCGGTGACGTACGAGATCGGCATCCGCCTGCCGGTCTCGCTCGAGGTCTCGATCATGGCGACGGTGATCGCCATCCTGCTCGCGATACCTCTCGGCACCATCTCGGCGCTGAAGGAGAATACCGGCCTCGATCACTTCGTGCGTGTGCTGGCCATCGCGGGCATTGCGACGCCGTCGTTCTGGCTCGGCATCATGTCCCTGATCCTGGTGCTCAACATCAGCTCGATCACCGCCGGCAAGCCCTGGCTGCCACCGATCGACTACGTGCCCTTGTGGCAGGACCCGATCCGCAACCTTTCCATGGTGCTGCTGCCGGCCATCACCGTGGGCTACCGCTATTCGGCGGTGACCATGCGGCTCACGCGCTCGGCGATGCTCGAGGTCATGCGCGAGGACTATATCCGGACCGCGCGCGCCAAGGGGCTGATGGAGCAGATCATCATCAACCGCCACGCGCTCAAGAACGCGCTCCTGCCGGTCGTCACCCTGATCGGCATCGAGTTCGCCTTCCTGATCGGCGGCCTGGTCATCACGGAACAGGTGTTCAACCTGAACGGCATCGGCCGTCTCCTGGTCCAGGCCGTGCAGAACCAGGACAATGTGCTGGCCCAGGCGCTGGTGATGCTGGTCGTCATCGTCTTCGTATTCACCAACCTGGTGGTCGACGTGCTCTACGCCTGGCTCGACCCGCGTATCCGCTATTCGTGACCGCCATGACCGCCGTTACACCAAGTACCCGCCCCGAAGACGCCGAAGCCGATGCCCTCTGGCGCGGGCGCACGCTGCTCGGCCGGGCCTGGAACTTCTGCCGGCGCAAGCCCCTGGGCGCGATAGGTCTCGCGATCGTCATCGTGTTCATGGTGGCCGGCGGATTGGCCGACTGGATCGCGCCGTTCGATCCGGAGGAGAACGACTTCAGTTCCATGATGTTCGCGCCGTCCTTTGCGCATGTGCTCGGCACCGATCAGTTCGGCCGCGACATCTTTTCCCGCCTGGTGTTCGGCGCGCGCACGGCGATGATCGTGGGCTTCGGCGCCGCCGTCGGCGGCGGCGTAATCGGCCTGGTGCTGGGCGTCACCAGCGCCTATTTCGGCGGCTGGTTCGATCTCGTGCTGCAGCGCGTGTTCGACGTGCTGATGGCCTTCCCGCTCATCATTCTGGCGCTGGCCGTGGTGTCAGTGTTCGGCACCGGCGTTCAGAACGTGGTGATCGCCATCACGATTCCATTGGTGCCGCGCTGCGGCCGCGTCGTGCGGGCAAGCGCGCTCGCGGTCCGCGAGGTGCCGTATGTCGATGCCGCCCGCGCCATGGGCTTCGGCCATGCCCGCATCGTGCTGCGCCACATGCTGCCCAACGTGCTGGCACCCTTCTTGATCCTGCTCTCGGCCTTCGTCGGCCAGGCGATCCTCGCCGAGGCGGCGCTCTCCTATCTCGGCCTTGGCGTGCAGGAGCCGGTGGCGGCCTGGGGCCTGATGCTCCAGGGAAGCGCCGAGGACTACGCCACGACCGCGCCTTGGATCGCGATCTTCCCAGGCCTTGCCATCGTATTCACGGTGCTGGGCGCCAGCCTGTTCGGTGACGCACTGCGCGACGCAATCGACCCCAAGCTCCGGGACCGCTAACATCGCCCCATGTCGCAGTGGCGCGTGGGGGTGGATTCAGGCGGGACGTTCACGGACATCTGCCTGTTCGACAGCCGAGCAGGCCGCGTCGAGGTCTGGAAAGTGGCCTCGACACCCGACGATCCTTCGCGCGGCATCGCCCAGGCGGTCGAAGAGGGCATGCGCCGCGTCGCGTCAGACACGGAACGTCCGGCTGCAGCCGTCGTCTATTTCGGCCACGGCACCACGGTCGCAACCAACGCCCTGATCCAGCATCGCGGCGTCAAGACGGGCCTCATCACCACCGACGGCTTCCGCGACCTCTTGGAGATCGGCCGGCAGAAGCGGCCCGACCTCTACGACCTGCACGCCGACAAGCCGCTCACCCTGGTGCCGCGCGATCTGCGGCTGGAAGTGCCCGAGCGCGTGCGCCATACGGGCGAGATCGACAGGCCGCTCGATGAGGAGCGCATGCGTGCCGCCGCGCGTGACCTCAAGGTCGCCGGGGTGCGGGCCGTCGCGGTCTCCTTTCTCTACGGCTTCGTCCGTCCCGAGCACGAGAAGCGCGCCGTCGAGATCCTGCGCGAAGAGCTGCCCGACGCCTTCATCTCCGCCGGCCACGAAGTGGCGCCGGAATTCCGCGAGTACGAGCGCCTCTCGACCGTGGTGCTGAACGCCTATCTCGGACCCGTGATGGAGGGTTACGTCCGAAATCTCAGCCCGCGGCTGGAAGGTCTCGGCATGACGGTTGCGCCGCACCTCACCCAGTCCAACGGCGGCGTCATCGGCTTTTCGACCGCGGCCGACCTGCCGGTGCGCACCGTGCTTTCCGGGCCCTCGACCGGCGTGGTCGGCGCGCAGGCGATCGGCGCGCTGGCGGGCTTCGATGATCTCATCACCTTCGACATGGGCGGCACCTCGACCGATGTCGCCCTGCTGCAGGGCGGCCGCTGCGGGCTTGCCACGGAAGCGACGGTCCATGGCTATCCCATCAAGGCGCCGATGCTCGACATCCACACTGTGGGCGCGGGCGGCGGCTCGATCGCCTACATCGACGCCGGCGGGCTTTTGAAGGTCGGCCCGCGCTCCAGCGGCGCCGATCCCGGCCCGGTCTGTTACGACAAGGGCAACAGCGAGCCCGCCGTCACCGATGCCAACGTCGTGCTGCAGACCCTGAACCCGCAGCACCTTCTGGGCGGCCGCATGCCGATCCGCCAGGATCTCGCCAAGGCAGCGGTCGGCCGCCTCGCCGACCAGCTGGGTCTGGGACTGATGGAAACCGCCCAGGGCATCCTGTCGGTCGTCACCGGCAACATGGCGCGCGCCATCCGCGTCATCTCGGTGCAACGCGGCCACGATCCGCGCGACTACACCTTGATGGCTTTCGGCGGCGCCGGTCCCTTGCACGCCGCGCGTCTTGCCAGGGAGCTGGAGATCGGCCGCGTGCTGGTGCCGGCCAATCCCGGCATCCTATGCGCCATGGGCCTGCTGATGACCGACCTGCGCGCCGATTTCTCGGTGACGCGCCTTTTGCCGGCGGCGGAGCGCTCGGCCGATGCCGTCGCCGCAGCCTTCGCCGCACTTGAAGAACGCGCCGAGCGCTGGTTCGAGCGGGAGTCCATCGCAGTTCCGGCGCGTCGGCTCGTGCGCTCGGTCGATATGCGCTACCACGGCCAGAACTATGAGCTGAGCGTTCCCGTGCCGGCCGGCGCCATTACGCAAGCGACCATGCGGGCGCTGGCCGCAGGATTTGCCGACGCCCACCGCCAGCGCTACGGCTTTGCGACCGACGACGACCCGGTGCAGCTTGTGACCTTGCGCGTCGAGGCGATCGGCGTGGTGCAAAAGGCGGAGCTCAAGGCGCAGCCCGACGGCGGTCCTGACGCTTCGGCTGCAATCGTCGGCCGCCGCCCCGTGTGGCTGCCCGAGGCCGGAGACTTCGTGGCGACGCCGATCTATGCCCGCGAGGCCTTGCGCGCCGGCAACCGCTTTGCCGGTCCCGCAGTCGTGGAGCAGATGGATGCCACGACGCTTGTGCCGCCCGGCATGACAGCGCGGGTCGATGCCTGGCTCAATCTCGTGCTCGAGACCGCGGCATGAACCAGGTGGCAGATCCGGCGCGCGCCGGCAATCTCGATCCCATCACCATCGAGGTGATCGGGGCCGCGCTGGCCTCGATCGTCGATGAGACCGGCGAGACGCTGATCCGCGCCTCGCATTCGACCAATATCAAGGAGCGGCGCGACTGTTCGACGGCGCTGTTCAACGCGGCCGGCGAGACGCTCTGCCAGGCCGAGCACATTCCGATCCATCTCGGCAGCTTCATCGACCTGGTGCCGCACATCATGCGGCGCTACCGGGTCGAGGACATGCGGCCGGGCGACGCCTTCATCGGCAACGACGCCTATTCGGGCGGCGGCACGCATCTGCCGGATATCGTGCTGGCCGAGCCGATCTTCATCGACGACCGGCTCGCCGCCTGGACGGTCAACCTGGCGCACCATGCCGACTTCGTCGACCGCGGCCATGCCCATATCTACCAGGAGGGGCTGCGCATTCCGCCGGTGCGCCTCTACCGCGCGGGTGAGCTGCAGTCCGACGTGCAGGACCTGATCCTGCTCAACTGCCAGGTGCCGGCGGAGCGGCTCTCCGATCTGCGCGCGCAGATGGCGGCCAATCGTGTGGGCGTACAGCGCTTCCGGGCGCTCGCCGCCAAGTACGGCACGGGGACGGTGCTGGGCGCCGGAGAGGCGCTGATGGACTACGCCGAGCGCAAGATGAGGGCGGCGATCGCCGCCTTGCCCGACGGCACCTGGCGTTTCGCCGACGTGTTCGACAACGAGGAAGTGGCCGAGGCGCTGCCGCTTTCGGTCGAGGTGACGGTCAAGGGCGATCAGATGTGGCTCGCCTTCGACGCGCCCGACCAGCTGCGCGCCGGCGTCAACATGACCTATACGGCGCTGCTTGCCACCGTCTACTACGTCGTCAAGTCCGTGCTCGATCCCGGCATCCTGCCCAATGCCGGGCTGGCGCGCCCGCTCACCGTCACCGCACGCGAAGGCAGCCTGCTGAACTGCAAGCATCCCGCCGCGGTGAACGGCCGGCTGCAGACCTGCCAGCGCGTCGCCGACCTTGTGCTGGGCGCGCTGGCCCAGGCCATTCCAGAGCGCGTCATGGCCTGCTCCAACTCCGCCTGCACCGTCGCCTATTTCATCGGCGAGCGGCCCGAGAACGGCAAGCTGTGGGTCTATTTGGAGACAATCGGCGGCGGCAGCGGCGCGCGCGCCGACAAGGACGGGCTGGACGGCGTGCACGTGCACACCACCAACACCTCCAACCTGCCGGTCGAGGCGCTGGAACCTGAATACCCGCTGCTTGTGAGCCGCTATGAGCTGGTCGCCGATTCGGGCGGCGTCGGCCAGTTCCGCGGCGGCATGGGGCTACGCCGCGTCTACCAAGCGACGCACGAATGCCGCGTGCGCGTCGATCTTTCGCGCCAGCGCTCGCAGAGTTGGGGCCTGTTCGGCGCGGGCCCCGGTGCGCACGGCAAGGTCGAGGCAGGCCCGGGCGTTACGTTCAATGGAGACTCGGCGGTGCTGAAACCGGGTCAGTGGTTCGCGCTGGTGACACCGGGCGCCGGCGGCTTCGGTCCACCAGCCAAGCGCGATCGCGCGGCCGTGGCACGCGATCTTGCCGAGGGTGTCATAACGTCAGCGACGGCGCGCGAGGCCTACCGCCGGGACGGCTAATCGCGTTGCGATCGGCAGGCTCGCCAGACCTTCTCTGGAGTCGCCGGCATGTCGAGCTTAGCCCCGGCAGTACCCGGCAGTGCATCGGCGATGGCGTTCATGATGGCCGCCAGGGCACCTGTGGTTCCAGCTTCGCCGGTGCCTTTGACACCCAGCGGATTGGTCGTACAGGGGACCGGATGGCTTGCGGTCCTCAACTCCGGCAAGAGGTCGGCGCGAGGCAAGGCATAGTCCATGAACGAGCCGGCGAGGAGTTGCCCTGTCTTCCGATCGAATACCGCTTCCTCGCACAGCGCCTGACCGACGCCTTGCGCCACACCTCCTTGGACCTGACCTTCCACAAGGACTGGATCGAGCACGTTTCCGCAGTCGTCAATTGCGGTGAACGCCGCGAGGGTGACAGTGCCCGTTTCGGGATCGATCTCGACCTCTGTGACGTGGCAGCCGTTGGGAAACGTCTGAGGTACCTCAGCCCGCCCCTTGGTATCGAGCGGCTCGCCTCCTCGTGCGCGCTCGGCGACCTCGAATAACGACACGCGGCGATCGGTTCCGGCGACGAAGAAGGCACCGGCGGCATAGTCGATGTCGGGCTCGGCGGCCTCGAGCAGGGCCGAGGCGACGGTGCGGCCTTTTTCCACGACCAGCTCGATGGTGCGCACCAGTGCGCTGCCGGCCGTTGTCGTCGAGCGCGAAGCAATGGCGCCGGACGGCATGAGGCCGAACTCGGTGTCGCCCTGGCGGACGGCAATCAGCTGCTCGGCAACGCCGAGCCGCGCCGCCGCCAGTCGACGGAACAGCGAGGCGTGTCCCTGGCCGGAGCCGTGCATGGCGAGGTTGAGTTCGATACGCTGGCCCCCGGGAAATGCGAGCGCCGTCTCGTCACCCGGCGCGCCGCCGGCATGTTCCAGGTAGCAGGCCACACCGAGGCCGCGCAGCTTGCCCGCCTGCTCGGATTTCCTGCGGCGCGCGGCGAAGCCGGCCACGTCGGCCGCGGCCAACGCCTTGTCGAGCACGGCGGCGAAGTCGCCGCTGTCGTAGGTCGTGCCCATGGCGCCAGTGTAGGGCATGCGTTCGCTCGTGATCATGTTACGTCGGCGCAACGTGACGGCATCGATGCCGCTCACTCGCGCCGCCTCATCGATCAGCCGCTCCAGCGCATAGTTCGCCTCCGGCCGTCCGGCGCCACGATAGGGCCCGATCGGCACGGTGTTGGTGAAGACGCAGCGCACCTCCACGTCGATTGCGCGGACGTCATAGACGGTGGGAAAGCAGCGCGCGAAGTTACTCGAGGCGATGAAGGCGCCGTGCGAGGCGAGGAAAGCCCCCATATTGGCCAGAGCCGAGACGCGCAACGCCAGGAATCTGCCGTCGGCGTCGAGCGCGAGTTCGGCTTCGGTAATGTTGTCCCGTGCCTGCTTGTCGCTCAGAAAGGCTTCGGAGCGAGTCGAGGTCCAGTGCACCGGCCGTCCGACCAGACGCGCCGCGACCAGGAGAGCGGCGTATTCGTCGTAGGCGGCCGACTTCATGCCGAAGCCGCCACCGACGTCTCCGGTGACGAGCCGCAGCCGGTCCGCCGGCCAGCCGAACGTGGCGAGCAACTGGTCGCGCACCATGCGGGCCCCTTGCGTGGGCGCGCGCAGGAAATAGCGGTCGTTCGCGGCGTCATAGCTTGCGGTCGCGCTTCGCGTTTCCATCGAGGCGACAACGACGCGTTGATTGACCACGGACACCCGCGCGGTGTGAGCGGCGCTTGCGAAGCGGCGGGCCACCTCGGCATGGTTCGCCTCGGGGTTGGCATGCGGTGCCTGCCAATCGAGGGCAAGGTTGCAGGGCGCTTCCGGCCATAGCTGAGGAGCGCCGTGCAAGACCGCGTCCTTTAGATCGACCACTGCCGGCAACGGGTCGTAGTCGATAGCCACCAGGTCGGCCGCGT
>JBPYDO010000127.1:0-3894 GCA_051985755.1 Reyranella sp. | reverse complement strand
ATCCTGCGCGCCGCGGCCGAGATGCGGGGAGTGTAAGCCATGACAAAGCATCAGAAGATCGGAGCACTGCCGCACATCGATCGGCGCAGCTTCATCGTCGGAACCGCCGCGACCGGTCTCGTGATCGGTTATGCGGCGCCCAAGATCGGCGAAACGCTTGCCGCGACGGCCGCCAATGCTGAGCCGAGCATTTGGGTCGCTATCAATCCCGACGGCAAGGTATGGGTCACGGTCGGCAAGGCCGATATGGGGCAGCACATCGCCAGCACCATGGCGCAACTCGTTGCCGAAGAGCTCGAGTCGTCGTGGAAAGACATGAACATCGTGCTCTCCTCGAACGATCCGAAATACAACGACCCGATCCTCGGCGCGCAGGTGACTGGCGGCAGCTGGTCGACCGGGATGAACTTTGACACCATGTGCCGCGCCGGCGCCGCCGGCCGCCTCACGCTGATCAAAGCCGCCGCCGAGATGATGGGGGTGCCGGAAAGCGAGTTGCGCGCGCGCGAATCGCGCGTTCATCACGCGAAGTCGAAGAAGAGCCTGACCTATGCGCAGATCGTGCAGGGCGGAAAGGCCAACAAGGTCTGGTCGCCGGACGAGCTGAAAGCGATCCAGCTCAAGACGCCCGACCAATACACCAAGATCGGTCAGTCGCTGCCGCAGCTCGATATCCCATCGAAGACCAACGGCACCTGCAAGTATGGCATCGACGCGCGCGTGCCAGGCATGCTCTACGGCAAGCTGGCGCTGCCGCCGGTGCGCTATGGCGCCAAGGTGAAGTCGATTGACGACAGCGAGGCCAAGAAGGTCCCCGGTTTCGTCAAGGCCGTTGCGGTAGAGGACAAGACCGAGACGACCTCCGGTTGGGTGGTCGCGGTGGCGTCGAGCTACGAAGGCGCCAAGAAAGCCGCGGCGGCATTGAAGATCGATTGGGACAAGGGGCCGTATGCCAATGTCTCGGATCAGTCGATCATCGACGAGTCGCGCCGGCTGCAAAAGGAGGGCACCGAAGGCTTCCTGTTCGTCAAGGACGGCGATTCAACCGCCGCGATGGACAAGGCCGCCAAGGTGATCGAGGGCGAGTACCTCACCAGCATCAACATCCATGCGCCGCTCGAGCCGATGAACGCGCTGGCGAAGGAAGAGAACGGCACTTGGCACATCTATACCGGCAACCAGTTCAACACCCGCACGACGCTGATCGCGGCGGCGGTGGCCGGTGTCGATGCCAAGAACATCGTCATCCATCAGCATTATCTGGGCGGCGGCTTCGGGCGCCGGCTGGAATCGGACATGGTCGTTCCGGCGATCGCGGCTGCCAAGGCCGTCGGCAAACCGGTCAAGTTGATCTATGCCCGCGAAGACGACATGCAGATGGATTACACCCGGCCGCTGACCTATCAAAAAGTCAAAGTTGGGCTCGATGCCGAGGGCCATGCGATCGCCATGGAGCACGACGTGATCGGCGCGTGGCCGACTGCGAAGTGGGGCATCCCGGCATTCCTGACCCCGGCCGTGGACAGGAAGCGAAACGGCGACAGCTTTGAAGGGCTTCACGACAGCTTCACCGTCAACGGCGCCGACTATTGGTACACAATCCCCAACCACACGGTGCGCAACTTCGAGAACAAGCTCGCGCAGGGGGCAACTCCCTCCGGCCAGCTGCGCTCGGTTGCGCCGGCTTGGACCTTCTGGGCGGTCGAAAGCACGATGGACGACATCGCGCATGCGTCCGGTCAGGATCCGGTCGAGATGCGGCTGAAGTTGCTTGATGGTGCCGGCGCTAATGCCGGCGGAGACAAGCCGCAGAATGTGGGTGGCGCCAAGCGTCTCGCCAATGCACTGCGCGCCGCAGTCGGCCGCTCGGGTTATGGAGCCGTCAAGCTCGGCCCGAACGAGGGCATGGGCGTCGCCTGCGTCTCTTCGCAGGAGCGTTCCTCGCCCACATGGACGGCCTGTGTTGCCCATGTGCATGTCGATCCCAACAGCGGCGAAGTAACATTGAAGAAGGTCACGGTCGCCATGGACGTCGGCACCGTCGTCAACCCGGACGGGGTGCGCGCTCAGATCGAGGGGTCGATCTTCTGGGGCGTCTCCCTGGCGATGCTGGAAAAGGGATCGCTCAAGGATGGCGGCATCCAGCAGACCAACTTCGACAGCTATACGCCCATGCGGATGAGCCAGATGCCGGAAATCGACGTCAGCATCATCAGCAACGGCGAGCCGGCTGTTGGCTGCGGCGAACCGGCGGTGACGGTCATCGCACCTGCGATCGGCAACGCCGTCTTCAACGCGGTCGGCGCGCGCGTTCGCTCGCTGCCGATCACGGCGGAAGCAGTCAAGGCGGCGATGAAGGCGTAGCGCCCGAGTTGGAAGCTGGGGCGGCCTTGCGCCGCTCCAGCGACATCATACCCTCGACCGCGGCGAAGGGGCGTCCGCGATGCGCGCGATCGCATCTATCCCGCTCGCGGCGGACAGCACAATCACGTTCAAGCGCGACGGATATCGCAGACGCGGCAACTCGGCGGCGGACGTGTTTGATCGATTTTCAAAAGGCTGGAACGATAGAAAGGGAGGTGCAGGTTCGCTAGTCACTCTGAATGTCGTGGCACGCCGGCAGGATCGGCCTCAAGCCACGACCTTTCACCCAAAGCCTGTGCCAGACAGGCGTCCAACATCGTGAAGTTCACCAAGTGGAGGTAGACGATTATGAGAAAACAGGCGAGGTATCGACGTCTGCGGGCACCACTGCTCGCAGCAACGATTGTTGCCGTGGCTTTTACCATGGTGTGCGCGCGCGCGGCCGACGACGTGACCAGCGACCGGCTGCTCAACGCCGACAAAGAGGCTGGCAACTGGCTGCTGCATCACAAGAATTATTCGGCGACAAGGTTCTCCAGCCTGAAAGACATCAACAAGGACAACGTGAAGAATCTCAAGGTCGCCTGGACCATGCAGCTTGGCGGCGTGGAAGGCGGCGGCATCTGGACTCACGGCGGCCTGGAAGGAACACCAATTGTCGAAAACGGCATGATGTACGTCACGGACGGATGGGGTTCAGTCTACAAGATCGACACCCATGGCGGGAAGGGATTGCTGTTGTGGAAAATGGATCCGAAGACCGACCATGACTGGGCTGGCGCGGTCGCCTGCTGCGGTGTTGACAATCGCGGCGTCGCCCTATGGGGCAATCTTGTCATCTCCCATACGCTCGATGGACGGCTGATTGCAACCAACAAGGAAACTGGCCAAGTGGCTTGGCAAAGACAGGTCGCTGACCCGAACAAGGGCGAAGTGATCACGGGAGCGCCGCTGATCGTGAAGGACATGGCCATTACTGGGGTTGCGGGCGCTGAATATGGCATCCGCGGCTGGATTGCGGCAACCGACCTCAATAGCCAAAAAGAAGTCTGGCGGACCTACACCATTCCCGCCAAAGGCGAGCCCGGCGGCGACACCTGGAAGGACGACAAGAATGCTGCCGCGGCCGGCGGCGGTTCGACGTGGGTCACAGGCAGTTACGATGCGGCGACCGACACCATCGTTTGGGGTGTTGGCAATCCAGGTCCGGATTGGGACAATGAGTATCGGCCGGGCGACAATCTCTATACCGACAGCTCGCTGGCGCTTGACGCCTCGACCGGCAAGATCAAGTGGCACTACCAGCACACGCCCAACGATCCCTATGACTATGACAGCGTCGCGGAAAACGTGCTGGTTGACGCTCCCGGCCCCAACGGCGCGACGTTGAAGCTCGCGCTGGAGGCAGACCGCAACGGCTTCGCCTATGCGATCGATCGCACCACCGGAAAGTTCATTTGGGGACTGCCGTTCGTCAACAATGTGACATGGACGAAGGGAATTGATGAGGAATCGGGCAAGCCGGTCGAA
>JBPYDO010000126.1:0-2823 GCA_051985755.1 Reyranella sp. | reverse complement strand
TGCCGCTGACGCTGGGTGGGCTCATCGCCATGATCATCGGCGTCGCCGCCACGCTCGGCGTGGGAATCGGCCTGATGGTGCTAATCTTCTACTCGAGCCGGGCGGGCTACGACGAACCGCCGGAGATCGAGAAAAAGGACGACGAGCGCGACGACGGATCGGGCGGGACCACGCCTTAGGAATACACGCTATAGTTGCCTACCCTTCGGATTTTCTCGTGCTACAAGGGGAGCAATGGTCGATAGTCCTGAAAATCTGGTCCTGACGCAGCTTCGCGCCATTGGCTCGGATATTTCCGACGTTCACGGCTCGCTGGGGGAAGTCAAGCGACGGCTCGCCAACCTCGAAAGCGGCCAAGCCTCGATCATTCAGCATCTCGGCCATCTGGCGGCCGCCGATGCCCAGCAACAGCTCGCGACCGATGGGCTCGCTGAGCGGCTGGGCCGCATCGAACGTCGCCTCGATTTGCGAGACGCCTAGAAGCTCGGCGCGCTAGCCGAATCGCTTCCAGGCGGCTTGGCGCGACACGGCAAGCGCCTCGCCGATCTTTTCCCAGCTCACCTCGCGCTCGCGCAGGATATCGACGACATCCTGCATGGCGGCATCGACCGACGCGAAGGCGCCGTTGTAGCCGGAGAGGGTCTTGAGCAGGGTCTCCGTGGGCGCATTGTCGGGCAGCAGTGACGGCGCGGTGTCCGTCGTTGCCCGGGGCGACTTGGCGATGATCTCTCGGCAGAGATCGACGCATTCATCGCAGATGTACACGCCGGGCCCGGAAACCAGCGCTTTGACTTCGGTCTGCGCCTTGCCGCAGAAGGAACAGCGATACAAGCGCCTGCGAACCATGGGCTGTCTCCTCTGTCAACGATGAGTTGACAGTCAACTCGCGGTTTACAGCCTTGTCAACCTCGAATTGACATCAGCGTTTCACCGCCCGGTAGCGCCCGGCGAGCTCGCGCGCGATCTTGGCGCGCCGCGCGGCGCGGGTGGCGCCCAGCCAGAGCTCGCTGACCCGCCCGGCCTTGTCGCGCACGCGCCGCACCGGCTCGCCGTGGCTGTCATAACCGCCGGCCTCGACGATGCGACCCTTGTCACGGCCGGTCACCTCGATTTCGCTGGCATCGAGGAAGGGATGGTTGCCTAGTCCCGGCCAGCCGACGATCACCTTGCGGCCCATCGGCACCAGGTCGAGCGGACCCCAGGCCGTCCACCAGCGTCCGGTCCAGCCGCCGCCGCCGCGCGCCGGCGTGCCGCGGGTGGCGAAGGTGCGCAGGATGTTGACCGCGCCCTCGAGCCAGAAGCCCGCCCAGCCGTCGGCCGAGTTGGACATCAGCGACAGGGTCACGCCCTGATCGGGCAAGGTCGCGGTGCGCGAAAGGTAGCCCAAAAGTCCGCCGCCATGGCCGAACCAGCTCCAGCCACTGATGGCGCCGCTCATGATGCCAAGCCCGTAGTGGCTTTCGACACTGGCATGCGGGTTGCGCCAATGGCGGCGCACCATCTCGCGGCGGCTCGCGGCCGAAAGGATGCTGCGTCGGGCCCTGGGTGACAGCTGATTGAAGAAGAGCGCGGTGTCGGCCGCCGTGCTGATGAAGCCGCCGGCCGAGGCGATCGCCTGTTCACGCCACTCGCCCGGGATCAGCAGGCGATGGCCGTGCAGGGCGGTGGTGCTGTGGCCGCGCGCGAACGGCGTGCCGCGGCGCGGCGGCCCGTCCGCCGTCGTTTCCTTGAGCTGGGCGGCGGCCACCACCTCGCGCTCGATCCAGGTCCGGTAGTCCTCGCCCGTCACCTGGGCGATCACCAGGCCGAGCAGGCCATAGCCGTGGTTGGAGTATTTCAGGCGCACGCCGGCATCGATCGGCGGACGCTCAGCCAGGCTCCTGACTAACGCGTCGGCATCCGGATAGGGCCGGCGGTCGACAAAGTAGCCGGCATCGTCGCCGTCGCGCACCAGGCCGGCGCTATGCGACATGACCTGGGCGATGGTCGCCTCGGCAGCGCGGCGATGCAGGCCCTTTACGTACTCGCCGATCGCGTCGTCGAGCCTGAGCCGCCGCTGTTCGCGCAGCTTCATGATGCCGGCGGCGGTGAAGCTCTTGGAATGCGAGGCGATGCGGAAGCGGTGCCGCGGCGTCAGCGGCTCGCCCGTCGCGAGGTTCGCCGAACCGAAAGCGCGCTCCAGCACCAACTTGCCGTCGTGCACCACCGCCAGCAGCAAGCCCGGCTGCTCGGTCTGCTGCATCTGATGGTCGAGCCACGCCGGCAGATAGCCGATCGCGTTTTCCAGCCAGCGTTCCATGTCGATCTCCCCTGACACACCTTATATCCCTCTGCCCCGCCAGGGGGAGGGGTCGGGCGAGGGGCGATGGGCGCGTCCTACGCCTTGTCGAGATCCCATTCCTCGGCGGAGGCGCCGGCCAGCGATTGGATCAGGCTCTCGTCGGCGGCGAGCGCGGCGGCGGGGCCGTGGTGCACCACCTCGCCGTGGTCGAGCACGTAGGCGGTGTCGGCGATCTCGAGCGCCATGCGCACGTTCTGCTCGACCAGCAGCACGGTCAGGCCCTCCTGCTTCATGCTGGTGACGATCGAGAACACGTCCTTGACGATCAGCGGCGCCAGCCCCTGTGACGGCTCGTCGAGGATCAGCACCTTGGGATTGAGCAAGAGCGCGCGGGCGATCGACAGCATCTCCTGCTCGCCGCCCGAGAGCTGGCGGCCGCGGTTCATCTTGCGCTGCTCGAGCCGCGGAAAGAGCTTGTAGATGCGCGGGATGTCGAACGGACCCGAGGCGCCCTGCGGCACCTTGAGATTGTCCTCGACCGT
>JBPYDO010000125.1:0-16893 GCA_051985755.1 Reyranella sp. | reverse complement strand
TTGCGCTGGATGCAGGTGTCGCGCCTGGTGCGCGCCCAGATCCTGTCGATCCGTGAGAAGGAGTTCATGGAGGCGGCCCGCGCGCTCGGCGCCTCGCAGGTGCGCCAGGTGATCCGCCACATCCTGCCCAATGCGCTGGGGCCGGTGATCGTCGCCGGCACGATCGATGTCGCCAACGCCATCATCACCGAATCGACCCTGTCGTTCCTGGGGCTCGGCTTCCCGCCCGACGTCCCGAGCTGGGGCCGCATGCTGTTCGATGCCAAGGACACGATCGACATCGCGCCGCACTGGGCGATCTTTTCGGGGGCGGCGATCTTCCTAACGGTGCTGACCATCAATTTCATCGGCGATGGCCTGCGCGACGCCCTCGACCCACGACGCGTTCTTTAAGGCGAGCGGCATGGCTGAGGCGCTGCTCGAAATAAGGGACCTGAAAACCTGGTTCGCCACCGACGACGGGCTGGTGCGCGCCGTCGACGGCGTCGACCTCAGGCTGAATCGCGGCGAGACGCTGGGCGTCGTGGGCGAATCGGGCTGCGGCAAGACAGTGACGGCGCGCTCGATCTTGAAGCTGATCGACATGCCGCCCGGCCGCTTCGAGGGCGGCCAGATCCTGTGGCAGGGCCGCGACCTGCTCCCGCTCGACTCGGCCGAGATGGACAAGATCCGCGCCCGCGAGATCGCCATCATCTTCCAGGAGCCGATGACCTCGCTCAACCCGGTCTACACCGTGGGCCATCAGATCGCCGAGGTGCTGGCGCAGCACGAAAAGCTCTCGCCCAAGGCGGCGCTGGAAGGCGCGGTCGAGATGCTGCAGCTGGTGAACATCCCCAATCCGGCAAAGCGCGTGAACGACTACCCGCACCAGTTCTCCGGCGGCATGCGCCAGCGCGTCATGATTGCCATGGCGCTCAGCTGCAAACCCAAGCTCTTGATCGCCGACGAGCCGACCACCGCGCTCGACGTCACCATCCAGGCGCAGATCCTCGAGCTGATGCTGGAGATGAAGCAGCGGCTCGGCATGTCGGTGATGCTGATCACCCACGCGATGGGTGTGGTTGCCGAGAACTGCCAACGCGTCGTCGTGATGTATGCCGGCAAGGTGGTCGAGGAGGCGCCGGTGGAGGCGCTGTTCGGCAATCCGCGTCACCCCTATACGCAGGGCCTGATCCGCTCGATCCCGCGCGTCGATCGCGCCGCCAAGGACAAGCAGAAGCTCGAGGCCATTCCCGGCACGGTGCCGAGCTTGCTCAATCCGCCGGTGGGTTGCCGCTTCGCCGCACGCTGCAAGTATGCGAGTGAGGTCTGCGTCAAGGCGATGCCGCCCATGAAGGAAGTGGCGCCAGGGCATCGCGTGCGGTGCGTGCTGTGAGCGGGACACCCGAGCCCGCGTCCCAGCCGCTCCTGTCGGTCAAGGGTCTGCGCAAGTACTTCGCGATCAGGGGCGGCATCCTGGCGCGCGAGGTCGAGCGGGTTCGCGCCGTTGATGGCGTGACGTTTGACATCAGCGGGGGCGAGACCCTGGGCCTGGTGGGCGAATCGGGTTGCGGCAAGTCGACCACGGGGCGCTGCATCCTGCGGCTGATCGAGCCGACTTCGGGCGAGGTGTGGTTCGAGGGCCGCGACGTGACGCTGCTCGACGGCGAGGCGCTGCGCTCGCTGCGCCGCGATATGCAGATCATCTTCCAAGACCCCTTCGCCTCGCTGAATCCGCGGCTCACCGTGGGTGCGATCATCGGCGAGGCGCTGCAGATCCATAGGCTCGCGAGGAGCCGGCGCGAGCTCGAGCAGCGGGTGGTGCAGCTCCTGGAAACGGTCGGCCTGCAGGCCGACCACGTGCGGCGCTTCCCGCACGAGTTCTCCGGCGGCCAGCGGCAGCGGATCGGCATCGCCCGGGCGCTGGCGGTCGAGCCCAAACTGGTGGTGTGCGACGAGCCGGTGTCGGCGCTCGACGTCTCGATCCAGGCCCAGGTGATCAACCTCCTGGAGGAGCTGCAGGGCAAGCTCGGATTGACCTATCTGTTCATCGCGCACGATCTCAGCGTGGTCGAGCACATCTCGACGCGCGTCGCGGTGATGTATCTCGGCCGCGTGGTCGAGATCGCCCCTTCGCGCGACCTCTACGACAAGCCCCTGCATCCCTATACCGAGGCGCTGTTGTCGGCGGTGCCGATCCCCGACCCTACGGTGAAGCGCAAGCGGATCACCCTGCAAGGCGACGTGCCCAATCCCATCCGCCCGCCGTCGGGCTGCCACTTCCACACGCGCTGTCCGATCGCCAAGCCCGACTGCGCCCAGCGCGATCCCGAGTTGCGCCAAAGCCGGCCCGGCCACTGGGTGGCCTGCCACTATCGGGGATAGGGCGCCTCGATTCTTTTGCGCCGCCAGACATAGGCGCCGCGAAGCGGCCCTTAAGTCTTGGGCGTAAATTGGCTGAGGTCGTCGGTGCCCAGCCGCTTCTCGATCGCCTCGACCTTCTTGACCGTGGCCTCGAAGCCGTCGGCGCCGAACTTGGCCTTCTCGCGCTTCTGCAGGCTCTCGCCCAGGTGGTCGAACTCGGTCTGGGTCACCAGGCCGTGCAGCGCCGGGAAGAGGTCGGTGTCCTCGCGCGCCGAGTGCGGCGCGTACATGGTGATCGCCGCCTGCATGGCGTCCGTCATCACCTTGCGCCGGTCCTTGCTTTCGCGCGTGGTCGGCGCGATCTCGAGGATCTTGTCGGTGAGCTTGCGGCCGGCGGCGTGCTGGGTGGTTAGCGTGTCGACCAGGGTCACCAGGCGGCCCGCCTTCTTGAATCGCGGGAAGATCTCTTCTTCCTCGGAATTCTCGTGATAGGCGTGCACGAAGTCGCGCATGATCTCGGCGGCCTGCACGAACAGCTTGGGGTCGATGTCCTCGCCCTGGCTGAGGCGGCGGACGCCGGCGTCATAGATCAGCAGCACCCGGCGCAAGACGCCGTGCTCGCGCATCAGGTCCTCGGTCACCGTGACCGTGGCCTGCGCTTCCGCCTTCTTGGCGGCCGTCTGCTCGTCGGCCACAGCCGGGGCGGCGAGGGCGGGCAGGACTGGAGCAAAGCAAGAAAGCGCCGCGCCGCCAACGAACCAGCGCCGCCGCAGGTCGATGTTGCGAATCATGGGGCTCTCCCGGAGGAGCGAAATTTGCTTCCCTTGCAACGCCGCAGCGCCGCGGAAGTTGCTGGTCAGCATGCCGGCTGGTGCCCGCTACTGGACTCGAACCAGTACGGCCCTTTCGGGCCTTCGGATTTTAAGTCCGATATGTCTACCAATTCCATCAAGCGGGCAGATCGCCGGCGGGTCGCGTCAGTGGCGGAAGGACGCGATCATGCCTTCTTCGATCCAGCCACGTAATCGGCTCGCGGCCCGCGCGGCAGCCTGTTCTTCGCCGACATGCGAGAGCAGGCTCTCGCACATTTCGGGGAAGGGGCGGCCGGCGATCAGGGCGTCGAGCATCGGCGCCTCGTCGGGCTCGAGCGAGCGGAAATTGGAGACGAACTCGGGCCGCCAGATCACCCATTGCTTGGGGCTGTCCGCCTGGTCGACCTCCAGGTTGCCGGGCTCCTGCTCGTCGCGGCGCTGCCAGGCCTGCGGCACGTCGAAAGCGAGTTCGAGGCGACCGAGCGAGGGGAGCGGGCTGAAGCTCAGGGTCTCCCACGCCTCGGGTGGCAGCGCCATCAGCGCATCGGCGGTGACCGGCCTGGCACTGGGTGCGTCGAAGGCATCGCCCAGCGCCCATTCGAAGCGGGCCATCTCGGCCGCCTCCGGCGACTGGTCGAAAGGCGGCGTGCTCTGCAGGAACTCGGCAAGCTTGCCGCCGTACCAGCGCACCGAACGGAAGCGTGAGGGGTGTGCGGCGATGTAGGCGCGCGCCATATAGTCGAAGTCGTCGGGCCCGGCCATGGCGACGAGCCCGGGATAGTCGTTCTCCAGCACCTCGATCAGGCGCAGCGCATAGCCGTCGCGATAGACGTCGAGCAGGGTTATGCGGTTGGCCTTGCGCGTGTCCCGCACCGACGCGGCAAACCCGGCATTGCCGGACAGCACGTAATCCTGGAAGGCGGCCTGCAAGTCGGCCAGCGAGCCCGCGTTGGCGGCGACGGTCATTCGGCCGCCGCCTTGGCCGCTTCGCCAGCCACGCGGGCCGCGATGGCGCGCGCCTGGTCGAGCTCGGCCAGCAGCTCGGCATAGGGCGGGATGTTGGCGTCGCGCTCGATCATGGTCGGCACGCCCGGGAACAGCCGCACCGCCTCGGCATAGAGCTGCCACACGTCCGGCACGATCGGATGGTCGTGCGTGTCGATGATGTGCGTGCCCATGTGGCTGTGCCCGGCGAGATGGAACTGCCGCACGCGGCTCGCCGGCATGGCGCGCAGGAAGGCCATGGCATCGAATTCGTGGTTGAAGGCACTCACATAGATGTTGTTCACGTCGAGCAGGATCTCGCAGTCCGCCTTTTCGACCAGGGCCGCGATGAAGTCCCATTCGGTGAGCTCGGAAGCGGCATACGTGACGTAGCTCGACACGTTCTCGATCACCAGGCGGCGGCCGAGATGGTCCTGCACCCGCTTCACCCGCTCGGCAACGTGGGTGAGCGCCTCCTCGGTGTAGGGCAGCGGCAGCAGGTCGTGCAGGTTGAGGCCGCCCCGTCCGGTGAAGCAGAGATGGTCGGAGATCCACATCGGCTGCAGCCGCTCGGCCAGTGCCTTCAGCTCATCGAGGTAACGGCTGTCCAGCGGATCGGTCGAACCGATCGACAGCGAGACGCCATGCATCGCCATGGGATAGTCGCTGCGGAAGCGGTCGAGCCAATAGAGCGGCTTGCCACCCGGCACCATGTAGTTTTCCGACAGCACCTCGAACCAACCGACCTTGCCGGGCGCTTCGGCGATTTCCTCGTAATGCTGGGGCCGAAGCCCCAGTCCGAACCCTATCTCCGACGACATAGGCCGCATCTTATGCCTGAAGGAGTCGCTTCTGTGGCCAAAAGAATGGGCGCCGCCGGTGGCCCGGGGCGCCCGAAAGTCTTGATCCGATCCGGCTTAGAACGAAGCCGACGAGCCACCCGAGGTCTGGCACTCGAGCTTGCTCTTGGCATAGACCCAGCCCTTGCCCTTGCAGGAATTCTGGCCCTTGCAAGCATTGGTGGACGACTTGCAGGCGCTCTGACCTTTGCAGGCGTTGATGCCCTTGCAGGCCAGCGAAGTGCCGCCGAACGTCGGGCTGGACACTGTCTGGGCGCTCGCCGCAGTGACCAGCGCGCCGGCAGCGAACATTGAAGCCGCGGCAACGATAAATGACTTGTTCATCCCTTCTCTCCCTGTTGAGGCAGGACCTATCCCTGCGCTGCTGGGTACGATAGCCCAACATCGCTGGATGGACAGCCCTGGTTTCACAATTTATTGAGAGCATTGTGAAGCCGGACAATCGCGCCATCGATGGCGTCGATTGTGCGACTGCGAAGTAGGGCTGGCCACCGATAGAACCGAAGAGGGGATTAGCAAGGGGGCGCGTGCGCCTGCTACGGCAACGGTCCGAACCCAACGATCACGTGCCGACGGACTTGCGGGAGATCTCTTTAAGTCCGCGTGTAAGCCGAACTAGGCCAACAAAAAAGGCGCCGCCGGTTGCCCGGGGCGCCCCTCTTGAGCTTGGCGAGGCCGATATCAGAAATTGACTGGCGAGCCGCCGGCCGCCTGGCATTCCAGCCGGCTCTTCGCCTCGACCCAGCCTTGGCCTTTGCAGGCATTCTGGCCCTTGCAGGCGTTGCTGGCCGACTTGCAGGCGCTCTGGCCCTTGCAGGCATTGAGGCCTTTGCAGGCCAGTGAAGTGCCACCGAACGACGGGCTGCCCGGTGTCTGGGCAAACGCGCCGGCCGCGATGAAGGCCGTCGCAGCTGCGGCCAGGACCAAAGATTTCTTCATGCAAACACTCCCTAGGGATTGAGACACGTCGTTGCCGTCGAGCGACCGACGTGATGGCTGACTCTAAGTCGGTCGAGACTCACCGGAAATCACAGGCACGTGTCGGAAGCGCTCAATCTTTCACGTGTCGGTGAGCCGAATGTTCGCGCGTGCATGGGTGACATGTGTCATGCGCGCCGACGGTTCCACGATTCGGTCTTCGTCAGTCACCCATCGAAATTGGAATCGCGGAGCCAGCGGTGCGCGATCACAAAACCTTGCCCCCCTTGGCGTGGCACTCGGCTTCGCTCTTCACCTCGATCCATCCCAGCCCCTTGCATGAGTTCTGTCCCTTGCAGGACGAGAGCGCGGTCTTGCACGCGCTCGTACCTTTGCAGGAATTGACCCCACTGCATTTGACTGCGCCCTCGCTCGCCGCGACACGGCCGCTGACGCCGAGCGCAAACAGCGCGGCGGCTGAAACAGCAAGTAACGTGGACCTGGTCATGCTCGCTTCCCCTCGATCGCGGCGCCGAGTGCAGCGCCTTGATCTCCGACATGCAAGGATGATGTCAACAGGCCGCTGCGGAAAGTAAGCGTTGGGCGAGCCTGTGTGATCCGCCGGTCACTGCTGCGTGAAGCGCGCCGGGCTGAGAGCCGCCTCACGCACGCCCAGTGCGGCGATATCGGCCGGAACCTCGCCTCCCAGCGCCAGGCTCGCCGCCAAACGGCCGGCGCCTTCGGCCGTCTGAATGCCGTAGCCGCCTTGTCCGGCCAGCCAGAACAGGCCGGACACGGCGGAATCGAAGCCAATCACCAGGTTCTTGTCGGCAACGAAGCTGCGCAGGCCCGCCCACTTGTTTTTGATGCGTTGTATTTGCAGCGTCGTCGCTCGCTCAATACGATCAACGGCGATGGCGATGTCCAGTTCCTCCGGCTGGGCATCGCAAGGGGGCGAGGGAGTTTCGTCGGCGGGTGAGCCCAATATCTGTCCGACCTCGGGCTTGATGTACCAGCTCTCGTCGAAATCGATGACCGCAGGCATGCGGGCAAGGTCGATGCCGGAGGGAGGGTCGAAGGTGAAGGCCGTGCGGCGCTTGGGGACCAGCCCGACCGGCCGCGCGCCCGCCAGTTCGGCGATCGTATCGGCCCAGGCGCCGGCGGCATTCACGAGGTTGCTGGCTGCCAGCGTCTCGCCGTCGCCGAGTCGGATGGCCCAGAGGCCGTCCTTGCGCTGCAGCGCCGCGACCTCGGCGCTGAGCCGCAGGACGCCGCCGGCGGCGCGCGCGCCCTTGAGGAAGCCGGCGTGAATCGCCGCGACGTCCATGTCTTCGGCCTCTTCGAAGATCGCTCCGCCCGAGCAGGCGTCGGCCTTGAGCAGCGGCTGGCGGGCAAGCGCCTCGCCGGGCGCGAGCAGGCGCACAGTCGGCACGAGGGCGGCATACTGGGCGGCCGCCACCGTCATCGCTTGCGCCTGTTCGGCGCGGCCCGAGATCAGCGCGCCGCGCGGCGTGAGCAGCGGATGGTCGGCGAAGCCCTGCGGCGGCTTGCGGTAGAAGCGGCCGGCGGCCACGGTGATGGCGCGGATTTCGGCGCTGCCGTAGGTCTCCGAATGCAGTGCCGCCGAGCGGCCGGTCGTGTGATAGGCGGGGACGTGCTCGCGCTCGAGCAGGATCACGCGAGCCCTGGGCGCCAGATGAAAGGCAAGGGAGACGCCGGCGATGCCGGCGCCGACGATGGCGAAGTCGTATTCCTGCATCGCGCCAGATTGCAGGCCTGCGAGAGCGGCGGCAATATCCAGCGGTGGTGTTTCCTTTGGCCCAACCATGAACATCGCCCATCTGCTGCTGGGCGCGGCGCAGGAATTCCGCGATCATCCGGCGCTCGCCAAAGGCGCCTCACCCTGGCTCAGCTATCGCGAGCTATGGCGAAAAGTCTCGGTGATGAGCACCTATCTGTGCGCGCGCTATGGCCTCCGGCGCGGCGATCGGGTGGCCTTCGCCATGACCAACTGCGCCGAGGCGATCGAGGTCATGTACACCATCTGGCACGCCGGCCTCTGCGCGGTGCCGATGAATGCCAAGCTGCACGCCAAGGAATTTGCCTTCATCCTCGAGAATTCAGGGGCCAAGCTCTGCTTCGTCACGCCCGACCTGGCCGGCACGATCGCCGAGGCGGCGCGCGAGGCGCCTGAGCTCAAGGAGATCGTCGATGTCGCGAGCAAGGCCTACGGCCGCATGGACATCAGCGATCCCAGCCTGATCGCCGATAGCCAACCGACTGATCCGGCCTGGCTGTTCTACACTTCGGGCACCACGGGGCGGCCCAAGGGCGCCATGCTCAGCCATCGCAATCTCCTGGCGATGACGCTCAACTACTATGCCGACGTCGACCGGCCGCGGACCGGCAGCTCGATGGTGCATGCGGCACCGATCAGCCACGGCTCGGGCTTGTGGAACTTCGCCATGGTGGCGCGCGGCGTGACGCAGGTGTTTCCCGAAAGCGGGCACTACGACGTGGCCGAAACGGTCGCTCTGATGAACCGCTGGCCCGACTGCTCGATCTTTCTTGCGCCCACCATGGTGAAGCGGCTGGTCGAACACCCGAGCGTCAGCGAGTTGAAGCCCGGCGCGCTCAGGCTCATCTCCTATGGCGGCGCGCCCATGTATGTCAGCGACCTCAAGCGGGCCATGGACACCTTGGGGGACAAGGCGCTCTGCCAGCTCTATGGCCAGGGCGAAAGCCCGATGACGATCACGCACCTCAGCCGCGAGGTCCATGCGGAGCGCCAGCATCCACGATGGGAGCAGCGGCTCGCCTCCGCCGGCGTCGCCGACACTTGCGTAGAGGTGCGCGTGGTCGACGAGGACGGACAGCGGGTACCTGTGGGCGAGGTGGGCGAGATCGTCGTCAAGGGCGACACGGTGATGGCGGGCTACTGGGCCAATCCGGAAGCGACCGCCAAGGCGCTGCGCGACGGCTGGCTGTGGACCGGCGACATGGGCGCCTTCGACGAGGACGGATTCCTGACGCTCAAGGACCGTTCCAAGGACATGATCATTTCCGGCGGCTCCAACATCTATCCGCGCGAGATCGAGGATGTGCTTAACCTCCATCCCGCTGTGGCCGAATGCTCGGTGGTTGGCCGCCCGCACCCCGAATGGGGCGAGGAGGTGGTGGCCTTCGTCGTGGCGCGACCGGGGGCGACGCTTTCGCAGGCCGAGCTCGACAAGCTCTGCCTCGACAACATCGCACGCTTCAAGCGCCCGAAGGACTACAAGTTCGTCGAGGCGCTGCCCAAGAACAACTACGGTAAGATCCTCAAGACCGAACTACGCACGTTGCTCTAGCGACGACAAGAGGAGGGAACCATGGGCAGCATGATCGACTTCAAGAGACCCGACGGCTCGAGCTGCAAGGGCTATCTGGCGGAAGCGGGCAAAGGCAAACCCGGCATCGTCGTGATCCAGGAATGGTGGGGACTGAACGACCAGATCAAGGGAATGGCCGATCGTTTCGCCAAGGCGGGTTACAACGCGCTGGCACCCGACCTTTATAAGGGCCGCGTGACGCAGCAACCCGACGAGGCCAACCACATGATGAGCGGCCTCGATTTCATCGGCGCCTCGGACCAGGACATCGCCGGCGCCGTGAAGCACCTTGCCGGGCAGAGCCGCAAGGTCGGCGTCACCGGCTTTTGCCTGGGCGGCGCCCTCACCATCGCCGTCTGCGCGCGAGTCCAGGGCATCGCTTGCGGCGTGCCCTATTACGGCGTGCCTCCGGGCGCACTCGCCGATCCGGCCAGCATCAAGGTCCCGATGCAGGGCCATTTCGCCAACAAGGACGACTGGTGCACGCCCCAGCTGGTCAGTGACTTCGAGAAGGCGATGGCCGGCGCCGGCAACAAGCCCGAGGTGTTCCGCTACAATGCCGCACACGCCTTCGCCAACGAGACGAGTGCCGCCTACGATGCGTCGGCCGCCAAGCAAGCGTGGGAGCGCACGCTGGTTTTCCTCGGTCGGCACCTCTGAACTTCCGACTCGTCATCGTCGGGCTGGGCGCCTCGCTCGCCCCGCTCGACATCGCCGTCAACGTAGCGTTGCCGGCCATAACCAGGCACTTCCACCTGCCGCTCGCCGACGTGCAGTGGCTGGTGATCTGCTACGTGCTGGTCTACGGCTCGCTGATGCTGGTCTGCGGCAAGCTGGGCGATCTGTTCGGCTACCGCCTGGTCTTCCGCTTCGGGCTGGTCGTTTCGGCGCTGGGCTGTGCCGCTTGCGCCGCGGCACCCAACTGGCCGCTCTTCCTATGGGCGCGTGCAGCACAGGGCGTCGGCACCGCGCTGGCGCTCTCCTGCACGCCGGCCCTTGCCATGTCGGTCTATCCGCCAGAGCAGCGGCTCCGGGCCTTGGCCGGCTTTTCCGTCGCCATGTCGCTGGCGTCGGCGATCGGTCCTTTCCTGGGGGGTGCGCTGGTCGAGCTATGGGGCTGGCCTGCCGTTTACTGGGTGCGCGTGCCGATCGCGCTCATCACGCTCGCTCTCTCCGGCCTGCTGCCGTCGCCGCGGCCGCAGGCGCGTCCATTCGATGTTCCAGGCGCAATCCTGGTCGCCGCCAGCATGAGCTCCCTGCTGCTCGCCCTCGTCCTGGCACAGCGGGCGGGCATTTCGGATTGGCTCGCTTTCGCGCTGTTTGTCGTGGCTCTCGTGCTGCTGCAGACCTATGTCAGGCGCAGCCGGATGGCCGCCGAGCCGATCATCCGGCCGGCGCTGTTCGCCGATGTCGGGTTTGCCGTGCCCAATGTCATGAACGTGCTCGCCAACCTCGCGGGCTTCGCCATCCTGCTGTTGACGCCTTACTACCTCGCCAACGTGCTGAAGCTCTCGCCGCTCGTGAGCGGTACCGTCCTGGCGCTGGCGTTCGCCGGCAGCCTGGCCGGCGCGCCGCTCGCTGCGCGCCTCGTGCCCTGGCTCGGGCGGCGGCCGACGGCCTTCGTCGGCGTGGCCCTGGTCGGGCTTGGCCTGCTTCCGCTTGCCTTCACCGGTGCGGCGACCGCCGTTGCCGTGGTGGCGCTGCTGCTGATCGTCGAGGGACTGGGGCAGGGGCTGTTGAACGTCGCCTACACCGACCTCGTCACCGACACCCTGCCCGAGCATGATCGCGGCGTAGCCGGCAGCCTGTCGCTGCTGACGCGCACGCTCGGCATCGTGAGCGGCGCTTCGGTGCTGACGACGCTGCACGCTCACGCAGCGGCGGATGGCTTCATGGCCGGCTATCGATTCGCCTTCATTGCCGCGGGCGGCGGCCTGCTGGCGGTGCTGGCACTCTCATGCCTCTGGCCGCGCGCGTGGTTTGCCCGCTAGTCTCACGGCGAGAGGGAGTGACTGGCGGAGACAACAAAAACGGCGGGAGATCGATGTTCACGACCCGGCTGGTGAAGACCGTGATGGTGGCGTCGACGGCGCTGTTCGCGTTGCTGGTCGCCCTCGACAATGTGGTCGATTACAGCTCGAACTACGAGTTCGTGCGCCATGTGCTCAGCATGGACACGACTTTTCCCGACAATGCGCTCAAGGGCCGCGCCATCACCTCGCCCGCGCTGTGGTCGATCGGCTACTGGCTGATCATCCTCGCCGAGGCGGCGACCGGGCTGCTGCTGGCGATGGCAACGCTGCGGTTGGCGACGACGCTCGGCGGCAGCGCCAAGGAGTTCAACGCGGCCAAGCGCTACGCGATCCTGGGCGCCGGGCTCGGCTTCCTGCTGTGGTTCAGCGGCTTCATGACGGTGGGCGGGGAATGGTTTGCCATGTGGCAGTCGAAAACCTGGAACGGACAGGAACCCGCCTTCCGTTTCTACATCACGCTCCTGGTGGTGATCATTTTCGTGAACCAGCCCGATGGGGAGCTCGACGCATGATCGGCAAGCGAAGTCTTCTGGTGTCGATGGGCGGCTTGGTGTGCGTCGCGGCGGCGAGACCCGCGCGGGCCTCTCTGCCGCCGATCGCCGCCCCTCAGCACGAGAAGTGGATGCGGCTTGCCATCGCCGAGGGCCGCAAGAACGCGGCCTATCCCTTCGGCGCCGTGATGGTGCGTCCCGCGACGGGCGAGGTGATGGCCCACGGCACCAACGACTCCCGCGCCAACCCGACCCTGCACGGCGAGATCGCCTGCATGAACGACTACGTTGCCCGGCATGGCAATCGCGACTGGGAATCGATGGCGCTCTACACGACCGGCGAACCTTGCGTGATGTGTATGGGCGCTTTGGTCTGGGCCGGCATCGGCGGTGTGGTGTTCGCCAGCTCGATCGCCGGTATCCGGAAATCGGGCATCGGGCAGATCGACATCAGCGCGAGCACAGTCGCGCAAGCGGCACCCTTCTATGAGGGGCTGTTGCTGGGCGGCGTGCTCGGTGCCGAGACCGATCGCATGTTCATGGAGCGCAAGAAGGACTAGCGAACTATGAGCACAACCGGTCCAGGCACTCGACGTCTCGCCGCCATCCTGTCGATCGACATGGTGGCCTACAGCCGTCACATGCGGGCCGACGAGGAGGGCACGCTTGCGGTGTTGAAGCAGGCGATGGATGAGACGATCCGTCCGGCGATCGCCACCGCCAAGGGGCGGATCTTCAAGACCACCGGCGATGGCCTGCTGTGTGAGTTCTCGAGCGTTGTCGCGGCGGTTTCCTGCGCGCTGGCGATCCAGCGCGAATTCGCTGCGCCCGCTGCCGATGGGCGTCCGAAGTTCCGTATCGGCGTCACCCTGGGTGACGTGGTGGCCGACGGCGACGATCTTTTCGGTGACGGCGTCAACCTGGCGGCGCGCCTGCAGGGTGTTGCTCAGCCCGGCGGCATTGCCACTTCGGCGGTCGTGCGCGACCAGGTTGGGACCCGACTGCCGGCGAGCTTCGTCTCGCGCGGCAAGACGGCGCTCAAGAACATTCCCGAGCCGGTCGAGATCTTCGACATCGTGCCCGGGGCAGCGGCCGCAAGGCGGCGTTGGGTTTCGCGCCGCCTCGCCATGGCATTTGTCGCGTCGGTGCTCGCGCTAATCGTCGGGGCAGCGGCCTGGTGGTACCTGGTCCGGCCGGCGACGCAGATCGCCGACAGCCAAAACTCGGCCGCAATGGCGCCGCTGGTCGCCGTTCTGCCACTCGCCAACCAGAGTGGCGATGCCAAGCAGGATTTCTTCAGCGACGGCATGACCGGGGATGTCATTTCTGCACTCGGTCACTTCCGCTCGCTCGCCGTGCTGTCGCGCAGCGCCATGATGTCGATGAAGGGTTCGACCCCCGACGAGGCGGCGCGGCGCTTGGGGGCGCGTTATGTGGTCGAGGGCAACGTGCGCCAGATGGGCGATCACGTGCGCGTCCAGGCCAACCTGACCGATGCCCAGGACGGCCAAGTCCTGTGGTCCGACCGCTTCGACAGGGAGGCCAAGGACCTTCTGGCCTTGCAGGATGACCTTGTGCAGCAGATCGCGGGCGCGATTGCCAACAAGGTCGGCCGGGTCGAACAGGAGCGCGTGATCCGCCGGCCGCAGATGAATCCGAGTGCCTATGAGTTGCTGTTGCGCGGCCGCGCCCTCCTGAATCGCGACGATCGCGCTAGCCTCGTGCAGGCACGCGGATATTTCGAGCAAGTGTTGGCGATGGCGCCCGACAGCGTCGGGGCACGTATTGGGCTCGCGCGTGTGTTCTATATTCGCGTCCAGATGGGCTATGCGGAGACTCCGATCGAGGCGATGCGTGACGCCGAGACCCTGGTACACGAGGCGCTGAGGCTGGATCCGTCCAATGCCGATGCCTATGCGTTGCTGGCCCGCCTGCTCGGCGACCGCGAGCACTATGACGAGGCGCTGGATGCCATCGCGCGCGCCCTGGAGCTCAACCCCAGCGAAGCCGAGGCGCAGCTCTCACGCGGCATCGTGCTTTTGTGGATCGGCCGCACCAAGGAGGCACAGCAGGCATTCCAAATAGGCCGTCGGCTCGAACCCTTCCCCAACGCCGATACGATGTTTGGCATCAGTCTCGCCGACTTCCTGGCAGGCGACCTAGAGCGCGCCCGTGCCGAGCTCGTGGCCGTGACCGCCGGCACCTCGCGCGATCGAGCACCGCCCTGGGCGTTGCTGGCGATGGTCTACTCCCGGCTTGGCCGGGACCAGGACGCAAAGGCTGCCGTCGAGATGGTGCATCGCCAGGATCCGTTCTTCGACGGAAGTCGGTTCGGCTCGCGGATGCGCGACCCCGTCCAGCGGGAGCTTTTGGCCGACGGGATGCGAAAGGTCGGCCTGCGCAAGGACTGAAGCGCGCGAACGAAGCCAGCTACTTCTTCATCTTCTTCCAATTCGCCTGCGCGTTCGCGACGATGGAAGGATCAGACAGGGTGTCGGCCGGAACCGGACCGGCAAAGAGGTAGAGGCGACCGCCGGAGATCATCCAGTTCTCCGGCTCGGCCTCGATCTTCATGCCCTCGGCTAACGCCACGGCGCACAGTCCGCTGAATTGCGGCGCGTACTTGTCCGGGTTGGCCGCGAACAGGCGGCGGTTCTCCTCGCTCGCGAACAGATATCGCGCGCCGTCCCAATCCTGCGAGATTGCCGGGTTGCCCTTGGTCGGCTTGCCGACGGTGAAGTAGGCGACCGTGTCGTATCCCTTGATCGCGAGCTTGGGCGTTTGCGCCCATGCCGCCGCGCCGGCACAAGCGAGGAAGAGAGCGCTAGCGAAAAGGCGGCGTTGCATGTCGAACCTCCGCTTTCACCGGAGGATGAACGAGTGCGGCTCCGGCCGCAAGCTGTCGGCTGCCGCCGCGTGATATGTTCAGAGGCAGGGAGGAAACCATGGCAGGCAGGTTGAAGGACAGGGTGGCGATCGTGGTCGGGGCGGGCTCGAGCGGACCGGGCTGGGGCAACGGCAAATGCACCGCTGTCACCTTCGCGCGTGAGGGCGCGCGGGTCCTCTGCGTTGACCGCAAGCGAGCTGCTGCAGACGAGACGGTCGGGCTGATCGCCAAGGAGGGCGGTGAGGCAGCGGCATTTGAATGCGATGCGTCCAACAACGCCCAGGTCAAGGCGATGGTCGATGCCTGCCTCGCGAAGTGGGGCAGGATCGACGTGCTCGACAACAATGTCGGCATCGGCTCGACCGGCGGCCCCGTGCAGCTGAGCGAAGACGAGTGGCACCGGGTGTTCGACGTCAACGTTACGAGCTTCTTTCTCACCGCCAAGCACGTGCTGCCGATCATGGAGAAGCAGGGCAAGGGCGCGATCGTCAATGTGAGTTCGATCGCCTCGATCAGGGTGCCGAAAGGCATCTCCTACGTCGCCTACAATGCGAGCAAGGGCGCCGTGAACGCGCTCACCATGGCGATCGCATCGGAATATGCCGACAAGGGCATACGCTGCAACGCGATCCTGCCCGGCTTGATGCACACGCCGATGATCGACTTCCTCGCCGAGGAGTACGCCAAGGGCGAGAAGGACCACAACCAGGCCTACGACAAGATGATCGCCATCCGCAACCGCGCCTCGCCGACCGGCAAGATGGGCACCGGCTGGGACACGGCGAATGCCGCGTTGTTCCTGGCGTCGGATGAGGCGGCTTACGTCAACGGCCACCTGCTGGTAGTCGATGGCGGCATCACCGTGCGCGCCTGATCGGAGTTCTGTTAGCAAAAAGGGGATGGCCGGCGATCCGGACATCCCTCTAACAAGCCGATTGTAGGCGAAAAGAAACAGTCTGGCAACTCGCGTCGCATCGCAATAGATGAGAACCCCTTCGCGCCTAAAAAGGGGACTGAGATGATCGCTTGCGGGTTGGATTTCGGCACGTCGAATTCGGCGATCGGCGTCGCTTTCGACGGGACGGCCACACTTGCCCCACTCGAAGCGGGCAGCACGCTGATGCCGAGCGCGGTGTTCTTCGACTACGAGGCCAAGGGCCGGGTGCAGTTCGGCAACGAGGCCATCTCGGCCTATATCGGCCAGACCGAAGGCCGGCTGATGCGAGCGCTGAAGTCGATCCTGGGCTCTCCCCTGATCGACGAGGAGACCAGCCTCGGCGACCGCAAGATTCCGCTCGCGAAAGTTGTCGAGATTTTCGTGCGGCATGTGAAAGGCAAGGCCGAAGCCTTTGCCGGCCAGGAAATCACGGCCGTGGTGCATGGCCGGCCGGTGCGTTTTGATGAGGACGACCGGGCCGATGCGCGGGCCGAGGAGGTGCTCGAGGGTATCGCCAAGAGAGTAGGCTTTCGCGATGTCGCGTTCGTCTATGAGCCGATCGCGGCGGCTCACCACTACGAACAGACGGTGGAGACCGAGGAACTTGTGCTCATTGCCGACATCGGCGGCGGCACGAGCGACTTCTCCATCGTCCGCGTCGGCCCGCGGCGCCGCGGGCGCGCTGATCGCGGGCAAGACGTGCTCGCGACCGCCGGCGTGCGCGTGGGCGGCACCGACTTCGACACCGCGCTTAACCTAACAGCGGTGATGCCGCTCCTGGGGCTCGGCACCGAGCTCATCGAAAAGAACCTACCGATGCCGAACGCGCTCTATCACGAGCTTGCCGCCTGGGCGACCATCAACTTCGCGTACACCTACAAGAACGAACGTGAGATCGCCGAGCTGGTCTCGCTCGCCTGTGAGCCCGACAAAGTGGGACGTCTTCTGACCGTGCTGCGCCACCGGCTCGGCCATCGTCTGGCGTTTGCCGTCGAGGACGCCAAGATCGCGCTGAGCGCCGAGGAACGCGCCGCGGTGCCTCTGGCCTTTCTAGAGGCGGGCCTCGCGGCCACGACAACGCGCGCCGAGTTCGACCGAGCCATCGGAGTGCGGGTGGAACGGCTCTACAAGTCGGCGCGCGATTGCATCGCTGCGGCGGGGCTGAAACCGGCTGCCATCGATACGATCTTTCTCACCGGCGGATCGAGCCGTGTGCCGGCCGTGCGCGCCGCGGTTGGCCGTGCGGCCCCCTCCGCC
>JBPYDO010000124.1:0-4620 GCA_051985755.1 Reyranella sp. | reverse complement strand
GCTGCTGCGCCAGTGCCTTCTCGAGCGGTGGCAGCGTCGTCTCGGACTGGGCGAGCGAGGCCTGCTGGGCGGCGACGTCGGCGCCGGTCACCGCGCCCAGGCCCGCCTGCCGTTGCAGGATGTCGAGCGTATCGCGCTGGTCGGCGATGATGCGCTTGGTGGCGTCGATCTGGCCGCGCAGCGAGGCTTCCATGATGGCGGCGGCGACCACGTTCGAGCCGAGCGAGAGGTAGGCGCCCTCGAGCTGGAAGCACTGCGCCTCGGCGAGCGCGTCGAGCGATTCGATCTGGCGGCGATTGGCGCCCCACAGGTCGAGCGCATAGGTGATGTTGAGGCCAAAGGTCCACAGCCCGTAAACCGTGGCGCCGGATGACGTCGCCGGCGACAGGCTGCCCGGCGTCTGGTTCTGTGATCCGCCGAAGCCTCCCTGGACCAGGGGGAACAACGTGGCGCGCTGGGCGCGGGCGTTCTCCTGCGCCACCTTGAGGCCCGCCCTGGCCGCGCGCACATCGGGATTGGCTCTCAGCGCATCTTCGAGCAGGCTGTTCAAGGCCGGCGATTGAAAGACGTTCCACCACTGGGCAGGAATATCCATTCCCTGCACAAGCTGCTGCGCCTCGCCGCCCGTGATTCCAGCGCCGACCAGGTTGGTTGTCGTCTCGGGCAGGAAGGAATCGGCCTTGGGGGCATCCGGAGTCTTGAAGTCGGGACCCATGTTGCAGCCGGTCAGTAGTGCACTGAACGCACAGCCCGCGGCGAGGATGGCGGCGCGCATCACGCAGTCTCCGCGGGAGAAGGTATCGACACCGGCGCGGGCGGCCGGCGGCGCGAGAACAGGCCGATCGCCGCCGGCAAGACCGTGAGGAACAGGAAAGGTGCCAGGAGCGTGCCGCCAACGATGACGACGGCCAGCGGGCGCTGGACCTGACTGCCGATCGCCGTCGAGAATGCTGCCGGCAGAAGGCCGACGCAGGCCGCCACGCAGGTCATCATCACCGGGCGCATCTGGAGCTCGCAGGTATGTCGCAGAGCGGGCTCACGCTCCATGCCCCCGTCGATCAGACGGTTGTAGCAGGACAGCACCATGATGCCGTTCATCGCCGCGAGGCCGAACAGGGCGACGAAGCCGATGGCGCCGGAAACGCTGAACGGCATGCCGGCCACGAACAGCGCCAGCAGTCCTCCGGTCAATGCCATCGGGATGGCGCTGCCGGCCAGTAGCATGTCGCGCACGCTGCCGAAGCTCACATAGAGCAGCAACAGGATGAGCGATATCGCGATCGGCACGGCGATCGCCAGCCGATGCAGCGCGTCCTTCAGGTTGCCGAACTCGCCGACCCATTCGATGCTGTAGCCGCCCGGCAGCTTGACCTTCTCGGCGACGCGCTGCTGCGCCTCGAGCACGGCGCTGCCGAGATCGCGGCCGCGCACGCTGAATTTGACGGGGACGTAACGCTGCTGCTGCTCGCGATAGATATAGAAGGCGCCCGACACGAGTTTCACGGTTGCCACCTCGGACAGCGGTACCTGGGTGACGCCGTTGTTGCCCTGAACTCCGATCGGAATGCTCCTGATCGCCTCGATGCTCTGGCGATAGCGCGGAGCCAGGCGAACCAGGAGCGGGAAATGCCGGTCGCTGCCGTTCTCGTAGAGATCGCCGGCGGCCTGGCCGCCAATGGCCGCCTGCACGGTCGCGTTGATGTCGCCGGGCGCCAGGCCATAGCGCGCGGCCTTGGCGCGATCGATGTCGATGCGGATGGTGGGCTGACCAAGCGAGGCGAAGACCGAGAGATCGGTGATGCCCGGCACAGTGGAAATTGCCGCCTTGATCTCATCGGCGACCTTGGCTAGGACTGCAAGATCGTTGCCTGAAACCTTGACTGAGTTCTCGCCTTTCACGCCCGAGGCTGCCTCCTCGACGTTGTCCTGGATGTATTGCGAGAAATTGAAGTCGACTCCCGGAAACGCCTTCTCCAGGGCGGCGTTCATCTGGGCAACAAGCTTTTCCTTGTCTAGGCCGGGACGCCACTCGTCGAACGGCTTCAGCGGCACGAAGAACTCGATATTGAAGAAGCCGGTCGAGTCGGTGCCGTCGTCGGGCCGCCCATGCTGGGAAATCACCGTGATGACTTCCGGATAGCTTTTCATCAGCTTCCGCATGCGGTTGGCGTATTGGTTGCCGGTCTCCAGCGAGATCGAGGTCGGCATGGTGGCGCGCACCCAGAGGTTTCCCTCTTCGAGCTTGGGCAGGAACTCGAGTCCGATCGTGCTCGCCGCCAGCACTGCGAGCGCGCCGAGGCCAAGGCCGGCGAAGATCGTCCGGTGCGGATAAGCCAGGGCGAAATTGCGGGCGACCATGTAGTGTCGCGACAGGAAGCGCACGACGCGCGTCTCGGCGTGATCCACCGTGTCGGGCAGCAGCAGGGCGCAAAGCGCCGGCGAGACGGTGAAGGTGGCGAGCAGGCCGCCGGATAGCGCATAGGCGTAAGTCCTGGCCATCGGTGCGAAGATATGGCCTTCGACGCCGGACAGGGTGAACAGCGGCATGAAGCCCGCGATGATGATGGTGGCGGCGAAGAAGATCGCGTGCGTGACCTCGGTCGACGCGCCGTAGATCAACGCCAGCTTGCCGGTGAGCCCCTCCGGCACGGCGCGGGCCGGTCGTACCGCCCCGCCATCGTGCGCCATGGCGAGGTGCCGGAAAATGTTCTCGACCATGATCACCGTGGCATCGACGATGATGCCGAAATCGATGGCGCCCATTGACAGGAGGTTGGCGGATTCGCCGCTCAGCACCAGGATCGTCACGGCGAAGAGCAGCGCGAAAGGAATCGTCGCCGACACGATCAGGGCGCTCCGCAGGTCGCCCAGGAAGATCCACTGGATCAGGAAGATGAGGATGACCCCCATCAACATGTTGTGCAGCACGGTGTGCGTCGTCACGCCGACCAATATGCTGCGATCGTAGATGCGCACGATCCGCACGCCGGGCGGCAGGATGCCGGTATTGTTGATCTTGTCGACTTCGGCCAGCACTCCTTTCAAGGTCGGCAACGTCTGCGCGCCGCGGCGCATGAGAACGATGCCCTGCACGATGTCGTCGTCGTTGTCCTGGCCCGCGATGCCGAGCCGCGGCTCGTGACCGACCGTCACCGTGGCCACGTCCGATATCAGCACCGGTGAGCCGTTGGGGGCGGCGATCATCGTCTTGCGCACGTCGTCCATCGAACGGATCTGGCCGATCGAGCGCACGATGGCCGACTGCGGGCCGATATTCACCGTATTGGCGCCGACGTTGATGTTGGCGTTGTTGAGCGCGTCCAGTACCTGCTTGAGCGTCAGGCCGTAATCGAGCAGCCGCTCGAGATTGACGGTGATGTCATAAGTCTTGGTCTTGCCGCCCCAGCCGGTGACGTCGATCACCCCGGGGACCGCCTTGAAGCGGCGTTCCAGAATCCAGTCCTGGATGGTCTTGAGGTCGGTTACGGTGTAGCCGGGCGGGCCGACAATACGATAGCGGTAGACCTCGCCGATTGGGCTGGTGGGCGACAGCTGCGGCACCACGCCATTGGGCAGCGGCGACAGCTCGCTCAGCCGATTGATGACGTACTGCGCCGCCTGTTCGTAGGTGAAATCGTAGGTGAATTGCACCTTGACGTCCGACAGGCCGAATAGCGAGATGGTCCGGATCGCCTGGACGTGCGGGATCCCCGTCATCTGGATCTCGATCGGGATGGTGATGTAGCGCTCGATCTCTTCCGACGACTGGCCCGGGTCCAGGGTGATGACGTCGACGAGCGGCGGCACCGGATCGGGATAGGCCTCGATGTTCATCATACTGTAGGCGAACAGGCCGCCCACGATCATCACCACCGCCAGAATGACGACCAGAACGCGTTGCTTGAGGGCGGCGCCGATGATGGCATGCATCGGAAGTCTCTACGCGAAGGTCGGGGCTTTGGCCGGCGCCAGCTTCAGTCGCGTGACGCGGCGCGATCGATGAACAGGGTTCCGCTCGACACCACGGTCTCGCCAACGCTCAGTCCTTTGAGGACTTCGACCTGTCCGTTGACGGTGCTGCCGACCTCGATGTTGCGCGACACTACTGTCTTGTCCTTGGGACGCGCCACCCACACGCGTGCCTCCGCTCCTTCGTAGATGATGGCTTCCTGCGGCACGGCCGGCATGAGCCGGGGCTTGCCGGCGATGATGCGGAAGGAGGCGAACATCTCAGGCAAGAGCTCGCGGCCCGGATTCTTGATCTCGGCACGCACCGGCAGGCGGCGGGTCGTGGGATCGAGCGCGGGCGCCACATAGCTCAGCTTGGCTTTGAAGACGCGGCCGGGATAGGCCAGCACCGAGACTTCGACATCGGCGCCGACCTTCATCTTGGGCGCATCGGACTCGCGTACGTTGGCAACCAGCCAAACCGTCGAGAGATCGCCAACGGTGAACACCGGATCGGAGGCGCCGGCGTTGATGTACTGACCCAATCCGACCTTGCGCTGCACGATCGTGCCGGCGATGGGCGCAGAGACGATGGCCTCGGCGCCGATCTTGTCCATCTTCTCCTCCCGGTCGATCTCCGCGTCGGAGCGGCCGAGGATGCGGAGCCGATTG
>JBPYDO010000123.1:0-16224 GCA_051985755.1 Reyranella sp. | reverse complement strand
CAGGCTGGATTTCCTCGTCGCCGTCGTGGAACACCACGCGCTTGCCGTAGACCGCGCGCACCATGCCGACGATGTCGTCGACCTCGAAGGCGTGGCGGAAGGTTGCCATGCAGACATGCCGCCCGGTGGCGAACTGCATCTCCTTGTCCTGCAGGTGGAAGCGCGCCTTGGGGAACTTGTCCCAGTTGCCGACGTGGTCGTAGTGCAGATGGGTGATGATGACGTCTTCGACTTCCTTCGCATCCACGCCCAAATGGGCGATCAGCTCGGCGGGATTGGTCTTGACCTCGCGGCCGCGCTTCTTGCCGACAGAGGCGTTGAAGCCGGTGTCGATCACGACCGGCTTGCCGCCGATCGCACGATTGCCCGCCTCGTCGAGCGGGATCGCCACCCACACGAAATAGTCCATCGGGAAGTCGGCATCATGCGGGTCGGGGGTGATCTGCACTTCCCATGCCTTGCGCGGCAGATGGGCATATTTGACCGCATGTACCTCGTAGATGGGTGTTGAGCGCATTTTTGTTTCCTTCCCCTTGACCGAACGACGCGAGCGTAGCGCGCCGTTCGCATCGGACGCTATAGTGCCCTCATGACCCGCGGGAACCTCCTCGCTCGGCGAATTAGCACCCCGGTTTGCACTGCAAACCGGCTGGTCGCCATTCGTCCGTCGTCAGGGGAGTCGTTCCATGTCTGCCGCAAGTTCTGCCGTTCTCGCGCTCAAGCGTAACTCATCCACCGTCCGATACTGTTTCGAAGCCGACGCCGAACCCGCGGTGCTGCCGCGCGCGCTCGAGCTTCTCGCCAAGCGCGGTCTCGTGCCGGCGCGTGTCTTCGCCCAGGCCGTCGATGATCTGTTGTCGGTCGAAATCGAGGTCGAGGGACTGGAGGCCGCCACCGCCGAGCATGTCGGCCGCTGCCTGTCGCAGATCGTGGGTGTGCGGCTGACCTTCTAGCGCCTTCATAGGCGCTGGTGGGCGGCAGCGCTTGTAATCAAGCGAGAGAGCCCACACCGTGCAGTAAGGACTAGAACGTCGGCCTCACTACCGAGATTCATTTTGCGCTGTGCGGCGCCCCCGCTTCGGTCGCTTCGCTCCCTGCGGCGCTACACGCCGCCAGGCGCTGCGCGGGGCGCAGCGCTGAGTCGTTCGACGATCGCCGCGATGTGCAGGCGGGCGACGTCGAGGCAGGGAAAACCCGCCGTCCGTTCGTCGAACATCAGGGCGAGGTCGGTGCCGGCCAGCAACACCGTTTCGACTCGGTCGCGCTTGAGCAGGCTCGTGGCGATGCGGCGCAGCCCCTCGGCGTCGTCCCTGTCGGCCTGCTGCGTGTCGAGGATCTTCTGATAGGCACGCCCGACGAAGGCGATCTCGTCGGGCTGGGGCTTCACGATCTCGAAGCCCGCGAGCTGGCCCCACAGGCCGCCCTCCATGGTGAAGGTCGTGCCGAACAGCGCCACCCGCTTGAGCTGGCGCTGCCGAAGCGCGGCGGCGATGGGATCGACGATGTTGATCAGCGGCAGGCTCGCGCGTTGCTCGAGCTCGGCGATGCAAATGTGCGGTGTCACCGCCGGCATTACCGCCCAGTCGGCGCCGGCCTTCTTCAGCCGGTCAATGAAGCCCGCGAGATAGGTCGCGAGCTCGGCGAGCTTGCCGGCCCGCACCAGAGCCTGCCCGTGATCGACGTCGGCATGGACGATCACCAGGTTCGGCACCACGCCGCGCGCTTTGCACGCCGCCGTGATCTTCTCGTAGTAGTGTACCGTGGCGCCGACGCCGAGACCGCCCACGATGCCGACGCAAGCCCTCATGCCGGCCAGTTGCGCTTCCACACCTCGGCGAGCTCGGCCCGCTGGTCTACTCGGCGGGCGATGGCGAAGAGGCGCGGCGTTTCGAGCTCGAACCAGCCGCGCTTGGGCCGCCAGCGCGTCATAATGCCGATGTAAATGTCGAGGGCGGAGAAGCGGCTGCCCAGGAACCAGGGCGTTCCGGCCTCGCCATTCACCTGCCGCCACAACTTCTGGGCGTAGGCGTCGGTGGCGGCGCGGAAGGGATCGCGCGCGTCATTCACCGATACGAAGCGCGTCGGATCGTCGGCGTAGGTGAAGGTCGGATAGATGTTGGCGACCAGGAACACCAGCCAGCGCAGGAACTTCGCGCGCTCAGGTGCACTCGGTGCCGGCACCAGCGAGTCCTTGCCCGTGAGATCGGCCAGCAGGAGCGTGATCGCCGCGCTCTCGCTCATCACGCTGCCGTCCGCCATGACCAGCGTCGGCACCTGGGCCAGCGGATTGACCCTCTCGAGCTTCAGCCGGGCGTCCGGTTCCTTGAAGAGATCCCCGACCGGCTCGAAGGTGAAAGGCAACCCGTACCAGGCGAGCTGCGCCTCGACGAGCGCCGACCCCCAGCCCGGGCGGCCATAGAGCTTGTAACTCATGGCCGCAGCGTACCGCCTGGCGGGCTTGAGGTCCTTCGCCTTAGGCTCAGGAAGACAGCAAAATTTCCTAAGGCTTCTGCAGCGGCTGAATCAGGCTGCAGGTGTCCCAGCGCCCGCCGCCGCGCTCCTGGATGCGCTGGTAGAACTGGTCGACCAGGGCGACCACCGGCATCTGCGCCTTCCAGCGCTTGCCTTCGGCCATGGCGATGCCGAGGTCCTTGCGCATCCAGTCGACGGCGAAGCCGAACTCGAACTTGCCGGCGACCATGTTCTTCCAGCGATTGTCCATCTGCCAGCTCTGCGCCGCGCCCTTGGAGATGGCGCTGATCACCTTGTCCATGTCGAGCCCAGCGCGCTGGCCGAGGTTCAGCGCCTCGGAGAGCGTCTGCACCAGGCCCGCGATGCACATCTGGTTGATCATCTTGGTGATCTGGCCCGAGCCCGGCGGGCCGATCAGGGTGATTGCCTTGGAATAGGCATCGACCACGGGCTTGGCCTTGTCGAACGGCGCCTGCTCGCCGCCGCACATCACCGTGAGCTGGCCGTTCTCCGCGCCGGCCTGGCCGCCGGACACCGGCGCGTCGATGAAGTCGATGCCGCGCTTCTTGCCCTCGGCGTGGAACTCGCGCGCGATGTCGGCCGAGGCCGTCGTGTTGTCGACATAGATCGTGCCGCGGCCCATGCCGGCGAAGGCGCCATTGTCCCCCTGCACGACGGCGCGCAGGTGCTCGTCGTTGCCGACGCAGGAGAACACGATTTCCTGGCCGGCCGCCGCCTCTTTGGGCGTCCTGGCCGCCTTGCCCTTGTGCTTCTTGGTCCAGGCTTCGGCCTTGGCGAAGGTCCGGTTGTACACCGTCACCTCATGGCCCTTGGCGGCGAGGTGTCCCGCCATCGGGAAGCCCATCACGCCCAGTCCCAGAAATGCCACCTTGGCCATCGTTCGCTCCCATTGCTGCTGCGGGCGCGATCATAGTGCCAATTGGCAGCGATGCCAGTCGGCGGGGAGCGCTCTCTAGGCGACGAAGCGCAAGCCGGGCAGCCGGTCGTTGAGCCAGCGCCGCACGCCGGCCAGGCGGGCCATGTAGGAATGCTCGCCATAGGTGGAATTGCCGGTGCCGCTGGAATTGACCGCGACGATCACCCAGCCGGCGGCGGTGCGCATCCACACCGAACCGCCGCTGTCGCCGCCGCCCAGGATGCCATCCATCCCTGAGCCGCCCTCGGACGCCCGGCGCAGCGTGACGCGGATCGTGTTGCCGGCCTCGTCGTCGTCGTCCGGAACGGGATCCTTGGCGTCGGTGACTTCGTCGACCGTGTTCTCCGCCGCGGTCTTGTTGTTGGAAGGGTGGTTGAATTGCTCCTGTTCACCGGTGAGCCCGGTGCCGCGGCAGCCGAAGCCCAGGATCACCACGCGGCTGCCTTCCAGTATGGCGCCGGCGTGCAGGAGCGGCGGCGGTCCTGAGTCGGTCACCGGCGAGTCGAGGCGCACCAGGGCCACGTCGAACCCGCCGCGATTGTTGGTGTCGCCATTCCACAGCGGATGGTTCAGCAGGCGCGTGCCCTTGTGGATCTGGCCGCTTTGCGTCCGGTAACCGTAGTGGTCGGCGCCTTCGTCGGCCTTGAAGCAGTGCCCTGCGGTCAGCAACCAGCCGACGCCGCCGAAGTTGCCAACCCAGGTGGCGGAAGCGGAATCCCATTCCTCGCCGTCGTCGGAAAGCGCCACCAGAGGGGCGAACTGTGGCTGGTTGGCGAGTGCCACATGGGCGCGAAATCCCGCCGCCTCGCGCCCCGGGGCGCCGCCCTCGGCGCGCCAGGTGCTGTCGAGGATGACGAGGGCGCGCGCCGATTTCGCCGACGCGACCGACGCTGTGGCGAGGCCGCCCAGCACGGCGCGTCGCGAAAGCTTCATGGTGGACATGCTGCCAGAAACCGCGCTGGCAGCAATATTGAAAACGCCGCCTTGCGAAGCCCGGCCGCTTCCCCTAGAACCCGCGGCCTTAAGCCCCGATAGCTCAGCTGGTAGAGCACGTCATTCGTAATGATGGGGTCGGCGGTTCGAATCCGTCTCGGGGCACCAAACTCTTTTTTCTGTCCGCGGCATCTGCCACTTGGTGGCCGTGCGACAGCGTTCGCGATTACGGATCGCACCTTTGCAGAGACTGTACGGTCAATGTCGGCTTTTCACTCATGTCGCCGCATGACGCGCTGACGATCGTTATGTCGGGCGTGGCCTGCTCGGCGGCAGTGGCCGCCGGCGTGAACCCAAATCAGTGCTTATTGAGCGCAAACAAGCGAGCTCGTTGCCGCCGCTGGGCGGACGCGCGAAAGCGCGGGCGGCTTTTACCTTCCGCCCTTCCCGCGCTTTTTTGCGCCGCCCATGCCCTCTAGTCGATGGCGATCAGGTCATTAGACCGATAGTCGAGGATCGGACCTTGGGCCTTACCGTGCCGCCGTTCAGCCGCGGGCAGGCGGAGCCGGGGCCGGAGGCGGTGGCGGCGGCGGCTGAGTGGCAACCGGTTGCGGCGGCGCCGCGGCCTGCTGCGAGGAGGAGCACCCCGCGGCCAGAGCGGCCGGAATCACGATTGCGACCAGCGCGACACTGCGCAAATGCCTGAGGAGAGCCCTTTTCTCGGCAACGTCGGACATCCGTACCTCCACTATTAAGAGACCCGAGGACAACGCAACAATTGGAGACCGGTTCAACCAACGTCGAAGGGGCCATCCTGGTTGCCATGAATCCAAACGCCGGATTGGCCATCGCAACCATTACGGTTGTTTTCCCGGCGCCCGCACTTGCCGGTCGAACGATCAAGGCTTTGCTTTTGCTGCCGTGTGAAGCATGCTCTCCCAACCGAGAACACGTTCCGCTATTCTCCATCAGCGGCAGCGCGGGCTGTCGCTTGAGTCAACGCCATGTTCCCATTCTGTAGTTTCTCGACGAGAAACCTTCTGGCACGCGTCGGACCGATGGCCGGCGCCGCGATTGCGCTCGCAGCCTGTACGCCTGCTGAGCCGACAGTTGTCGCGGTGGGCCGGGAGCCGGCAGTAGCCCTGGCGTCGGCGCCGCCGATAGCGGCGCATGGCCGGACCGAACTCGGCGAACTAATCGCGAGTGGCCCCAATTCAGTCGGCGCGGGTGAACGGCTGAACGTCGAAGCGCTACGACGATTCTACGCGCGCCATGGCTTTCAGCCGGTCTGGACGGAACGCCAGGCGCAAGCGAATTCACTGGTGAATGCCGTGTTGCGCGCCGGCGATCATGGCCTCGCCCCTGAACTGTTTCACGCAAATTTGCTGCGGTCGTCGGCAACGTTGCCAACGCTTGACCGGGAACTGTTGCTGTCGGACGCCTTCCTCTCCTATGCCGACGCGCTGGCGCGCGGGGCCGTGCCGATCGAGCGCCGAAGGGACGACGAGGCTTTGGCGCCTGAGCCGATCGATGTCGCTGCCGCGCTCGACACCGCAATCGCCAGCCCCGATCCGGCGGCGGTGATCGAGGCGCTGGCCCCGACGACGCCGACCTACCGGCTGCTGCGCCAGGCTTTGCAGAATTCCCACGCGGGCCTCCCGGTCGACGGCAAGACTGCGACGCCCCGGCTGCGCCAGATCGAGGTAAACCTCGAACGCGAACGCTGGCTGCCGAGGCGGCTGCCGGCGGATCGCGTCTGGGTCAACGTTGCCGACGAGCGGCTGGTGCTGTACCGCGACGATCGACCGGTTTTCTCCACGCGGGTCATTGTCGGCCAGGACGAGAGACGCAATCAGAGCCCGGAGTTCCAGGCCTCGATCGACGGCATCTTGTTCAACCCGCCCTGGACTATCCCGCAAGACATTGCCACCAACGAGATCCTGCCGCAGGTCAGGCAGGACCCCAATTATCTGGCGCGGCACCACATGGTCATGCTGCCCGATGGCGGGGTGCAACAGCTGGCGGGAGCCAACTCAGGGCTCGGACAATTAATGTTCTACATGGACAACCGGTTCGACGTTTACCTGCACGATACGCCGTCAAAAAATCTGTTCCTCCGCGACGACCGCCGCATCAGTCATGGATGCATCAGGGTGGAGAAGCCCCAGATGCTGGCCGCCCTCCTGATGGAGAAGCCGCTCTTTGCCGCCAGTGACGCCATCGCGACCGGCAGCACCGCCCGAATCGCTCTGCCAAAGCCCGTGCCGGTATTCGTGGTCTACGAGACCGCGTTCTCGGATGTCGATGACAGGTTGCAATTTCGCCCGGATGTATACGGACGCGATGCCGAAATCTGGCAGCAGCTCCAGCCAAAGTGGCGAGCGGTGGCAGAGCACGGGGTGCCCGAGCAACACGCGCGCTGACCTTAATGATGTGCAACAGCGATGTACGGGTTGGCTCAAGGGTCCCTGTCGCAGCACCGGACCGTCGCCCGACAACGTTGAACCCGGCGCGCGGAGTTGATCAACTGGATGAATGCATCAAGGCTTCGCGTGCCCGCGCGACCACCAGCCGCTCAGCCGCTCGAAGGACGGCTTGAATTGCCCCATCGGGCATTTCTATCCGGTTTATGACGGCATCCCGGTCTTCATCCTGGGCGAGACGGAGCAGACACATCCATCGGCGTCGCGTGCGCTGCAAGCGAGCGAGATCCTCCGCGACCTTGCCCTGGATGACGGCCGGACGCCGCCGCTCGATCAGCTGCATCCCTTCGTCAGGGATGTGCTGGTCGGCACCTGCGGCAATCTCTATACGCCGATCGCCGACACTATCGATCACTACCCGATTCCGGATCTGCCGTTGCCTCGCGGCGATGGGTCGACATTTCTCGAGATCGGCTGCAACTGGGGCCGCTGGTCGATCGCCGCAGCACAGCAAGGGTACTCGGTCACGGCCGTCGATTCCAACTTCGCCGCCCTGGTCGTGGCGCGGCGGATCTTTCGCCAGTTTGGCGTCCGCGGCACCTTCGTCTGCGCGGACGCCCGCCACTTGCCGTTTGCCGCGAGCAGCTTCGACACCGTCTTCAGCTACTCGGTGTTCATGTACTTCGACAAGAAGCACGCGCGTGCAGCCATTGCCGAGGTGGCGCGCGTGGCGGCGGCGCGGTCGGTGATCCAGATGGCGAACAGGTTCGGCCTCCGCAACATGTATCACCAGGCGCGCCGCAGCAGCGCGGCGGATGATCCACTGCGCGTACGCTATTGGAGTCCGCGTGAACTCCTGTCGGCGTTCAACGACATCGTCGGTCCCTCGACCTTGAGCATCGACGGCGTGATTGGCCGAGGCATCAGGGCCAGCGAACTGCGAAGCCTGCGGCCCCACCATCGAATTGCCGTCGGGATGTCGGCGTGGCTGACCCGGCTCGGCTTTCTCACGCCCTTGGCGGACAGCCTCTATGTCCGCTCGCGCGTCGTTCGCGCCACAAATTGACTCACGGCCAAGAACAAGAAGTGGCAATCGTGGCCCGCGGCCGCGAGCTGATGCTGGTGCCCAAGGCCGGGCGGATCCTTTTCTTCGCGGGAGACATGGTGCATCGAGGCGGCGTGCCATCGCGCGGCTGCCCGGAGCCCCGGCTGTCGGTCGCCTTCAAGTTCAAGGCGAGACGGCGCTAGACCGCGACGCCTATCGCACGTGGTCGAACAGGTGGCGGCGGTCCTTGGGGACGCTCGCCAAGAACCGGTTGTCGAATACCAGGTGACGCTGGTCCGGATTGGTGAAATTGCGGGTGTCCTGGTACCAGTGCCGCGAGTAGGTGCAGTAGAGGATGGGGCGCGGCGCGTCCGAGCGGTTGGCGGTGCCGCGATGATGCAGGCGGTAGTCCCACAGGGCGCAGGACCCGACAGGTACGTCCAGGGGCAGCGGCACGGCCCTCTTGTCGCGCACCTTGCGGCGATGGCTTCCGGCCCAGACCGCCGTCGTGCCGTTGGTCTGGTTCATGTCGACCAGCGGCAGGACGAAAGTGAGCGCGTGGGCGGGCAGTAGCGTCGAAACGCCTGAATCGAACAAAAAGCGGCCGTCGCGGTGGATGTGCTGCGGCCGCGAGCCGGCCAGCGACACGACCGCCCCGAAGCTTTCGAGGATGGCGTCCCTTTCAAGGGTGAAGCGGACCAGGGCGACGACGTAGGGGTTGGCATAGACCAGCGGGTCGCGAAAGCCGCCGGACAATGCCACCGGGATCATGTAGCGCCGGCCGCCGACTTTGAGAGTGTCGGCGAACTCGACGTCCCGCATGTACTTCTTGTAGGAGGTGGCGAACTCGCGGAGCAGCGCCTCGACTCGCCTGGGCGCGATGACATTGTCGAGGATGACGAAGCCTTCGGCGCCAAGCGCATCGTGCGCCCGGCGAATGTGCGGCGACCTCGCCAGGTTCGAGGTCGAGATCGCGCTACAGTCGATCCTTGTCATGGCTGCAGCGCACGCCGTGGCGCGACCGGTCGCCGAGCGCCGGCTCGCCGAAACAGCAGGCCGGCGTCGGTGGGCAGGGAGTCGATGAAGTCGGGGCCGTAGGCGAGGCGAGCCAGCGGCTTGCCGCTGAAATTGACCGGATCCTGAAACCAGCATCGCGCATAGGTCGCGTAGACGAGCGGCCGAGCCTCGGCAGAATTGTTGGTCGTTCCGGCGTGATACAGCCGGAAATCCCAGAGCAGGCAGGAGCCGAGCGGAATCGTCGGCCGCTCGGCCGCGGCGCGTGCATCGTGGTCCCGCTTCCGATGGCTGCCGGGCCAGATGGCGGTGGTGCCGTTGGTCTGGTTCATCTCGGTCAACGGCAGGCCCATGGTGAGGGCGTGCGCCGGCAGAAGAGTGGAGATTTCCGAATCGAACAAGTCGGGGCCATCGCGGTGCGGCGGCTGATCGTCCGATCCGGCGAATGAAACGAAAGCGCCGAACGACTCCAGGATGGCGTCGCGACCGAGGACCTCGCGCGCGAGCGCCAGGACGTAGGGATTTGCAAAGACCCGCGGATCGCCAAAACCGCCCGACAGGGGCAGCGGGATCATGTAGCGATGCTGGCCGACTTCGAGGGACTCCTGCGGTCCGAGAGCCGCCGGAGCCGAGGCCAGCCTTGCATCGAATTCGCCGCGCAGCGCGCCGATCGCGTCCACCGGGAAGGCGTGATCGAGGATCGCGTAGCCATGCTTCACGAAGCAATCGCAGGCGTTGCGCAATTGCCGCGACTTGGCGGGTGCGGCGGTCGAAACGCCGCGGCAGTCGATTCGGATCATGATTGCGGCCGGCCTCCCGCAACCTCTAGCATGACGGCCGGTGCCAGGCAGCCATCTCTACCGCATCTACGGCCTCACCCTTGCTAGCGAGGTTCGCCTCAGTCCCGAGCACGAGGCGCTCAAGGGCGATCACCGGCCCGACATCACGCTGACCATCGGGTCGGCCGAGTTCTTTGACGCCGTGGCTCCTGAGGGAGCACGGGATCCCTATGACGGCGTGCGTCACATCGTGTTGCCCGACGGGCGTGTATATCTGCGGAACGAAGACGTCTTCGAGGCCGTGGTCTCGGCGGATGGGCGCGCTGCGGCTTGTCAAAAGGTGGGCGAGGTCGACCATCGTTCCTTCGAGGCCTATCTGGTGAATTTCGTGGTGAGCACCTCGCTGACGCTGCAGGGCGAGGAGCCGCTGCATTCGACGGTGATCGAGATGAATGGCCATGGCGTCGGATTGCTGGGGTCGAGCGGGGCCGGCAAGTCGACATTGGCCGCCTTCCTGATCAGCAAGGGCGCCGACCTGGTGACCGACGACATGCTGCGCGTCGAATTCCAGGACGATCGTCCAATGGCCTATCCCGGCCCCTATCGATTGAAGCTGCTCGACGAGCCCGGCAGGAGGCTCCTTCCCGACGCCGTGGCGGACGGCTACTTCAATCCCGTCAGCGGCAAGATGATGGTTCAGCCGCGCGGCAAGGCTCCGCAACGGCGCGGGCCGGTGCGGCTGGCCGCGCTGTTCCGCCTCGGCGGGACGCTGGACGGCAGCGTGGCCCTGAGCAGGCTGTCGGGCGTCGACCTCGCCCAGGCCATCCTGTCGTCCGCCATGGACGACCACTATGCCCTGCCGGCCCGCCTGCACCGGCAGATGCAATTCGCGGCGCGTCTGGCAGGCGCCGTCCCGGTCTATGCCCTTTCTTATCCCAGGGCGTTCGATGTCCTGGGCCAGGTCGCCGACCGGATACAGCAAACCTTCGAGCGCCGCTGACGTGTTCGCTGCGATCTACGACATCGAACGAGCGTCACCCAGGCTCGGACAGTTTTTAGCGCAGCAGGAATCGCAGGGGTGCGATAGTCGGCTCGATGTGCGCGTGGTCGGCAAGACCAGGCGGGTCGCCCTTCTGTGCGGTGACGCCGGCGACGACGGCCGCTGTTCTGAGTCATTGGCGGACCGCTATTGGTTGGTTGGTCGCATTCGCCTCGATGCGAAGAGAACGCTGCAGGAGAAATTGCGCAAGCAGGGCAGTGAGCGCACCGACGTTCTTTCGGATGGTCTGCTTTGCCTGCGAGCCTACGCAAAATGGGGTGAGGATTTCGTGGCGCACTTGGCCGGTGATTTCGCGTTTGCGCTGTGGGACGACGAGCGGCAGCGCCTGCTGGTCGTTCGCGACCAGTTCGGCCTGCGCCGGCTGTTCCACGCACGGGACGGCGCCGCATGGATCGTGAGCGATTCGCTTGGTTGGCTCGCCCGTCACATCTCCGATCGCGAGCTCGATGACTATTGGGTCACGGACTTTCTGATCCTGGCCTTCTGCCGTGAAGCTGAGCGGACGGTATACCGCAAGGTCGATCGCCTCGCTCCCGGTCACCTGCTGCGGCTGGCCGCCGGCGAAGGATCGATCCGGCGCTATTGGCGCCTCTCCGTGCCCGAGCCGCTCTACCTCCGGGACCCGAGAGACTATGGCGCGCGTTTCCTGGACCTCGTCCGGCTCGCCATCGCCGATCGCCTGCCGGACGGCCGGGTCGGCATCTCGATGAGCGGGGGCGTCGACTCGACCACGCTCGCGGCCTGCACGGTCGATGTCACAGGATCGCCGTCGCGCGTCGTGGCCGAGTGCGAACACTACGCACAGGCGCCGCACCTTCGGGAACCGCATTTTGCCTCGCTCGCCGCGCGCCACCTGGGCATCGAGCTCAGCCTCAGGGTCTCCGACGACCTCGCCTACGATCCCCAGTGGCGCCAGCGCGGCATCACCTGGGACGAGCCGACGCGGGCAAGCAACAGCGCCCACAACTATCAGGTCGTGAACCGGCGTCTTGCATCGAACGCGTCGGTCTGGCTTTGGGGCGAGGGGCCGGACAATGCCTTGCAATTGGATCGCGATCCCTATCTCGGGTGGCTTGCGCGGAACCGACGATGGCGGCGCCTGGCCGGGGCACTTCTGCAGTATGCAAGGGTGAAGGGCCTCTCGGGTTGGGCCGCAACGTGGCACCGTCACACCAACGCGCAAACGCCGCAGATCGCCTATTCGGCGCCGCCGCGCTGGCTCAACCGGGATCTGGTCGCCCATCTGCGCCTTGAGGAGCGCGACCGGGAATTGGGCGAGGGCGGAGACCGCGCTCACCCCTGGCATCCGGAGTCGATGGCGGCGCTCAGCGGTCCGGTGTGGCAGAGCCTGTTCGACGATTTCGATTTCCAGGAATCATTGGCCCCCGTCAGGTGGCGCCACCCGTTCCTCGACTTGCGGGTGCTCGAATTCATGTTCGCTGTGCCGCCCATTCCCTGGGCGTGGAAGAAGACGCTGGTGCGCCGCTCCATGGCAGGCCGGTTGCCCGAGGAATTGCTGGCGCGGGAAAAGACGCCGCTCCCGATCTACGCCGATGCCGTCGCCATGCAAAAGCACGGCATTCCCGAACTGACCAACCGGTCCGAGCTTGCCCGCTATGTCGACCTGCAGAGCTTGCCGACCTTCGACGTGGAAGCGCAGTTCGAGTTCGATCGGGCGCTCACGGTGCAAGCCTTCGACTATTGGCTGGCAAGCAGTCCACATTGAGCCGAGTGTTGCCTTTCATCGGCAGTGCAGATATCGTTTTGAAGCGACAGGGATGGGTTAAGTTGGCGAAAACCTATAAGCAATCGCCGCGTCAGGTCTCATGCGAGATCAATGACGAAGTGGTGATTCTTGATCTTGAGCGGTCGATGTACTTTGGCCTTCGCGGCGCCGGCGTGCAGATCTGGCAGTCGCTCGCGGAGCCGCGGTCGATCGCCGACCTGTGCGCGGTCGTGCAGGGGGAGTTCGACGTCTCGGAGCGCGAGTGCGAGGACGATGTCGCTGAGGTGCTGGCGAGTTTGCAGAGGGAAGGGCTAGTCGAGGTCTTGAAATAGGAAAATCGAGCGAAAGGTTGCGCCATGAAGAAGCAGTCTGTGGGACGCAAGGGCGGGGTGGCAGGCATCGGAAAGTCGGCAGCGAGAAAGCCCTACAGGCGCCCTGTCCTGACGAAGTTGGGATCCTTGAAGGACCTCACGATGACGACGAGCGGCGGTGTCACGTCGGACGGCGGCAAAAAGGGCGCCCGTACCGGCCGCGGCGGCCGCAAAGGCCTCGACGGTCGCTGATTTCCGGCGCTCTAGCCGGCGCTTCCAGTAAAGATATCCGCGGTGTCGGGCAGCCAGGAATTTGCCCGTGCGGTAGGCCTGCTTTGCCTAGTGGCTCATCCTGAGCCGGACCTCGATCGCATCAGGGATCTGCTTCGTTCGGGCCTCGACCATGCGCTTGTGCGTGGCCTTGCCGAAGCGCACGGCGTGCGGCCGCAGCTTATTCGGGGCCTGGCGAGCCTGTCATGGGAATTCGTCCCCGACCGGCTGCGGCGCGAGCTCGAGGCGTTTCAGCACCGGCATCTGCTGCGCACCCTGAATCTCGCCCAGGAGCTGTTGCAGCTCTCCGCGCAGTTCGCCCGGCACGGCATAGCCTGCTTCAGCTTCAAGGGACCCGTCCTCGCCATCGCTCTCTACGAGGGCCTGGCCGATCGCGACTACATCGATCTCGATATCATGGTGGCGAGCGAGCGGATGGCCGATGCCGAGCAGCTTCTGCTGGCGGCGGGCTACCATTGCCCCGACGGCGACCCGGCATTTCGCCGGGCGTTCCTCGCCGGACAGCGTCAATACACTTTCCTGCGCGACAGCGACGGCCTGCTGGTTGACCTGCACTGGGAGTTCAAAGGGCGGCACGTTCCCTTCCCCCTGGACGCGGCCTCGGCTTGGAACGATCTGCGCCGCCTGCCGATCGGCGACCGCGACGTCGCAACGCTTTCCGAAGCCAATCGGGCGCTTTTACTGGCGGGTCACGGCACCAAGGAAGCGTGGCGCTTGCTGAAATGGATCGGTGACTTTGGGCGCCTGGTGCATCGCTGTCCTGATCTCGATTGGCGCGAGGTCCATCGCCGGGCGCGGCAGCAACGCTCAGGCAACTCGATCCTGCTTGCCTGCGCTATGGCCGAGCAGGTCCTCGACGTGCCTGTCCCTCGCACGCTCGCGAGCCTCGTGGCGAGCAACACTCAGATCGCGGCAAGGGTGCGGTCGTTTGCCGATCGACTGCGGTTGCAGCCTCCGCCACAAGTGGCGCCTCACTTCGTCGATCTCGATCTCTGCGACGACCGGCTCGGCAAGTTCAAGGCGCGCCTCAGCCTCGTCATCATGCCGACGGCCGGCGACTACCACGCCTTGCCGCTGCCGCAGTTGCTGTGGCCCGCCTACTACCTCACCCGCCCTTTCCGGCTCGCGGCCAATGCGGCTGCCGCCACGTTTGGCCGCAGGTCCGGACGCTGACCATCGCATCCTTGTGGCGCGCTCGCCGTTAGTCGTCCGACAGCTTGATTCCGCCCCATTCGCCGGTCATACCCCCGTCATGCGCACATTCATTGTTTCTTGTTTCTTCGCCCTTCTCGGCCTCTGCCTCGCCGCTGCCGGCGCCAGCGCCCAGGTGAGCGTTTCCGACGTGGAAAACTATTTCAATTCGATCACGACCTTGAAGGCGCGTTTCGTGCAGAGCAATCCCAACGGCTCTGTCGTGCAGGGCTCGCTCTATGTGCGTCGGCCCGGTCGCATGCGCTTCGAATATGATCCGCCGTCCAAGCTCAAGATCGTGGCCGACGGCTTTCAGGTCACGATGTGGGATCCGGCGACGCGGGACTTCGGCCAATGGCCGATCGGCTGGACGGCCGCCTCGTTCCTGGTGAAGCAGCCGCTCAAGCTCTCGGGCGATCTCACGGTGCAGGCGATGAACCGCGATGCCGACGGCTTCCTGCAGCTCACCCTGGTGCAGACGCGCAAGCCGCAGGAGGGCCAGGTCATCGTCCGACTCGCCCAGAATCCGCTGGCGCTGCGCGGCTGGACGATCATCGACAAGCGCGGCAACCGGGTGAGCGTCGCCCTGACCGACATCCAGACTGGGATGCAGCTCGCTGATTCGCTCTTCAAGTATGACGGCCCCGACGCCGGCCAGATCATGCACGGCGGCAATAGACCGTGAGTGACAGCGGCGGCACATAAGGCGCTATAACCGCGGCATGGTGAGCGGCGGGGGACATTAAGCGTGGGCGAATTGATCGTGCGGGCCTCGACCGAGGCCGATGTGGCGCGCTGTGCCGAGATCTACGCCCATCACGTGCTGCACGGCACCGCCTCGTTCGAAATCGAGCCGCCCGACCTCAGCGAGATGACAAGGCGCCGCGCGCACGTGATCGAGCTTGGCCTGCCGCATCTGGTGGCGGTGCGCGAGGGCCGCGTGCTGGGCTACGCCTATGCCGGCAACTGGCGGCCGCGGCCGGCCTACAAATATTCCGTCGAGGACTCGATCTATATCGACAAGGACGCGGTGGGGCAGGGGATCGGCAGGGCGCTGCTGCCGGTGCTGATCGAGCAATGCACCGCGCTCGGCAAGCGGCAGATGGTGGCGGTGATCGGCGATTCGGCGCAAACCGCTTCGATCAGGCTGCATGCCTCCTGCGGTTTCGAGATGGTCGGTACAATCAAAAGCATCGGCTTCAAGTTCGGCCGCTGGCTCGACAGCGTACTGATGCAGCGCGCATTGGGGAGCGGCGATCGCGCGCCGCCCATCTAATGCTGGCCTGGTTCAGTCGCTTGCCGCCGAACGTGCAGGGCGCGCTCTGGCTGGTGAGCGGCGGCTTCATCTTCACTTCCAACGGCGCCATGATCCGCCTGCTGGCGCAACAGATCGAACCGGTGCAGACGGCGTTCTTCCGCGCCGTGCTGTCGGTGCTGATGCTGCTGCCGCTGATCGCCTTGGGGCGCGTGAAGCCGTGGCTCAGCAAGCGCATCAAGGGTCACTTCTGGCGTACCTTGATGGGCACCAGCTCGATGGTGCTGGGTTTCTATGCGCTCTCACTGCTGCCGCTCGCCGACGCCACGGCGCTTGCTTTCTCGCAGCCCTTGTTCTCGGTCTGTGTCGCCGCCCTGATCGCCGGCGAGAAGGTGCGCTGGCGGCGCTGGAGCGCCACCACTGTGGGCTTCATCGGCGCTGGTGATGGTGCGGCCGGGCGCCGGCACCTTGCACCCCGGCGCGCTGCTCGCGCTTGCCAACGCTCTTGCGGCGGCGATCTCGATCCTCCTGGTCAAGCGGCTTTCCGATTCCGAATCGCCACTGATGATCCTGACCCAGTTCGCGATCTTTTCGACGCTGTTCCTCGTGCTGCCAGCGATCTGGGTGTGGCGCTGGCCCACCGCCTGGGGCTGGGTGCTGGCGGTCGGCGTGTCGCTGTCGGCGACGGTCGGGCAGTATTTCTGGGTGCAGGCCTTCAAGGCGGGCGAGATGTCGGCGGTGGCGCCGTTCGACTACCTGCGCCTGCCTTTCGCCGTCCTGGTGGGCT
>JBPYDO010000122.1:0-11238 GCA_051985755.1 Reyranella sp. | reverse complement strand
AGACGACGTGAACGATGTCGAGTACCTGCGCCACGGCAGCAAGCCGTTGCTGGCGAGCGTGTACAAGCCCAAGGGAGCGGGCCCATTTCCGGCGATGGTCGAATGCCATGGCGGCGCCTGGTGCATGAGCGACCGCAAGACCGAGCGGCTGCGCCACCAATACATGGCGTCGCACGGCATCGCGTCGATCGCGCTCGATTTCCGCTCCGGCAACGAGGATCCCTATCCCGCCTCAGTGCAGGACATCAACTATGCGGTGCGCTGGGCCAAGCTCAATGCGCGCGAACTCAAGACGCGGCCCGACCTCATCGGCCTGTCGGGCCAGTCGAGCGGCGGGCATCTCGCGATGCTGGTCGCCATGCGACCCAAGGATGCGCGCTATGCCGCGATCGCCCTGCCGGCAGGCTCGCCGGCGCATGACGCGAGCGTGCGCTGCGTGATCATGTCCTGGCCGGTGATCAATCCCTTTAGCCGCTACCGTCATGCCAAGCGGGCGCTGGCGGTCGCCAATCCGCCGGAATGGCCGAAGTCGATCATCGCTCGCCACGATTCCTACTGGCGCACCGAGGACGCCATGGCGGAGGGCAATCCCACGATGGCGCTCGAGCGCGGCGAGAAAGTGCTGACCCCACCCGCGGTCTGGTACCAAAGCCGCGGGGACAACGTGCACGACTACAAGGACGTCGAGTCGAGCTTCGACGGCAACGAGCCGCAGCGGTTCTGCGCCGACTATCGCAAGGCGGGCGGCACGATCTCGCTCGAATATATCGACATGGACCGTGCCGCAGGCTCGCCGGACTTGTCGAAGGCCGGCGACCTGTTCGACCGCATGGTCGCGTTCGTGGAAAGCCACGTCAGGGCCTGACCAGGCACGACACGGGCCCGCGCCGAGTTAGCGCGGTGGGACGTGCTCAACCGAGCTGGGCTCGCCGGCATAGTAGAGAGCCGCAGCCTCCATCTCCTCAGACGTCATCTGCCGCGCGACGTTCCGCATCTGCTGACTGATGTCGTTGCGCCGGGCGTTCGTCGCGAAGGCCTGCAGCTGGTCCCTGAAGTAGACCGCTGACTGGCCGCCGAGCCAGGGACTTCCGAGCTTGTTCCCGAGGTCGCCGTGGCAGGAGCCGCAGGGTGCTATTCCCCGCATGGGCGCGCCGTTCGTGACAATGGGTGGCGCCGGCCTTTGCGGATTGGGGCGCGGTCCGGGCAGCCGCGGCAGATAGGAGTAGTAGTGCGCGATATCCACCATGTCCTGCTCACTGAGGTTGAGCGCGAAAGGTGTCATGACAGCATTCGCGCGCGCGCCGCTCTTGAAATCCTTAAGCTGCTTGTAGATCGCCGACGCATATTGTCCCGAAAGACTGGGCGAATCGGCGCGGCTGATGCCGGCCGGGCCATGACAGATGGCACATTGGTGCGCGAGCGTGGCGCCGCGGCCGATCGACTGTGCGTCCCTGGAGCGAAGCATGTCCGGCGTCATGGTGACCGCCGAGACCTTGTAGTCCGGTTCGATCGGCGACGCTTGCGACGACGGCGCGGCAACAACTCCGGCGGCGCTGCAGATGGCGTCCCAGATCCCGGCCAGCTTCAAGTCCGGCTGGGCGAGCGGCAGGGCGACAAAGCCCGCGAGGGCCGAGACGACGAACACCGCGACCGTCAGCCCGACGCTACGCGTCAACCAGGGATCGCGGCGCGACGGGCCCGGCCCAGGCGTCATCTCTGCCCTCCGACATAGACCACCGGCACGGCGGTGCCCTGCCGCGCGGCAAGCTGCAGGATCGGATAGCCGTAGTTGGTCACCGTCAGCCCGATCATCAGCGCCACCCAGATCGCATAGCCGTTGAGCGCTGCCGGAACCGTGACCGGCGGATGCACGGCGGTGGCGAATCGATAGGGCCCGCTCTCGACACGCGGTGCGGTGTGGCCGCGCAGCAGCACGATGAGGAAGAGGATTCCGGAAGCGACCAGGATGAAACCGCCGACGACCGAGATCGTGACCGAGAGCGCGTCGGGCGCGAGCGCGGGGCTCGTGTAGTCGAAGAAGGCCATGCGGCGCGGCATGCCGAGGATGCCGACCCAGTGCCACGGGAAGGTCGTGACGATCATGCCGATGAACCACAGCCACAGCTGCAGCCGCATCAGCCGCAGGCGGACGAAGGCGCGCCCGGTCAGGTGCGGCCACAAATCGTAGGCAATCGCGAAATACATGATCACGATCGCGCCGCCGAAGATCAGGTGGAAGTGCCCGGTGATCCATTGCGTGTTGTGGATCGAGGCGTCGAGCTGGTAGCTCATGTTGATGAGGCCGCCGGCGCCGCCGAAGCCCAGCATGAGGAACGAGAAGGCGAGCGCCAGCATGATCGGATTGCGCCAGGGTAGAACGGCGATCCAGCCGAACAGTCCGCGGCCGCCGCGCAGCCGGGCGGCAATCTCGACCGAGGCGCAGATCGTGAAGACGGTGAGCAGCGTCGGCAGGGCGACCAGCGCAGTGAACGCCGAATGGAGGAACTTGAAGCCAGCGCCCACCTCGGGGTCCATGAAGGAATGATGGATGCCGATCGGCATGGCCACGACCAGGAACAGGATGAAGGCGATGCGCGCCATCGCATCGCTGTAGATCTTGCCGCCGATCGCCCGCGGCACGATCGTGTAATAGGCGATGTAGGTCGGCACCAGCCAGAAATAGACGATGGCGTGCAGGGTCCAGGAGAAGAAGACGCGCGCCAATCCGGCGTCGATGGTTGTCGTGAGGCCCACAGCCGCCGGAATGATCTGCAGCAGAAGCTCGAGCGCCGCCCCGACCGCGGTCCAGGCCCAGAGATAGGCGCCCGCCACGTTGGCGTACATCGGCAACGGTACCGGCTTGCCGAGATTGCTGCGCTTCCACAGACGCAGGTTTATCGACAGCAAGGCCACCCAGATCCACGAGCCCACCACCACCAGAACGACGCCGACGTAGTAGAAGGAACTGCCGATCATCGGCGGATAAAAGGTGTAGAGGACCGAGGCGCGGCCGAGCGCCACGGGCACCATGGCCATGACCGCGCCCACCGCGATCAACCCCAGGCCGGCCCACGCCCATTGCCGGCCGACCAGCGGCTGGTTTAGCGCGCTCTCGCTGATGGCGTAGCCGAAGCCCATAGCGACCAGCGTCGGAAACACGTAGCCCATTACCGAGCCGTGAGCGGTGAGGGAGCGGTAGTACCAATCGGGATTGCCGATCCACGGCAGCAATGGGCTGCGCACCAGCATCTGCCAGGCGCCGAGCAGCAACGCCACGCCGAACACCGCGAAGGCGAGCCAGAAGTGGGCGAGGATCAGCCGCTTGCTAGTCAACACAGGCAAGCCTCCGCTTGTCGGCGATCATCTTCTGGAAGGCGGCCTTGTCGACGACCTTGACCTTCGCCCACATGCCTTCATGGCCGACGCCGCAGTATTCCTGGCACGGCATGACATGCTCGCCGGGACGATCGAACCGCACCGGCAGGCTCGAGATGTAGCCTGGCACGAGCATGGTGTTGACGTTGGTGCCGACGATCAGCAGGCCGTGGATGACGTCCGGGCTGGTGGCGCGCAGCGTGATCGGCGTGTCGGCCGGAACGACCAGGCATTCCGGCGTGAACGAGTATTGCTGGGCGATCGCTCGCACCGTGACCGAGCCGTCCGGCTCGAGCGCGCTCCCGAGGTTGCTCTCGACGAACTCGCCCTTGAGGTGGATCGTCCTGGGATCGATCGTCTCGACGCGGCCCTGCGGCATGACCATCTGATGGATGCCGGCGAGGGCGGCGGATGCGGTGAGCAGCACGACGATCGCGACCGACGACAGGGTCCATCGCCGCTCGGCATGAGCCGCCATCGCGGCGCCGTCGCGACCGTCGCTGGGCGATGGGGACGCCACCGTCATGAGCCGCCGCCGCGGGGAACGAACACGAAGAGATAGAAGGCGAACCACAGCGCCACGACGACGAGCGTTGCGATGCCGGCAAGCGCGATCGCGCCGCGCGGTCCCTGGCGAACGACCGCCTCGACCTCGTGATGGCCAGGTTCTTCGCTGCGCTCGGAATTCAACATCGGGGCCTCAGGTCACTCGAGCGGTACGGATCGAAGTGCATTGGCATCACGGGCGCTGACGGCAGCGCCGCGATTGCCCCACGCCGTGCGGATGTAGGTGACGACCGCCGCCACTTCGTCGTCCGACAAGGACTGCGCGAACGGCGGCATGCCGTAGGGCCTGGGATTGCCGGCCGTGCCCGGCGGATAGCCGCCGTTCAGCACCATGCGAATCGGGTTGACCGAGGAGGCCATCTGGATCGACTGATTGTCCGCAAGCGGCGGATAGTGCGGCGGCTTGCCGAGGCCCTGGGCACCGTGACAGCTGGCGCACTGGCGGTCGTAGATGGTCTTGCCGAGCGTCAGCAGTAGGCTGTTTTCGGGTCTCGGCAAATTCGATGTCGCCGCCCGCGGCGGACTGCCCTGGCCCAAGCTCTTCAGATAAATGGCCATGGCCCGCGTGTCGGCATCGTTCAGGTACTGCAGGCTGTTGTAGACGACCTCGGCCATCGGGCCGTAGACCGAGCCGCGCGCCGAGACGCCGGTCTTCAGGTAGTCGGTGATGTCCTTCAGGCTCCAGTCGCCGAGGCCCGCCTCCTTGTTCGAGGTGAGCGACGGGGCGTACCAGTTCTGCATGGGGATGAGGCCGCCCTGGAAGGCGTCCGCCTCCGAACTGCCGCCGAGCGCGTTGATCGCGGTATGGCACATGGCGCAGTGGCCGAGGCCTTCGACGAGATACGCGCCGCGGTTCCATTCCGCCGACTGCTTGGGATCGGGCTTGTATTCGCCTTCATGGAAATAGAGCGTCCGCCAGCCGAGGATCAGCGAGCGGTTGTTGTAGGGGAAGCGCAGATCGTGCGGCCGGTTGGCCTGCTTCACCGCCGGGATCGTCCGCAGGTAGGCATAGATGGCGTCGCTGTCCGCCCGGGTGACCTTGGTGTACGAGCCGAAGGGCATCGCCGGGTAAAGCAGGCCGTCGTCCGGAAACCGGCCGGTGTGCATGGTCTTGTAGAAATCATCGGCGCTCCACTTGCCGATCCCGGTCTCGCGATCAGGCGTGATGTTCGAGGTGAACAGCGTGCCGAACGGCGTCAGCATCGGCCGTCCGCCGGCAAACAGCTGACCTTCGGGCTGGGTGTGGCAGGCGATGCAATCGCCGGCGCGCGCGAGATACTCGCCCTTGGCGATCAGTGCCGGGTCCACCTTTGTCGGCCTCGGCGCCTGGGCGAGCAAGTCTCCGCTTGCCAGCATGACGGTTGCCGCAACGGCGATCGCGGCCAGCGATGCCAATCCACGAGTCGTCACCAAGAGCGTTCTCATGGCGGCTCGCTCCCGCAGCTGAACGGCAAGGTGAAAGTGCCCTTGGGAACCGGTGCCGCGTTGGCCGGCGCCGGCTTGGCGGCCAGCACCGCCGCAACGGCCTTGACGTCGTCTTCGGTGAGATGCCCGGCGACGATCTGCATGCAGTCGGGTGCGGTCGCGGTGCGCGTGCCATATCGCCAGCCGCCCAGTTGGGCGCTGATGTAGCTCGCCCGCAATCCAAGGAGGCCGGGAATGGCCGGCTCCATGCCCGAGAGGGCTGGACCATGGCAGCTCGAGCAGGCGGGGATGCCGCGCGCATAGTCGCCCTGAGTGATGAGACGCTCACCGCGTGCAAGCATGTCCTTGCTTAAGTCGGGAACGGCCGGCGCCGGAAGCGGCGGCTTCTGCGCAGCGAAGTAGTCGGCCATGACCTTGAGATATTCCTCGGGCAGGTAGTCGAGGAGGTAGTTCATGGGCGGGTAGTGGCGCCGGCCATTGCGGAACGCCACCAGCTGGTTGAACAGATAGCCTGCAGGTTTGCCGGCGAGACGCGGAAAGTAGGCGTTCAACGTGCCCTCGCCCGAGGCGCCGTGACAGGGCGCGCAGGCAAGCAGGCGGGCTGCGATGGTGTCTGGCGCCTGCTCAGGCGACTGCGCAGACGCCGCGGCCGATCCCAAAAGAGACGACACGACAATCGCGACGCGAAGCCAGCGACTTCCGGTCGATACTTTGCCCGGACAGGGTCCCGTCATGGCAACGCTCCCCCCGGCCAGAAGCCTATTGCGACCCTGACAAATGTCCAGTGATGTCCTTTGTCGCGAAGACTGAGGGGATTGCTCGGCCTCTCGCGCCAATAACGCTATTGTGATGGGCTGGCAGTCGTCACAGCGCCATCAATTGATCGAGCAGTGCACGGTCTGTGCGGAGCTTCTCGGCGCGGCCGGCAAATTTCACCGCGCCCTTCTCCAGCACGTAGACGCGATCGGCGAGTGCCAGCGAGAACTCGATGCCTTGTTCGGCGAGCAGAATGGTGAGGCCCTGTGCCTTCAACTCGCCGACCCTGGCGAGCAACGCTTCGACCACCAATGGCGCCAGGCCCTCTGACGGCTCGTCCAAGAGCAGGAGCTCGGGGTTGCCCATCAGCGTGCGGGCGATGGTCAGCATCTGCTGCTCGCCGCCCGAGAGAAACCCGCCCTGTCGGTCGCGCAGATTGCCGAGCACCGGGAAGAGCTCGATGACGGCCTCGATCGTCCAGCGCCCCGGCCGTCCCGCCGCGCGGCGCGCCACGTCGAGGTTCTCCCATACCGAGAGCTCGGCGAACACCCGGCGATCCTCCGGAACGAAGCCGATGCCGGTGCGGGCGACGCGATAGGGCGCCCAGCCGGTGATGTCCTGCGACTTGAAGCGGACGTGGCCCGAGCTGGGCGGCGTCAGCCCCATGACGGTGCGCATGGTCGTGGTCTTGCCGACGCCGTTGCGCCCCAACAGGCAGACGCATTCGCCCTCGTTGACCTCGAGCGAAATACCAAACAACACGCGGCTCAGCCCATAGGCCGCATGGATGTTATCGAGCGTGAGCAGCGCGCTCATAGTCCGCGGCTCATCGGTCCCTCGCCGAGGTAGACGCGACGGACTTCGGGATCAGCGCGGACCGCCGCCGGGTCGCCCTGCGCGATAATGCGCCCCTGGTGCAGTACGGTGATTTTCTGGGCGATCGAGAACACGACCGACATGTCGTGCTCGGTGAACAAGAGCGTCAGGCCGCGCTGATGGGCGATGCGCTCGATCAGCGCGATCGTCTCGTGGGTCTCGCTCGCCGACATGCCGGCGGTCGGCTCGTCGAGCAGCAGGATCTTGGGATCGCTTGCAAGTGCAATGCCGAGCTCGAGCTGTTTCTGGTTGCCGTAGGAAAGCGTGCCGGCCGTGGTCCGCGCCTGGGCGGCAAGCCCGATCGAGGCGAGCAGGGTCTCGCTGTCGGAGCGGTAGAGCGTCTCCGAGCGTGACCAGAAGTTCGGCCCCTGGCCGCGATGGATCAGGAAGGCCGCCTGCACGTTCTCGAGCACGGTGAGCTTCGGGAAGATATTGGTGCGCTGGAACGAGCGTCCCAGCCCCATGCTGCAGATCCGGTGGGGCGCCACGCCGGTGATGTCGCGGCCGTCGACGAAGACGCGGCCGGCGGTCGGCACCAGGTGCCCGGTGATGAGGTTGAACAGCGTCGACTTGCCGGCGCCGTTCGGCCCGATGACCGCGGCGATCTCACCTTCGGCCACGACCAGATTGACGTCCGACACGGCGCGGAAGCCGGCGAACGACTTGGAAAGGCCCTTCACCTCAAGCACGATTTGCCGCGACCTGGGCGGCGCCTCTTCGCTTGCGGCGCAGCCACGCGAAACCCGCCCACACGCCGCCGACGATGCCGCCGGGGAAAACGAACAGCAGCGCGAGCAGGATCGCGCCCAGCACGAGCGACCAGTACTCGGTATAGGACGTGACCTCCTGGTTGAGGATGATCAACGTCCCCGCGCCGACCACCGGACCCCAGAAGTGCTCGATGCCGCCCAGGATGGTCATGATCATCACCTCGGCGGACTTCGGCCAATAGACATAGTCGGAGAAGACGCCGCGGCTGAAGATGCCGAACAAGGCGCCGGCGATGCCGGCGAAGGCGCCGGCGACGACGAAGGCCGCAAGCTCATACCTTCGGACGTCGACGCCGATCGCAGACGCGCGCTCGGGGTTCTCGCGGATCGTCGTCAGCATGCGGCCGAATGGCGAGTGGATGATGCGCTGCATCGCCGCCAGCGACAGCGCGACGATCACCAGGGTCAGCACATAGAACTCGTCGGCGACGCTGAAGTCGCCGAACAACGGGATCGACGACATCCAGTCGAGATTGGGGTAGGGCACATCCGGCAGGCCCTGGTCGCCGCCGGTGACATCGTTCCACTTGTAGGCGATCGCCCAGACGATCTGCGAGAAGGCGAGCGACAGCATGGCGAAGTAGATGCGCGTCAGGCGCACGCAGAAGTAGCCGAAGACCAGCGAGGCAAAGGCCGCGCCCAGCGCCGCGGCCGGCAAGGCCAGCCAGAACGACACGCCATAGGTCTTCATCAGGATGCCGCAGACATAGGCGCCGATGCCGTAGTAGGCGACGTGCCCGAACGAGACCAGGCCGGTCGTGCCCAGCAGGAGGTTCAGGCTGACGGCGAACAGCGCGCTGATCGCGATCTGCGTCGCGAGGAAGGTGTCGTAGCGCTCGCCGAGCCAGGGAACCACCATCGCCACCAGGAAGACGATCAGCGTCCAAGGGATGCGCCGCGGGGCGGATGTCATCGCATCGGCTTTCCGAAAAGGCCCCAGGGCCGGACGATCAGGATCACGGCCATTAGCGCGAATACTGAGAACAGCGAGAAGGAGGGCAGGATCAGGATGCCGAACGACAGCACCTGGCCGTAAATGACCGAACCCCAGAAGGTGCCCCAGAACGAGCCCAGCCCGCCGATCACCACGACGATGAACGCCTCAACGATGACCTCGACGTCCATTCCCGGCACGATGCTCTCGATCGGCGTGACCAGTGCGCCCGAGAGGCCGGCGAGAAACGAGCTCACCATGAACATGCCGGTGTAAAGCGCCCCGACATTGGCGCCGAGCGCGCCAAGCATCTCGCGGTCAAGCGCCGCTGCGCGCACCATGCGCCCGGCCGTGCTGCGGGCCAGGACTTGCCAGCCGACGACGGCGATCAGCCCGCCGGCTAGCATGATGAAGAGGTTATAGATCGGCAGCACGCTGCCGAAGAGATTGATGCCTCCGTCGAGGATCGCCGGGCGGGAGACCGAGAGCTGCTGGGTCCCCCAGAGCGCCTTGGCGGAATCGCCCAGGATCAGGACCAGCGCGTAGGTGAGCAGCAGCTGGTAGAGCTCCTCCTTGCCGTACATGTGGCGCAGCAGGAGTCGTTCGACCAGGCCGCCAAGGATGGCGACGCCCAGCGCCGCTGCCAGCGCCGCCAGCCAGAAGCTCCCGAGCAGCGGCGTCAGCCATTGCACGGCCTGCCAGGCCATGTAGGCGCCCAGCATGTAGAAGGAGCCGTGCGCAAAGTTCAGCACGCGCATGACGCCGAAAACCAGCGACAGCCCGGACGCGATCAGGAACAGGAACATCGCCGTCGTCAGGCCGCCGAGGAACTGCGTGAATAGAAACGACAGGTCGCCCATCGTTCAGCCTTTCGCGCCGGGCGCCCGCGCTCGGCAAAAAATGCTCCCTTCCCCGCGACGGGGAAGGGAGCACGCAACGTCTTTGGGATCCAAGCTCACTCGAACGCAGGATTTTTAAGCGCGATGTCAGTTCGTGAACGGCCCTTGCGCGAGATACTTGGGATTCTTGATGGTGGCGAACGGAAACTTGGGGTCATTCACCATCTGGCCCCAGAACTCACCGGCGTCCGTCTCATGCGTCTTGGGGTTGAAGGTGAGCTTGCCGATCGGCGTATCGAAGGACATCCCGAGCATCGCCTTGGCCACGGCGTTGGACTTGGTGCTCTTGGCCTTCTCGATACCCGCCTTCAGCGCGAGGATCGACGAATAGCCCATGATCGCCCAGCCGGAGGCGTACTCCTGCTTGGTGAAGGCCTTGAGGTGTTCGATGTAGGTCTTGTGGGCCGCAGGCTCGTTCTCCGGCCAGATCACCGGGTCATAGGTGTCGGACCAGATTCCGTACGGATAGTCCTTGCCGAGCGCCTGGGCGGCATCGGTCGTGCCGACCTCGCCGCCATCGATGACGCGGTTGTTGACCATCTTGAAATAGCCGAGCGGGGTTGCCTGCTTGGCGAGCGTCACGAAATCGCCGCCGAACACGTCACAGAATATCGCGTCCGGCTTCTTGCCCATCTGCGCCGTGATGAACGGCGTGAAGTCGGCCTGGCCGAGCTTGGGCCACTGCTGGTCGACGATCTCGATGTCGGGCCGCGCCTTCTTGAGGTACTCGACGAAGGCCTTCACGGCATCACGGCCATAGGCATAGTCGGGCGCGATCGTGGCGACCTTCTTCACGTCCTTCCAGGACGCCATCATCGCGGCGGCGGTGCGCCCCTCGATGTCGGTGTTGGAGGCGAGACGGAAGATATAGGGATGCAGGTTGGCTGGAGAAGTTAGCTGAACGGTCTTCGAGGTCGGCGCGACGAAGACGATCTTGTTCTCCTTGGCGATGGTCGACACCGCCGGTGCCTCCGCCGAGGTGAGCGTCCCCGACAGCACGTCGACCCCGTTCTTGATGATCAATTCGCGTGCCAGCCGCACCGCCTCGTCGGCACTCGCCTTGCTGTCGCGTGACAGCAGCTCGAGCTTCTTGCCGAGCACACCGCCGCTTGCATTGATTTCCTGCACGGCCATTTCGGCGCCCTTGGTGATCGGCACGCCATAGACCGAGGCGGGACCGGACAGCGGCATCGGATAGCCGATCTTGATCGTGCTCTGGGCCATCGCCGCCGCCGGCATTAGACCTGCGGCGACGATCACCGCCAAAAAGCGTCGTGACGTCATTGTTATCCTCCCTTAGTCCTTGGCCGATTTCACGACCTGTCGAACGGGTTAACTTGACGTTATGCTCAGGTCCGGTCAATCCGACAAAGGCGCGGGCGCAGCTCTTGCCGTCTCGCTCCTCCTCGGGGAAAGGCGCGGCAAGCAAACATGGCTCCGCGAATTCCAGACATGAGTCGTAATTTGGCCGAGCCGGCGCAGGTTCCGGCCGAGCCAATCCCATTGTCCGTGCTCACCGGCTTCCTCGGCAGCGGCAAGACGACCTTTCTTTCCAAGGTTCTTGCAGTTCCCGACTTGCGCGACACGGCTGTGATCGTGAGCGAGTTCGGCGCCGTCGCGCTCGATCATCTCCTCC
>JBPYDO010000121.1:0-17154 GCA_051985755.1 Reyranella sp. | reverse complement strand
GGTGCGTAGAGGCTCAGATGCTGCGCCATGAGGCTACCGCCGCAAAACAAACGATGCCTCCCGGAATGGTCTGGGTTGCTGGTGGCACCTTCCGCATGGGTTCGGACAAGCACTATCCCGAGGAGGCGCCGGCGCACGATGTCTCTGTTGACGGCTTCTGGATCGACGAGACGCCGGTCACCAATGCCCAGTTCCGCAAGTTCGTCGAGGCGACCGGTTACGTCACCTGGGCCGAGATCGATCCCGATCCCAAGGACTATCCCGGCGCCAAGCCCGGCATGCTGAAGGCGGGCGGTCTCGTGTTCACCCCACCCGGCAAGCCGGTCGATCTCCGCGACTACAGCCAGTGGTGGCGCTTCACCTTTGGCGCCAACTGGCGGCGACCCAACGGCCGGGGCAGCCACCTCGGCGGCCTCGCCGACCATCCCGTGGTGCAGGTCGCCTATCGCGACGCCGAGACCTATGCCACGTGGGCCGGCAAGCAGCTGCCGAGCGAGGCTGAATGGGAGTTCGCCGCGCGCGGCGGGCTTTGCGGCGCGGAGTTCGCCTGGGGCGATGAGTTCACGCCAGCCGGCAAGCACATGGCCAACACTTGGCAGGGCAATTTCCCACTCGAGAACCTGGCGCACGATGGCTTTGCCCGCACCTCGCCAGTGCGCGCGTTTCCGGCCAACGGCTTCGGCCTCTACGACATGATCGGCAACGTCTGGGAATGGACGACCGATTGGTATTCCAGCCGCCACGCCGCCGATCCCGTGCCGCCCTGCTGCGCGCCGCAAAATCCGCACGGCGGTGTGCGCGAGATGAGCCATGATCCGAGCGATAGGCTGCGCATCTCGCGCAAGGTGCTGAAAGGCGGCTCGCATCTTTGCGCGCCCAACTATTGCCGGCGCTATCGACCGGCGGCGCGCCATGCCGAGCAGATCGACACGTCGACAAGTCATGTCGGCTTCAGGTGCATTCTCAGGAAGGGAAAGGAGGTATCACCATGACACGCCTCAATAGCCTTACACGCCGCCGCTTCACCCAAGCCGCGGCGGGCGCCGCTCTCGCGGCCCCCTTCATGGCCCAAGCCCAGGCCGCCGATCTCAAGGTCGGCCTGCTGGTCGCGGTCACCGGCCGCCATACCTCGATCGGCCTCGCGGCGCAGCGCGCCGCCGATGTCGCCAACGACGTGCTGGCCGACATGAAGGTCGGCACTCGTCTCGAGATCCAGACCTTCGACACCGCCTCGAAGGTCAAGGTGGCGCGCGAGCAGGCGAGCAAGGCGATCGACGCCGGCGCGCAGCTGCTGGTCGGCGCCTTCGACTCCAGCCACACCTTCGCCATCGCCGAAGTCTGCGAGAAGCGCGGCGTGCCGCTGATCGTCAATGTCGGCTCGGCGCCCAAGATCACCCTGTCGGGCTTCCACTTCGTGGTCCGCAATTTCCCGACGGCGCACCAGCTGGTGAGTGGCGCCTTCGACATGCAGAAGGAGATCTTCAAGATCTCCGGTACCACGCCCAAGAAGGCCGTCCTGGTGAGCGTCAACGACATGTTCGGCCAGGCGATGATCGACGCCTTCAAGGCGAAGTTCCCCGAACTCGGCATGCCTTATGAGCTCGCCGAGGCCGTGGTCTACGACCCCGAGACCGACCATCTCGAGACCGAGGTCGCCAAGGCCAAGGCGACCGGCGCGGATCTGCTGATGCCGCTTTGCCGGGCGGTCGGCGCCAAGCTCATGGTCGAGGAGCTGGTCAAGCAGCGCTGGGCGCCGATGGCGATCATCACGCCCGCCTCACCCGGTCTCTACGACCAGGATTTCCTCAAGGGGGCCGGCAAGCTGAGCGAGTTCCACATTTCCACCCTGCCGTGGCTCGACGAAAAGTCGGCCGCGACCCGGTTGCTCGCCAAGCACCACGTGGCGAAGTTCCCCGACCAGCAGCTCGACCTTGGTGGCGGCTTCACCTTCGAGGCCCTGCTGATCGCCGCCACCGCGCGGCGCGCCTCGGCATCGGCCAAGGGCGACGCCCTGATGGAGGCGCTGCGCAAGACCAGGATCGACCAGCACGTCACGACTGGCGGACCTATCCAGTTCGACGACAAGGGTCAGAACAACAGTATCCGCACGGCGGCGGTGCAAAACCTCAAGCGCAAGCCGACGGTGGTGCTGCCGCAAGCAGATGCGACCGGACAGCTGGTCTTCCCCGAACCGGGTTGGGACGACCCGAGGCGGACCTGACGAAAAGGAGCCGAGGAGCGAAGCACGCCAGTTGTGGCGCCCTGCCGTTGCCAAGGCGAGAACGCGATGTCGGATCAACCTGAAGACGGAAGTCGGCGCCACCGCACCCGGCTGCAGGTGAGCATCAGCACGATCTTCGCGCTCCTCATCCTACCCGCCCTTGGTGCCGTGATCGCCTTCAGCTACTTCGAGAACGACCGCAATCTTCGGGTCTTGTCCCGGCACTTCGTCGACCGCACCCGAGACGACGCTGTCACGATGTCAAAGAACCTGCTGGATCCAGTTGCGGCGACATTGCGACTGGTCGCGGCCGCCGAAGGGACCACACCCGGTTTCTACCGCGTCGACGAGAGTGGCACCGTCCTCTACCAGGCGCTGGTATCTCATCCACAGATCGATGCGATCTACGTCAGCTTCGAGGACGGCTACCACCGCGTGGTCACGCGCATGGACGATGATCGTCGCCGCAGCGATCCCAGAATTCCGGCCAAGGCCAATTGGCATATGAGCTACATCGATTCCTTTCGGTGGGAACGAGCCGGCGGCGGCATCGCACCTTTTATGAGACCTGGCCAACGCCGATCGGACGCTACTCCGTCGATGCTTCTTCATATGACGTGAGATTGCTGGTGCCGCAGTACCAGACGGCGCGTCAGACCGATGGCCTCGCCGTCACCGACCCGTTCATCAATCCCGACACCGGTTCGTTGGTGGTTGCCCTCGGCTATCCCGTCCACATCGAGGGCAACTTCGTCGGCGTCGCGTCTGCCCACATCACCCTGGACGGCTTGACGAACCTGCTGCAGGTCAACCAGGCAAGCGCCAACAGCCTCACCATCATCGCCGACCAGTATGGTCGCGTGCTGGGCCATCCGGTTCCCGGCGCCGCCATCAAGCGTGTCGATGGCCATGTGCAACTGGTCAGCCTGGATAAACTGAGCGAGCCCCAAGTCGTCGAGGCGGTACGACTGCACGCCGCTAGCCATGCCGATCGGTTCAGATTCGACCTGCCGTCAGATGGAAAGGAATACGCCGCGCTGTTCAGCAATTTTCCGGCTGGCCCAGCCAAGCAGTGGCAAGTCCTGGTGGTGACGCCGACCGACGATTTCGTTGGTGACCTAAAACGCACGAATCGGAAACTGATCTGGGGGAGCTTGGTGCTGATCGGCCTTGAGGTCGCGCTGATCTATTTCATGGCACGCAAGATCTCGACGCCGATCGAGGTCGTGTCGGGCGAGATCCAGCGCATTCGTTCGCTGTCGTTCGGGATTGACGCACCGGGCGATTCGCCGATCCGAGAAATATTCCAACTGCAACACGCCACACGATTGCTGGATAACGCACTGCGGTCTTTTGCGCTGTTCGCGCCGGTCGGCATCGTGCGCGACTTGATCCAGTCGGGTCGCCCCCTGGTGCCCAGCATTGAGCAGCGCTTTCTCACCGTCTTCTTCTCCGATGTCGAGGGGTTCACTGCCATTGCCGAGCATCTTTCGCCGCAGGAGCTTTCCGACCGGACGGCGCGCTACTTCGAAAGCGTCACCTCCGCCATTGCCGAGGAAGGCGGTACAGTCGACAAGTTCATCGGCGACTCGGTGATGGCGTTCTGGGGCGCGCCGGCGGAGATCGAGGATCATCCCTTCCGGGCCTGCCGGGCTGCCTTGCGCGCCCGCCATCGGATGAAGACTCTCAACGCTCAGTGGGTCCGAGAGGGTCACCCTGCGATGCACGTGCGCTTCGGACTCCATTGCGACGCCGTCGTGGTGGGCAATGTCGGTTCACATGAACGGCTGAGCTACACAGTGATGGGCGACGGCGTGAACGTGGCGTCACGACTCGAGGGGATAAACAAGCAATTCGGCACGTCGATCTGCATCAGCGAGGACGTCTACGGGAAGGTGGAGGCCAGGATTGTCGCCCGTTCGCTCGGCCGCATCGCGGTGCGGGGGCGCCAGCAGGAGACCCAGGTTTACGAACTGCAGGCTATCGCCGGATCCGACGATCCAGAGCTTCTAGCCTGACGGTGCTGATACGATGAGCGGCCACGGCATTTGGTTTGGACCAACCATATGCTGACGAAAGCGTCGGGGACTCTGTCAGGGACGCTGCGGCTTTCGGGAGCCCGATCCAGGCCATTTGGATGTTTTTGAATCGCGGTAAATCGGGGCTTTCTCGATGGACCTCAAAATTAGGAAACCGCCGCTCTATCCAGCTGAGCTACGGGGACGTGGGGCGCGGTACAGCATCCGATGTCGGTGGCGTCTGCCGTACTGTTTCGATGCGCTGACCGTTAAAGCCGTTCCGGCCGTCGCCTCGTGGCATCGTTGACGGTGACGGCCAACCAGGGTCAAGCTTCTCCCAATTCCCCGCCCTCAGTTCGTCGAGTAAGCGTGTTTGCTTGTCCCTCCCGCAATCCGGGAGGACCTGATGGCACGCACCTGCAAGATGATCGCCGTGCGTGCGGCCTGGAGGCCGGAAACCGAGCATGACGAAACCGGGAGCGTAGCCATGAAGACCGAAGGCGGATGCTATTGCGGCGCCGTGCGCTATGTCGTCGACGGCGAGCCGATGTTGAAGGCGCAGTGCCATTGCCGGGAATGCCAGTACATCACGGGTGGCGCCCCCAACATGTTCATGGTCGTCCAACCGGATGCTTTTCGCTACACCAAGGGCACGCCGCGACAATTCAAGCGCAAGGATCTCGAGAATCCGGTCACGCGCGAGTTCTGCCCCGAGTGCGGCACGCATCTCGTCACCCGCCCGCCGCGACCCATCGTTGTCGTCAAGGTCGGCACGCTCGACGATCCCAAGCTCTACGGCGAGCCGACGCTGGCGATCTTCACCATCGACAAGCAGCCGTTCCATCACATCCCCGAAGGGCTGACGACCTTCGAGCGCCGCCCGGGCTGACGCTCCTTCCAGCGGCTAGAGCACGTGCGGCGCAACGGGCGCCAGCACGCTCGACCATTAGGCCGTTCCGCCGTTGCTTGGGCGCAGCGTTGACGGTGGCGCCAACCAAGATCAAGCTTCACCGGTTTCCCGTCCTCAGTTCATGTAGTCAGCGTGGTTGCCTGTCACTCCTGCAATCCGGGAGGACCTGATGGCACGCACCTGCAAGAAGATCGTCGCGAGAGCAGGCCTTGCGCCCGCTAACGCCGGGCTGCGTGCCGGTGCACGGACGACCTCGCCGAGTAATCCTCCTCTCCTTCAGCAGGCGCGGCCAATTTGTTGCCACGTCAGTTCGGCAAGCTGGACGGGATAGAAGCAAGCAACGTTTGCGTTCCGAGTTTTTCAGCGACAAGCGACTTGGGAGGCTAGCAATGAGCAAACTGGGAAGGCGTTCAGTGCTTCACGGTTGTCTGGCTCTTGGCGCGACAGGAGTGCTGGCCCGACCCCATATTGCCAATGCCCAGGCGAAGACCGCGAACCTGTGGTGGACGCAAGGCTTCGTCAAAGAGGAAGACAACGCATTCAAGCAGATCGTCGCGGACTACGAGAAGGCGAGCGGCAACAAGCTCGCCTACAGCATCGTTCCCTTCGGCCCGCTGGCCCAGAAGGTGGTCGCGGCTCTCACCAGCGGGGACGTCCCCGACCTGATCTCCTATGACGGCGCACAGGCGAGGGTGCTGCCGCAGAACGCCTGGATCGACCGGGCGGTCGACATGTCCGATGTCGTCAAGACACAGGAAGCGCACTATCACCCGACCGCCCTGCTCGCCTCGCAGTACTACAACAACGTCGAGAAGCGGCGGACCTACTACCTGGCTCCCTACAAGACCGCCGTGCTGCCCTTCCACGTGTGGAGCTCACTGGTCGAGAAGGCGGGCTACAAGCTGGCCGACGCGCCGAAAACCTGGAACGCGTTCTGGGACTTCTTCAAGCCGATGCAGAAGCAGCTGCGCAAGCAAGGCCATCGCGGCGTCTACGCGCTCGGGCTGCAGATCACCACCGCCGGGCCGGCCGACGGCAACAACCTGTTTCACCATTTCATGATCGCCCACGGCGGCAAGGATATCGTCACGCCCGATGGTCGGCCGCATCTCGACAATGCGCAGGTCAGGCAGGCGGTCGTCGAGAGCATCGCTTACCTGACGACGGCCTACGAGGAAGGCTATGTGCCGCCCGGTGCGCTAAGCTGGAGCGACGCCGACGACAACAACGCGTTCCACGCCAAGCAATTAATCATGGATCTCGACGGCACGATCTCGACCGAGGTCGCGCTCTACCATGAAAAGGACAAGTACGACGACATCGTCACCATGGGTTTGCCCACCGACAACCACGGCCAGCCGGTGCCGGCGCAGCTCGGCGTCGGCGGCGGTTTCATCCCCAAGGGCGCCAAGAACATCGCGGTCGCCAAGGACTTCATGAAGTACCTGATCCAGCCGCAGGTGGTGAACGGCTATCTGAAGGGCGGTCTCGGCCGCTGGCTCCCGGCCATGCCGGAGCTCGCCAAGACCGACCCCTTCTGGCTCGCGGGCAAGGACGCGCACCGCGAGACCTATACCCGCGAGGGCGTGCTTGGCCCGACCGTGCCCGTCTACTCCTGCTTCAATCCCGGTTATGCCGAGGTCGAGGCCGCGCAACTCTGGGGCATCGCCCATGCCGACGTCATCCGCGACGGCATGACGCCCAAAGCCGCGGCGGACAAAGCGCTCAAGAGGATCGCCGAGATCCTCGGCAAATATCCGGTGGGGCAGACCTGAGGGGCGGTCTTGATCAAGGTTGCCACGTCAGTTCGGCAAACTGGATGGGATAGAAGCAAGCCACGTTGCGTTCCGAGTTTTTCAGCGACAAGCGACTTGGGAGGCTAACAATGAGCAAACTGGGAAGGCGTTCAGTGCTTCGCGGAACAGTTGGACTGGCAGCGGCTGGAACGTTCGCCAGCCCCTACATCGCCAATGCGCAGGCCAAGACGGCAAGCGTCCTGTGGGTCCAGGGCTTCGTCAAGGAAGAGGACCAGGCGTTCAAGGACATGGTCGCCGCCTATGAGAAGGCGAGCGGCAACAAGATCGAGTTCAGCATCATCCCGTTCGGCCCGGCCATGCAGAAGATCGTCGCCGGCCTGACCAGCGGCGAGACGCCCGACGTCCTGTCCCACGGCATCGCCGACCAGACCGTGGTGCCGCAGAACACCTGGCACGACAAGCTGGTCGACGTCAGCGACGTCATCGAGACCCAGGAGAAGCTGTTCCACCCGACGGCGCTCTTGGCCTCCAAATACTACAACAACGTCACCAAGCAGCGCGGCTACACCTACGTCCCACTCAGGTGCGGCGTGCTGCCGTTCCACGTCTGGGGCTCGATGGTCGAGAAGGCCGGCTTCAAGATGGCCGATGCGCCCAAGACCTGGGACGCCTTCTGGGACTTCTTCAAGCCGATGCAGAAGAAGCTGCGCGAGAAGCAGCGCGGCGTCTATGTGCACGGCCTGCAGTGCACCACGAACGGACCAGCCGACGGCAACAACACCTTCCACCACTTCCTGATCGCCAACGGCGGCAATGACATTGTGACGCCGGACGGCAAGCCGCACCTCGACGATCCCAAGATCAGGGACGCAGTGATCAAGTCGCTCGCCTACATCACGACCTCCTACAAGGAAGGCTACGTGCCGCCGGGAGCGTTGAGCTGGAGCGACGCCGACGACAACAACGCCTTCCACGCCAAGCAGATCGTGATGGATCTCGATGGCACCATCTCGACCGAGGTCGCGATGATGCACGAGAAGGAGAAGTACAACGACGTCATCACGATGAAGCTGCCGAACGACAATGCCGGCCAGCCGATGAAGGCCGAGCTCGGCGTCGGCGGCGCCTTCATCGCCAAGACCGCCAAGAACGTGGCAGTCGCCAAGGACTTCTTGAAATTTGCGATCCAGCCCGATGTGCTGAACACCAGCGTGAAGACCGGACTGGGCCGCTCCCTGCCGCCCATGCCGCATCTGGTCAAGGAGGATCCATTCTGGCTCAAGGAGGATCCGCATCGCACGGCCTACGCTACAGAAGGCATGATCGACCCGACCGTGCCCAACTACCCGTGCTTCAATCCCGGCTACGCCGAGGCCAACGCCCAGCAGATCTGGGGCATCGCGGTGGCCGACATCGTGAAGGACGGCATGACGCCGCAGGCCGCGGCCGACAAGGCGCTGAAGCGCATCGGCTCGATACTCGCAAAATATCCGATGGCGCAGACCTGAGGGGCGGTCCTCATCAACGGGGTGACCGCTTTTTCAGCCAGGCCTCTCGCATCTGGAGAGCGATGTCCGGCCGATCGGTCGTGAAGACGTCGACGTCGAGTTTCAGCATCGCCTCGATGGCCGTCGCATCATTGACGGCCCAGCCGCCAATGCCGAGGCCGGCGCCGCGAACTTTTGCGACCTTGTCCGCATCCAGGGCGGTGCGGCGCAGTCCCAGCATGGGAATGCCGCGGCTTCTGGCCTGGGCGATGATCGCGTCGAGGCCGACTTGCTCGTCGAATCGCGGAGAGACCAGAAAGACGTGACGAAGGCCAGCGCCTGCGGCGGCGGCCGCTTCGCATACCGTGTCCATGTCGAAGGCCGTGACGACGCTTCGCCCCAGGACATTGCGTCGTCGCAGCGTGTCGATGACCTTCCCGGGCATCCCGGGATAGGGACGATGGTCGGCATCCGCCTTCAACTCGACCCGCAGCCTGAGCGCGGTCGGCAGGAAAATGTCGATCACCTCGTCGAGCAGCAGGATGCGGTCGGCCTCCGTCCCCTTCAGCGTGAAGCGCGACAGCTCGGCGAACGACCTCGTGTGGACCGGTCCGGTACCGCTCGTCGTGCGGTCAAGCGTGGCATCGTGGATGACCACGAGCTTGCCGTCGCTCGACGGATGCACGTCGAATTCGACCTGCTCCACCGTCAAGCGCGCCGTGTTGGCAAAGGCAGTGCGGCTGTTCTCGGGCCACAGCAGGGCTCCGCCGCGATGCGAGGCAATCTCGACCATTTCAGGATCCATTCAAATCGTCGCGAAGAATTGAATACCGCAAGCCCGGCTGTTTGACAGGCTTTGGGCGGCCCATATGCTTTCGTAGCAAATTGGACATATGCGCTTGTAATAAGTCTCGCGACCAAAGCTGAGCGACGCAGGTTCACGACTGCGTCAACGAGGGGAGGGAGACATGCTGAGAGTGGAACGCCGGGCCTTCTTGACGCTGGCGACCGGCGCCGTGGCACTGCCCCGCTTCGCGATCGCCCAGGCCGATACAAGGCCGGAAATCGTCGTCGCCGTCCAGGCGCTGGTGACCAGCAACACGCTCGATCCGCTCGCCGAGCAGTCGAATGTCGGCGAGCGAATCCTGAATTCGTATGTCGAGCTGCTGATCGGGCGCAACCTGCAGGGCCATCTCGAGGCCATGCCGCAGCTGGCGACCAGCTGGAAGCGCATCAGCGACAAGGAGGTCGAGGTTTCGCTGCGCAAGGGTGTGAAGTTCCACAACGGCGACGAGCTCACCGCCGAGGACATCGCCTTCACCTTCAGCCCGGCCCGCATGTTCGGCGACACGACGCCGGCCGGCTGGGACAAGACCATCACCATGGATACCGCTCGGCCCACCCAGAAGAGCAAGCAGCTGCCGACGCAGGTGCCCGCGGTGGCCCGCCGCCTGTGGCCGTCGCTGATCAAGGTCGAGGTGGTCGACAAGTACACCTGCCGCTTCGTCAATGCGACGCCGGACATCACGCTCGAGGGCCGCATGAGCGGCATGGGCAGCCAAATCATCAATCGCCGGGCGTTCGACGAGGCGGCGAGCTGGCTCGACTATGCGCGCAAGCCGGTCGGTACCGGACCCTACAAGATCCGGTCGTACACGCCGGGCGTCGAGCTGATCTTCGACGCGCACGACGACTACTGGGGCGGGCGGCCGCCGATCAAGACGCTGCGCTTCGTGCAGGTCCCCGAGGTCGCCCAGCGCGTCAACGGCATACGCGCCGGCCAGTATCAATTCGCCTGCGATCTCACGCCCGACCAGATCAAGACCGTCGAGAGCGATGCCAAGCTCGAGGTCGTGGGTGGCCCGATCCCCAATATTCGCATCAGCACCTTCGACAAGTACGACACCGCGCTCAAGGATCCGCGCATCCGCCAGGCGCTGTCGCATGCGATGGACCGCCAGATGATCGTCGACAAGCTGTGGCTGGGGCGGACCAAGGTGCCGCCCGGCCTACAGTTTGATTTCTACGGCAACATGTTCGTGAAGGGCTGGACGGCGCCGGAATACGACCTCGCCAAGGCCAAGGCACTGGTCAAGCAGGCGGGCTACAAGGGCGATCCGATCCCATTCCGCGTGCTCAACGACTATTACACGCTGCAGACCTCCAATGCTCAGGTCCTGACCGAGATGTGGCAGCAGGCCGGGCTCAACGTCCAGATCGAGATGAAGGAGAACTGGGCGCAGATCTTCGAACCCAAGGGCAAGCGCGCCATTCACGACTGGTCGAACTCGCCGGCGTTCAGCGACCCGGTGTCGTCCCTGAACACCCAGCACGGGCCGCAGGGCCAGCAACAGCAGGTCCACGAATGGGCCAACGCCGAGATGAACCAGCTGTGCGGCGTGCTGCAATCGTCGACCGACAAGGCGCAGCGCAAGAAAGCCTACGAGCGTATGCTGGTGATCTGCGAACGCGAGGACCCGGCCTATACGGTGATCAACCAGAACGCCACCTTCACCGCCAAGCCGAAGTCGGTGAAGTGGACGGCGGCGCCGGACTTCGCCATGGACTTCCGGGCCTCGAACTTCAAGGCCGGATGACAGGAGTGCGATGACTGACGCAGGCAGCGGCCGTCCCGCCGCGGCGGCTCCGCGGGACGACGCACCGCTGCTCGAGCTTCGCGACTTCACGGTCTCGTTCCAGCACCATCCGGTCGTCGCCGGGCTCAACCTCGCGATCCGCCGCGGCGAGGCGGTCGGCATCGTGGGCGAATCGGGCTCCGGAAAATCGGTCACTTGGCTCGGCGTGCTGGGCCTGCTGTCCGGCTCGCCCGTCGTGCAGGGCGAGGCTCTTCTCGACTGCGAGAACATCCTGGGCGCCGGCGAAGAGCGTCTGTCACGCGTGCGCGGCGGCCGGGTCGGCCTCATCTTCCAGGACCCGATCAGCTCGCTCAATCCCGTGCAACGGGTCGGCGTCCAGGTGAGCGAGGCGCTTGGGCTGCATCGCGGGCTCAAGGGCGCCTCAGCGCGCGCCGAAGCCCGCCGGCTGTTCGACCTGGTCGGCATTCCCGATGCCGGGCGCCGGCTCGACAGCTACCCGCATGAGCTCTCCGGCGGGCAGAACCAGCGCGTCATGATCGCCATGGCGCTGGCCGGCGAGCCGGAGCTGCTGGTCGCCGACGAGCCGACGACGGCGCTCGACGTGACGATCCAGGCGCAGATCCTCGCCCTGATCGGCCGGCTGCGTCGCGAGATGAACATGAGCGTGGTGCTGATCAGCCACGACCTTAGCGTGGTGGCCGAGGTGTGTGACCGCATCGTCGTAATGTATGCCGGCCGGATCATGGAAACCGGTCCGGCGCGCGCCCTGCTCGCCAAGCCCTGCCATCCCTACACCAAGGGCCTGCTCGCTGCGGCGCCGATTCTGGGCGGACAGCAGAAGCTTCCCTCGCCCATTCGCGGCCAGGTGCCTGAGCCTTGGAACATGCCGTCCGGCTGCGTGTTCGAGCCGCGCTGCCCCTACGCCATTGCCGCCTGCACCTCAGGTCCGCCGGCGCTGCGCAGCCTCGGGCCTGAGCGCCAGGCGGCGTGCATTCGCGCCGAGCCGCCATGACGCTGCTCAGACTGGAGGCGGTCAAACGCACCTACCGGGTGCGCCGCGGCCTGCTGGGCCCGGCCGAGCAGATCAGCGCGGTGCACGACGTCTCGCTGTCGCTCGAGCGCGGCCGCACCCTGGGACTGGTCGGCGAATCGGGCTGCGGCAAGTCGACGACCGGCCGGCTGGCGCTTGGCATCGAGACGCCCGATGCGGGCGAAGTCACTTTCGACGGCGCGCCGCTGCCGCGACCGGACACCAGCGCCTGGCGATCGTTGCGGCGACGCATGCAGCTCGTCTTCCAGGATCCGCTGGGTGCGCTCGACCGCCGCCTCACCATCGGCAGGCAGATCAGGGAGCCGCTGCGCATCCATGGCATCGGCCGTCCGGCCGACCAGGAGGCGCGGGTCAAGGAGCTGCTGAGCGCCGTCGGCCTGCGCGCCGACCACGCCCACTCCTATCCGCACGAATTGTCGGGCGGCCAGCGGCAGCGGGCGGTCCTGGCGCGCGCGCTGGCCAGCGATCCCGATGTCCTGGTCTGCGACGAGCCGGTCTCAGCGCTCGATGTTTCCATCCAGGCGCAGGTGGTCAATCTCTTATGGAACCTGCAGAAGCAGCTCGGCCTCGCCATGCTGTTCATCAGCCACGATCTCAAGCTGGTGGGCTGTCTCGCGCACGAGGTCGCGGTGATGTACCTCGGGATGATCGTCGAGCAGGGCGAGCCGGCCGCGCTGTACGCCAAGCCGATGCATCCCTACACCCAGGCTTTGCTGGCGGCGGTTCCCGATCCGGCGCATCGCGGAGCGAGGCCCCTGCTCGCCGGAGAGACGCCCAATCCCGCGGCGCGGCCGACCGGCTGCGCCTTCCACCCGCGTTGCCCGGTAGCGCTCGCCAAATGCCGGCAGGTCGAACCGGCGCTGCTGCCCGGCGCCGACGGGCGGTTGGTGGCGTGTCACCTGGCGCACAGCGACGGCGCATCCGTCGCGAAGGCTTCCTGATGTTGCTGTTCCTCGGCCAGCGGCTGGCGCGGGCGCTTCTCACGATCCTGCTGGTGGTGGCCGGCGCCTTCGTGGCGCTCAGGCTGACCAGCGACCCGGCGGTTGTCGTGCTGGGCCCCGACGCCCCGCCGGCCGCCATCGCGGCGTTCCGAACCGCCTGGGGGCTCGACCAGCCGCTGTGGCAGCAATTCTTTTATTACGTGGCAGGCCTGCTGCGCGGCGAGTTCGGCCGTTCGCTGCTCGACGGCGAGGAAGTCCTGCCGCTGGTCGGCTCGCGGGTGCTGGTCACGCTCGAGATCATGGTGCCGGCGCTGGTGATCGGCGTCTTGGGCGGCGTCTCGGCCGGCGTCTACGCCGCCCTTCGTCACGGCACGGCGAAGGACCGCCTCGTCATGGCGGGCGCGATCGCGGGCTTCACCGTCCCCAACTTCGTGCTCGGCCTGGTGCTGGTGCTGATATTCGCCGTGCATCTCGGCTGGCTTCCGTCCGGCGGCAACGATTCTTGGAAGAGCGCGATCCTTCCCGTGATCACGCTCAGCACCGGCTGGGGCGCCGTGCTGGCGCGCTTCACGCGCAGCTCGGTGGTCGAAGTGCTGGGCCAGCCCTACATCCGCACCGCCAGCGCCAAGGGATTGCTGTGGCGGGCGGTCATCGTGCGCCATGCGCTGCCCAACGCCGCCATCCCGCTGGTCACCACCGTCGGTTTCATGATGGGCGGGCTGCTGGCGGGCGCCGTGGTGACCGAAAGCGTGTTCAGCTGGCCCGGGCTCGGCCAGCTGGTCGTGACGTCGGTAGCGGCGCGCGACGTCGCCGTCGTGCAGTGCGTGCTCCTCTTGGTGGCGACCACCATGGTGGCGTCCAACATGACCGTCGACTTCCTGTACACCCTGCTCGATCCGCGCCTGCGCGGCGGCCGGCACTGATGGACACCCTCACCTCCGCGCCAGCGCTCCCTCTGCCGTCTCGCCGGCTTGCCATTCCGCCGAGCGTCTGGATCGCGGTCGGTTTGGTCGTGCTGGCGATCGCGGTCGGCGCGCTGGCTGACGTGCTGCGGCCCTACAGCATCACCGCGCTCGACCTCGGGTCGCGCCTCAAGCCGCCCGTCGGCTTCGGCGGCATCCTCGCCCATCCGCTGGGAACCGACGAGCTCGGGCGAGACGTCCTCTCGCGGCTCATCGTCTCGATCCGCGTCAGCCTGCTGATCGCCTTCGGCGCCACGTTGCTCGGCGCCTTGATCGGCGGCACGCTGGGCCTGGTCGCGGCGCATTTCCGCGGGGCAGTCGAGCAGTTCGTGCTGATGCTGATCGACGCCCAGGCGGCGCTGCCCTTCATCATCCTGGCGCTGTCGGCGCTCGCCTTCTTCGGCAATTCGCTGGCGTTGCTGATCGGACTCTTAGGCCTCTACGGCTGGGAACGCCACGCCCGCGTGGCGCGTGGACTCGCGCTCGCCCAGAAGGCGCAAGGCTACATCCTGGCCGTGCGCCAGCTCGGCGCCGGCCCGTGGCGGATCTACCTCGGCCACATGCTGCCCAATATCCTGGCCACCATGGTGGTGTCGGCGACGCTCGCCTTTCCCGAGGTCATCCTGGCGGAGAGCGGCCTGTCGTTCTTGGGGCTCGGCGTGCAGCCGCCCAACACCAGCCTCGGCAACATGGTCGGCTACGGCCGCGGCTACATCTCGAGCGCGCCGTGGATCCTCCTGTTCCCCAGCCTCGTCATCGTGGCGACGACGCTCGCCATCAGTACGCTGGGCGACTGGCTGCGCGACTGGCTCGATCCGACGGTCGGCTAGATTGCCGGCCGGCTGCGTATTTCCTCCGCCACCTTGCGCTTGAGGAATTGCCCGTCCTTGAGGTCGCCGTGGAAGGCGCCGTTCTCCACCACGACCTTGCCGCGCAGGATGGTGACGGTCGGCCACGCCGTGACGACATGACCTTCCCAGGGCGTGTAGTCGGTCTCGTGCAGGTCGGCGGCGCGGATCGTCTTCTCGATGCCGGTCTCGAGCAGCACGATGTCGGCGTCGGAGCCGACCGCCAGCGCGCCCTTGCGGGGATAGAGCCCCTGGATGCGCGCGGCGTTGCTCGAGATCATGTCGACGAAATGGGCCGGCGAATAGCCGCGCTTGGTGACCATCTGCGTGTACATCAGCCCGACGCGCGGCTCGACGCCCGAGTTGCCGCCCGTCGTGTCGTCGATCCGGCTGCCTTGCAGCTTGACGCGCAGCGGACAGCAGAGCTCGTCGGTGGCGATGGTCTGGATGGCGCCGCGGTTGGTCGCTTCCCACAGCCGCTTCTGGTCCTCGGGATACTTGAGCGAGGGGTAGGTGTGATACATCTGCCCGCCCGGCTTCTTGTAGTCCTCGGCGTTGTACATGAGGTACTGGTGCAGGGTCTCGCCGTACATCGGAAAGCCCTTGGCCCGCGACGCCTCAAGCGCCGCCACGCCAGTCGCCGCCGAGACATGCACCATGTAGAGCGCGGCGCCCTCGACATTCTCGGCAAGCCGGATCACCCGATTGAACGAGAGCTCCTCCGACAGCTGATTGTGCGCTTCGGCCAGGTGCTCGAAGCTGACACGATTCTCGCGCATCAGCTTTTCGTACATGAACATGACGATGTCGTTGTCCTCGGCATGAATGCAGGCGATGCCGCCCTGCGCAGCCACCACCTTGAGGGCCTCCCAGATGTGGCCATGCGGCATCATGAGGCCGCCGCGTTCGCTGCCCGGAAATATGTTCGTCGTGAAGATCTTGATGCTGGCATGGCCGTCCTGCATGGCGTCGGCCAGCTGGCCGAAGTGGGCGGTCGGCATCTCGCCGTTCAACATCAGGTGGAAGCCGTAGTCGCAGTAGCAGGCGCTTTTCCACGTGCGCTGCCAGTGCTCGATGGACTGCTGGATGGTCCGCTCGTGCGTGCAGCGCACGAAGTCGAGCAATGTCGTGGTGCCGCCGTGCAAGGCGGCTTGGCTCACCTGCGAGGCAGGATCGGTGATGATGGGCGCCTTGCCCGCCACCCGCCACTCGAGCAGGCAGTGGATATGCGGGTCAATGCCGCCTGGTATGACCAGGCGGCCGTTAGCCGACACGGTGCGCTCAGCCTCCGGCAAGCTGCCGGCGCCGCCGACCAGAACGATGCGTCCGTCCTTGACGCCGATATCGGCGGCCTGGGTTCCTGTCGGCAGCACGCAGCTGCCGCCCGTGATGGCGAGGTCCAGCATCAGATTGCTCCCGCCGGAGAGGTTACGCTTTGGGGTTCGCCCGCGGCGAACCGTCGGAGGATCTCGTCCGGCTCGAGATCGCGCACGACGAAGACAAGGCGACTGGTGTGGTCGGCATCCGGCCAGCGCTCGAGCCAGCGCGGCGGATAAAGCGTATGCTGCACGGCATGGATGGCCGCCGGGCCGCCCGACCGGTCGGCGAATTCGACCAGGCCCTTGACGCGCAAAAGTTTCTCGCCGTGATCGCGCGCCAGCCCGCCCAGCGCCATGGCAAAGGCGAGCCGGGACATTGCTTGCTGCAGGCGAATGGAAAAGCCGAAGATTCCGTGGGCATGGGCGGCCGCAGCCAAGAGCCGGGGGCGCGGCAGCGCCTTGGGCGAGCCGCCGAACAGGATGGCGCCGGCATCGGCGTCGCCGGCATCGACGATCGGCGCCGTCGCATTCAGGCCGGCCAGCCGATGGACGAGCTCGTCCGGCGCCGGCTCAAGATCGGTCTTCGTGATCAGCAGCAAGTCGGCGACCGCGGCCTGCGCGGTCGCCTCGGGGTAGCGCTCTAGCGTCGCGGCGCCGGCCACGGCGTCGACCGTTGTCACCACACGGTCGAGCCGGAGCGACGCCTCGAGAAAGGCGTCTGCCGAGAGCGTGTAGAGCGTGGGGCCCGGATCGGCGAGACCGCTGGTCTCGAGCGCGATGCGACGGAAGGGCGGCCTGTCTGCGACGCGCTGCCGCGCCCGCAGCAGCCGGTAAAAGGAATCGGCCAGCCCCTGCCGCACGGCGCAACACGTGCAGCCGTTGGGCAGCTCGACCACGTCATCGACTGCGGCTTCCAGGAGGAGATGATCGAGCGCGACGGCGCCGAACTCGCTCACGATCACAGCCGTGTCGCGCAAGTCGGGAACTGCAAGAACCTTGGAAAGAAAGGTCGTCTTGCCGCTGCCGAGGAAGCCGGTGAGCAC
>JBPYDO010000120.1:0-13744 GCA_051985755.1 Reyranella sp. | reverse complement strand
CGATCGACCGCTGGAGCTCGGCATCCGTGTAGACAGCGTTGGTCGGCAGGTCGCCGCCGAACGTCGTCTCCGGGTAGTCGCGGAAGATCGGTAAATACCAGGCGCCGTCGTAGCGGATCAGGATCGGTCTGTCGTTGGCGAGGAACTCCGAGAACAGCGAGATCACGAACAAGGTGCCAAAGAGGGCGAGCGAGGTCATGCCGCGCCGGTTCGCGAGGAAAATCCGCAGGCGCCGCCGGTTGATCGGCCGCATCAGCCGCGCGCCTCGAAGTCGATGCGCGGATCGACGATCGTGTAGGTGATGTCGCCGACGATCTTCATCACCAGCCCGATCAGGCCGAAGAAGTAGAGCGTGCCGAACATCACGGGATAGTCGCGGTTCAGAGCCGATTCGAAGCCGAGCAGGCCGATGCCGTCGAGCGAGAAGATGACCTCGATGATCAGCGAGCCGGTGAACAGCGCGGTGATGAAGGCGCCCGGGAAGCCCGCGATGACGATCAGCATGGCGTTGCGGAAGACGTGGCCGTAGAGCACGCGCCGCTCGTTCAATCCCTTGGCGCGCGCCGTGAGCACGTACTGCTTGCCGATCTCCTCGACGAAGGAGTTCTTGGTCAGGAAGGTGAGACTCGCGAAGCCACCGAGCGTCATGGCGACGATCGGAAGGGTCATGTGCCAGAAGTAATCGGTGATCTTGTGCAGGGTACTGAACTGGCTCCAGTCGTCGGAGACCAGGCCGCGCAGGGGAAACCAGCGCAGATAGCTGCCGCCGGCGAAGACCAGGATCAACAGCACGGCGAACAGGAAGGCCGGGATCGCGTTCGCTGTGATCAGCACGGTCGAGCTCATGAGGTCAAACGTCGCGCCGTCGCGCACCGCCTTGCGGACGCCGAGCGGGATCGACACGAGGTAACCCAACAGAGTGGTCCACAGGCCGAGCGAGATCGACACCGGCATCTTGTCGAGCACCAGGTCGACCACCCGCTCGTTCCGGAAGAAGCTGTCGCCGAAATCGAAGACGACGTAGTTCTTCATCATCAGCAGGAAGCGCTCCCCGACCGGCTTGTCGAAGCCGTACATCTTCTCGATGCGCTTGATCAGCTCGGGCGGCAGCCCGCGGGCGCCGCGGTAGGTGCTGTTGTTTTCCGAGCTGTTCGAATTGTTGCGGTTGCCCCGCTGCATCAGCTCGCCGCCCGAGCCGCCGCCTGAGAAGCGCGCCGTCGCGCCGACCGCCGTGCCCTCGAGGCGGGCGATCATCTGCTCGACCGGGCCGCCTGGTGCTGCCTGCACGATGAAGAAGTTCAGCACCATGATGCCGAACAGGGTCGGCACCACGAGCAGCAGCCGGCGCAGGATGTAGGCCAGCATTAAGCGGCGTTCCGCCGCTTAATCCCGCGGTCAAGCGCCGAGGGACCTTTATCGGTCAGCAAAGATCCCTCGCTTTGCTCGGGATGACAGTGCGCCGTCGCGCGCGACGGCTCACTGTCACTTCTTCTCCCCGCGCTGCAGGGTCTTGTCCTTTTCCGCGTCGACCCACCAGGTGTCGAGCTCGATCGGGTCGTATTTGGCCGTCTTCTTCGGATGCACGAAGCGGTTCCAGTAGGCCACCAGCTCCTTGTCGTTGCGGAACTGCGGGATCAGGAACTCGGTCCACTGCAGCACGCGGTCGAGCGCGCGTGTGCGTATGACGAGATCCTCGCGGCTGTCGGCCGAGATCACCAGATCGCAGAGATGGTCGATCGCTTCGCTCTTGAGGCCCATGGTGTTCTTGGTGCCGGGCCGATCGGCCGCCCGGGATCCCCAGAACTCGCGCTGCTCGTTGCCCGGTGACAGCGACTGGCCCCAGATGTCGATGATCATGTCGAAGTCGAAGCTGTCGGTGCGGCGCCGATACTGCGAGGTATCGATGGTGCGCACCGCCATGTCGACGCCGATGCGCTCGAGGTTCTGCTTGAAGGGCAGCGACAGGCGCTCGAAGCCGGCGTCGTTCAGGATCAGCTCGAAGGCGAGCTTGCGCCCCGCCGCATCGGTCATCTTGCCAGCCTTGATTTTCCAGCCCGCCGCCTCCAGGAGCTTGATCGCCTCGCGCGCCTGCGGGCGGATGTTGCCCGAGCTGTCGGTCTTGGGCGGATTGTATTCCTTTGTGAAGACCTCGTCGGGGATCTTGCCGCGCAGAGGCTCGAAGATCTTGAGCTCGTCGGGCGAGGGCAGGCCCTTGGCCTCCAGCTCCGAATTGCCGAAGAACGAGCGCGAACGGGTGAAGAATCCGTAGCTCAGATTCTTGTTCTGCCATTCGAAGGCGTACATCAAGCCGATCGCCTCGCGAACCCTGCGATCCTTGAAGAGATCGCGCCGCAGGTTGAACACGAAGCCCTGCATCGGCTGCGGCAGCTTGTCGGGGATTTCCTCGCGAATGACGCGGCCGTCCTTAACCGCCGGGAAATCGTACTTCGACATCCAGTTTCGCCCGGAGTTTTCCCGACGGATGTCGGCGTCTCCCGCCTTGAAGGCTTCGAACAGCACGTCGTTGTCGCGATAGTAGTCGTAACGCATGGTCTCGAAATTGTTGCGGCCGCGGTTCATCCAGAGATCGCGGGCCCACCAGTCAGGCACACGTCGATAGGTGATCGAGCGACCGACATCGTAGCTGTCGACCTTGTAGGGGCCGCTCGACAGGGCGACGTCGAGCGTCGACTTGTCGAAATCCTTGCCCGCCCACCACTTCGACGGCAGCACCGGCAGCTGACCCAGGATCAGCGGCAGTTCGCGATTGTTGCTGTTGCGGAACGTGAACTTCACCTTGCGGTCGTCCGTCTTCTCGGCCTTCAGCACGTCGGCATAGTAGGAGGCGAAGGTCGGCGGCCCCTTGGCCTTGAGCGTGTCGAAACTCCACACCACGTCGTCGACGCTGATCGGCGTGCCGTCGATCCATTTGGCTTCCTTGCGCAGGGTGAAGGCGACCCAGGCGCGATCCTCGGGCACTTCGATCGTCTCGGCGATCAGGCCATAGACCGTGAAGGCCTCGTCGGGCGCGTTCCAGCACAGCGTGTCCCACAGCATCGTGACGCCTTGCGCGGCGACGCCTTTCAGGGTGAAGGGATGGAGCGAATCGTAGGTGCCAAGAGCCGCCAACTTGACGTTGCCGCCCTTCGGCGCCTCGGGATTGAGAAAGTCGAGCTTGGCGTCGGGTGTGGGGCGCAGCGGCTCGCCGTGCATGGCAAAGCCGTGGCCGATATGGACCTTGGGTTGCGCCCGCACGATGGCCGGTGCCCCGATCAAGAGAGCCGCACTGCCCGCCAGTACGCCACGCCGTCTGATCGCCATGCCGTGCGCTCCCAAGCTTGCCCGCCTCGCCTTATATAACGAGGCGGAGTTGGGCGGCACTATGGCCGGCGCACAGGCGCCAAATGTCGCCAGGCTCATGGTTGCCCGCGAAATTGTCGTCCTGGACAAAATTGACTTCCCGCGTGGCCGGCCGCAGTTTCAGCCCATGGCCGACACCGCCCACTTCGCGCCGGAATACGACGCGCCCGTCGAGTACATGCGGCGCACGCGCGACTACTACCTGGCGCTGGGCTACGACAATCCCTACCGCTGGGCGCATTACGCGGATGCGCCGTTCCAGCCGCTGCAAAAGCCGCTCGAGGACAGCAGCCTGGTGCTGATCACCACCGCGGCGCCCTACCAGCCCGACAAGGGCGACCAGGGGCCGGGTGCGGCCTACAACGCCGCCGCGAAGTTCTACACCGTCTATTCCGGCGAAACCGCGGTCGACCACGACACGCGCATCTCCCATATCGGCTACGACCGCAAGCACACCACCGCGACGGACGCCAACACCTGGTTTCCGCTGCCGCTGATGCGCGCGTTCGCGGCCCAGGGTCGCTTCAAGCTCGCCAGGCGCTTCCACGGCGCGCCGACCAACCGCAGCCAGCGCGTCACGCTCGAGACCGATGCGCCTGAGATCCTGAAGCGCTGCCGGCAGGACCAGGTCGATGCGGCGCTGCTGGTGCCGACTTGACCCGTCTGCCATCAGACCGTGAGTCTGATCGCCCGATATCTCGAACGAAACGGCATTCCCACCGTGATCATGGGAGCGGCCAAGGACATCGTCGAATGGGCCGGCGTGCCGCGCTTCCTGTTCAGCGACTTCCCGCTCGGCAATTCCTGCGGCAAGCCGCACGAGCCCGACACCCAGGCCTTCACCCTCGACCTCGCGCTCAAGGTACTGCAAAGCGCGCCCGGTCCGCGCACGACTGTTCAAAGCCCCCTTCGTTGGAACGACGATGGCGACTGGAAGCAGGACTACAACAATCTTTCGCGCATGCCGCCGGAGGAGGTGGCCAAGCGCCGCGCCGAGTTCGACAAGGTGAAGCGGGCGGCGCTCAAGGAACGGCAGAAGGCGGGCGTCGCCTAGGGTTGCGCCATGAGTAAGCCGTTCGCCGGCATCAAGGTTCTCGATTTCACGCGCGTGCTGGCGGGGCCCTACGGCACCTACCAGCTGGCGCTGCTTGGCGCCGACGTCATCAAGGTCGAGGCGCGCGAGGGCGACGACATGCGCTTCGGCAACCGCGCCAACGACTGGGAGAAGCGCGGGCTCGCCGCCCCCTGGGTCGCGGTCAACTCCGGCAAGCGTTCGATAACGCTCGATCTCAAGCAACCCAGGGCGATCGAGGTGATCAAGCGCCTGGTGCCGAAGGTCGACGTCGTGATGGAGAACTTCCGCCCCGGCGTCATGGACAAGCTCGGCATTGGCTACGAGACCTTGCGCGCCCTCAATCCGCGGCTGATCTACTGCGCCGTCTCCGGCTTCGGCCAGGTCGGCCCGGAGCGCGCCACGGCGGCGTTCGACGGCATGATCCAGGCGATGTCGGGCCTGATGTCGATCACCGGCTTTCCCGCCAACGGCCCGACGCGCGTGGGCTTCGCCGGCGCCGACGTGATGTCGGGCGCCACCGCGGCGCTGGGCGTCGCCTCGGCGCTCTACCAGCGCACCCACACCGGCAAGGGCCAGCTGGTCGACGTCGCCATGATCGACGCGGTGATGGGCTACCTCGTCCAGCAATTCACCGAGCACCTGATGACCGGCCGCGTGCACGAGCAGGCTCAGAACCTCTCGGTGACGCGCAAGCCCACCGGCAATCTCTTCAAGACCAGGGACGGCTGGATGGTGCTGGCCGTCATGACCGACCCGCAGTTCCAGCGCCTGATGAAGGTGCTGGGCTGTGAGCAGGTGCTGGCCGACCCGCGCTTCGCCGATTGGCCCAAGCGCATCGAGAACAACAAGGCGCTGCACGAAATCATCGAAGCCGCGATGAAGCGCGAGACCTCGGCTACCTGGGCCGAGCGCTTGGCCAAGGCCGACGTGCCGGCCGGCCGCGTGCTTTCGATTCCGGAGACCGCCCGGCTCGACCTCTTCAAGCACCGCAGCGTGCTGCAGACCGTCGACACCGAGTACGGGCCGATCAAGGTCGTGGGCTCGGGCTTTCGCCTCGAGCACGGCAGCGGCTCGGTCGACCGGCCGCCTGCCAAGCTCGGACAGCACACCGACGAAGTCCTGGGCGAAGCCGGTTATTCGCCCGCCGATATAGCCGAAATGCGCGCTGCAAAAGTCGTCTGAGGCCGGGTTTTCATCCCCTGCCGCTTCGGGCTAGGATGGGCACCGTCCAAGGGGTGCCCCGTCAGGGGGCTGAGATACCGACGGGCCTTGAGCCAGCGCGGTGACCCTTTGAACCTGATCCGGGTCATGCCGGCGAAGGGACAGGATGCCTTCCTTTGCACGACACACCGGATCTCCTCTTGTCGTTTAGCCATGGGAGATCCCTGTCATGGACAACATCATCTCGACCCCCAAAGTCACGACCGGCCCCCTGCCAGCGTCGCAGAAGATCTATGTAACACCCGAGGAGGTGCCCGAGCTCAGCGTGCCCCTGCGTGAGATCACGCTCAGCGAGCCGACTGAACCCAGGGTCCGCGTCTACGACACGACCGGCCCCTATACCGACCCGACCATCGCCATCGACGTCAGCAAGGGCCTGGCGCGCACGCGTCGCGCCTGGGTGGTGGCGCGCGGCGGTGTCGAGGAATATGCCGGCCGCCCGATCCAGGCGATCGACAACGGCAATGTGAAGGCCGCGGCGCTGCAGCCGTTCCCCAACACGCCCAAGCCGCTGCGTGGGCTGGATGGCCACAAGATCACGCAATACGAATGGGCCAAGGCCGGCGCCATCACCAAGGAGATGATCTATATCGCGGCGCGCGAGAATCTCGGCCGCAAGCGGGCGCATGAGCTCGCCAAGGAACGCCTGGCGGATGGCGAGAGCTTCGGTGCCACCCTGCCCGAATTCATCACGCCGGAATTCGTGCGCCAGGAAGTGGCGATGGGCCGCGCCATCATCCCGGCCAACATCAATCACACCGAGCTCGAGCCGATGATCATCGGCCGCAATTTTCTGGTGAAGATCAATGCCAATATCGGCAACTCGGCGGTCTCCTCGTCCATGGAGGAAGAAGTCGAGAAGATGGTGTGGGCGATCCGCTGGGGCGCCGACACCGTCATGGACCTCTCGACCGGCCGCAATATCCACGACACGCGCGAATGGATCGTGCGCAATTCGCCGGTGCCGATCGGCACGGTGCCGATCTACCAGGCGCTGGAGAAGGTGGGCGGCGATCCCACCAAGCTTTCCTGGGAGGTCTACCGCGACACCCTGATCGAGCAGTGCGAGCAGGGCGTCGACTACTTTACCATCCATGCCGGCGTACGGTTGGCCCACGTGCCGCTCACTGCCAGCCGCGTCACCGGTATCGTGAGCCGCGGCGGCTCGATGATGGCGCAGTGGTGCCTCACCGAGCATCGCGAGAGCTTCCTCTACGAGCGCTTCGGCGACATTTGCGACATCATGCGCAAGTACGACGTGTCGTTCTCGCTGGGCGACGGCTTGCGGCCCGGCAGCAACGCCGATGCCAACGACGCCGCGCAGTTCGCCGAGCTAGAGACGCTGGGCGAACTGACCAAGGTCGCGTGGGCCAAGGGTTGCCAGGTGATGATCGAAGGCCCAGGCCACGTGCCCATGCACAAGATCAAGGTGAACATGGACAAGCAGCTCAGGGAGTGCGGCGAGGCGCCGTTCTACACCCTGGGCCCGCTGGTCACCGACATCGCGCCGGGTTACGACCACATCACCTCGGGGATCGGCGCCGCGATGATCGGCTGGTTCGGCACGGCGATGCTCTGCTACGTGACGCCCAAGGAGCATCTCGGACTCCCGGACCGCGACGACGTCAAGGTGGGCGTCATCACCTACAAGATCGCGGCCCACGCCGCCGATCTCGCCAAGGGTCATCCGGCGGCGCGGTTGCGCGACGATGCGCTTTCCAAGGCGCGCTTCGAGTTCCGCTGGAAGGACCAGTTCAACCTGTCGCTCGATCCGGCGACGGCGGAGAAGTTCCACGACGAGACTCTCCCGAAGGACGCGCACAAGACGGCGCACTTCTGCTCCATGTGCGGGCCGAAGTTCTGCTCTATGCGCATCACCCAGGACATCCGCGACTACGCCAAGAAGGGCATGGAAGAGATGAGCGCCAAGTTCAAAGCCGGCGGCAATCAGCTCTACGTTCCCGACAAGGCGGCGGACTGAGGCCCCCGAGGGCCGCAACAAAAAAGCTGAGCCCCTGGGCTCCCAAATGCTCGGTCGGCGTTACACAGCCGGCCGAGGGGTTGCCTTGCGCCCTCGCCGCAACTGGGGGAGACTCCTTGGAATGGCTGCGTATAAAAGGTCGGGCGCGTCCTTGCGCGTTCTTGGGGGCTAAATAAGGCGATGAAGCGGCTACGGACCCTACTAGGTATTGGGTTGGGCCTGGCCGTTGTGGCAGGCGGCGGCTGGCTGCTCACGCAGTCCGGTTCATCCAGCAAGGCTGCCCGTAATCTCGCCAACCAGCCGGTCACGGTGGGGCTCGCGGCCGTGACCAAGGGCGATATCCCGATCGTCATCAAAGCCCTGGGCACGGTGACGCCGCTTGCCACCGTCACGGTCAAGACGCAGATCACCGGTCAGCTGGTCCAGGTCGCATTCGTCGAAGGCCAGTCGGTGAAGAAGGGCGACCTTCTCGCCGTCGTCGATCCCAGGCCCTACGAAGTCGCCCTGCAGCAGGCGATCGGTACCTTGAGCAAGGATGAGGCGCTGCTCAAGAACGCCCAGCTCGACCTCACGCGCTACAAGACCCTGGTGGCGCAGAACTCGGTCGCCCGCCAGGTCTACGACACGCAGGTCGCCCTGGTGAACCAGTACGAAGCCACCATCGTGAGCGATCGCGCCGCGGTCGATTCGGCCAAGCTCAATCTCGTCTATACCCGGATCTCGGCGCCGACCGACGGGCGCATCGGCCTGCGCCTGGTCGATCCTGGCAACTACGTGCAGATCAGCGATGCCAGCGGCATCTGCGTCATAACCCTCATGCAGCCGATGTCGGTGGTGTTCTCGATCCCCGAGGATTCGCTGCCTTCCGTGCGCAAGCGGTTGCGCGCTGGCGCCGTGCTGCAGGCGACGGCGCTCGACCGCGCCCAGAAGGTGCAGCTGGGCGTCGGCAAGCTCGCCACCACCGACAACCAGATCGACGTCACCACCGGCACGGTGAAGCTGCGTGCCATGTTCGACAATTCCGACGAGGCGCTGTTTCCCCAGCAGTTCGTCAACATCCGTCTGCTTGTCGACACGGTGAAGAATGCGACCGTGGTTCCGGTCGCCGCCATCCAGACCGGACAGCCCGGCACCTTCGTCTATCGCGCCAAGCCCGACAATACGGCCGAGATCCGGGTGGTGGAGACCGGCGTCAGCGACGGCGAGAAGACCGCCATCGTGAAGGGCCTCGCGGTCGGCGACCAAGTCGTGGTGGACGGCACCGATCGCCTGCGCGACGGCTCCAAGCTCCGCCCGGTCAAGCCAAATCCGGGCAGCTCGCCACTCGCCGCCGCGCCGCCTGACGGCAAGGCGCCGGCCTCGGACGGAGCGTCGGAGCCAGCCGCTCCGCAGCCGCAGGGTGGTGCGGGGCCGCAGGGATCCAATCAAGGCCAGCGCCGCGGCGGCGCTGGCCGTCCCGCCCAGTCCAACCAGTAGTTCCGTCCGCGACATGAACCCGTCGCGGATCTTCATCGAGCGGCCGGTCGGCACGTCGCTTCTGATGGTAGCGATCATCCTGGTCGGCGCCATCGCTTACCGGTTCCTGCCGCTGGCCGCGCTGCCGCAGGTCGACTATCCGACCATCCGGGTGCTCACGCTCTATCCCGGTGCCGGGCCCGAGGTCATGACGTCGTCGGTCACCGCGCCTCTCGAGCGCCAGCTCGGCCAGATGCCCGGGCTCACCCAGATGACGTCGACCAGCTCGGCCGGTGCCTCCGCCATCACGCTGCAGTTCGACCTCAATCTCTCGATCGACATCGCCGAGCAGCAGGTGCAGGCGGCGATCAACGCCGCCGGCAACCTGCTGCCGTCCGACCTGCCGGCGCCGCCGATCTACGCCAAGGTCAATCCGGCCGACGCGCCGATCCTGACGCTCGCGGTCACGTCCAAGACCGATTCCCTGACCAAGGTCTACGACCTGGTCGATGTCCGGCTGGGCCAGAAGATCGCGCAGCTGCCGGGAGTCGGCCTGGTGACGCTGGGCGGCGGCCAGAAGCCCGGCTACCGCATCCGCGCCAATCCGACGGCGCTCGCCGCCTATGGGCTGAACGTCGACGATCTGCGCACCACCATCACCAACGCCAACGTCAACACCCCCAAGGGCAACTTCGACGGGCCGACGCGGGCCTACACCATCAACGCCAACGACCAGATCACCGATCCGGAGCTCTTCAACAACATCGTCGTCGCCTATCGCAACGGCGCGCCGGTCCGCCTCAAGGACGTGGCGAGCGTCGCCGCGACGCAGGAGAACAACCGGCTCGCCGCGTGGGCCAGCACGACGCCGGCGGTGATCGTCGACGTGCAGCGCCAGCCCGGCGCCAACGTCATCTCGGTGGTCGACAGCATCAAGGCGCTCTTGCCCCAGCTCAAGGACACGCTGCCCACCTCGCTCGACGTGTCGGTGCTAACCGATCGCACGCTCACCATCCGCGCCTCGGTGCGCGACGTGCAGATCGAGCTCAGCTTCGCCGTTCTGCTGGTGGTCGCGGTCATCTTCATGTTCCTGGGCGAATGGCGCGCGACCGTGATCCCGAGCCTGTCGGTGCCGCTGTCGCTGATCGGCACCCTGGCCGTGATGTACCTGGCGGGCTTCAGCCTCAACAATCTGTCGATCATGGCGCTCACCATCGCCACCGGCTTCGTGGTCGACGATGCGATCGTCATGATCGAGAACATCGCCCGCTACATCGAGGAGGGCGAGCATCCGGTCGAGGCGGCCCTCAAGGGCTCGGCGCAGATCGCCTTCACTGTGGTCTCGCTCACGGTGTCATTGATTGCCGTGCTGATTCCGCTGCTGTTCATGGGCGACGTCGTCGGCCGGCTGTTCAGCGAATTTGCTGTGACGCTTTCCGTCACCATCCTGATCTCGGCCGTGGTCTCGCTCACCCTGGTGCCGATGTTGTGCGCCCAGCTGCTGCGCCGGCGGCGCTCGCCCGAGGAGGCGGCGCAGCATCAGCACGTCGAAACGAAGGCTCTGGGCGCCAACTGGTTCTCCCGGCTGATCGACCTCTACGACAAGGGCCTGGTGATCGTGTTTCGCCACCAGGGCCTCACGCTGATCGTCGCGGTCGCCACCGTGGTGCTGACAGTGGTGCTCTATATCGTCATCCCCAAGGGCTTCTTCCCGATCCAGGACAACGGCCTCATCCAGGCGGTGACCGAGGCGCCGCAGAGCATTTCCTTCGAGGCCATGAGCGAGCGCCAGCAGGCGCTGGCCCAGGTGATCCTCAAGGATCCCGACGTCGAGAGCCTCAGTTCCTTCGTCGGCGTGGACGGCACCAACCCGACGCTGAATTCGGGCCGCATGATGATCAACCTCAAGGACCGCGATTCGCGTTCGAAGAGCGCCAGCCAGATCATTCGGCGCCTGCTCGGCGAGGCGGCCAACGTCCCGGGCATCTCGCTCTACATGCAGCCCTCGCAGGACCTCACCATCGATTCGACGGTGAGCCGCACCCAGTACCAGTTCGTGCTGCAGACTCCCAACCCCGGCGACTTCGACGTCTGGGTGCCGCGCCTGATCGCGCGGATGCAGCAGATTCCCCAGATCGTCGACGTGACCAGCGAGCTGCAGGACAAGGGTCTCTCGATCTTCATCAAGATCGACCGCGACGCCGCCGCGCGCTTCGGCATCACGGCCGCGACCGTCGACAACTTGCTCTACGACTCCTTCGGCCAGCGCATCGTCTCGACCGTCTACACTCAGTCGAACCAGTATCGGGTGATCTACGAGGTCCAGCCGTCGATGGCGCGCAGTCTCGACGCGCTCAGCAACCTCTACCTGCCCGGGTCGGGCAGCGGCAAGCAAGTGCCACTGTCCGCCATCGCCACTTTCGAGCAGCAGACCGCGCCGCTCAGGGTGGATCGCCTCGGCCAGTTCCCGGCCACCACGGTGTCGTTCAACCTGGCGCCGGGCGCCTCGCTCGGCGAGGCGGTCGATGCGATCGTGGCGGCGCAGAAGGAAATCGGCATGCCGCGCTCGATCAGCACCAACTTCCAGGGCGCGGCGCTCGCCTTCCAGAAGGCGCTGTCGAGCCAGCTGATGCTGATCCTGGCCGCCATCGTCACCGTCTACATCGTGCTGGGCGTGCTCTATGAGAGCTACATCCACCCGATCACGATCCTCTCGACCCTGCCCTCGGCCGGCATCGGCGCGCTGCTCGCCCTCATGATGGCAGGCGATGACCTGAGCGTCGTGGCCATCATCGGCATCGTGCTGTTGATCGGCATCGTCAAGAAGAACGCCATCATGATGATCGACTTCGCGCTGGAGGCCGAGCGCCATGAAGGCAGAACGCCGCAGGATGCCATCCACCACGCCTGCCTGCTGCGCTTCCGGCCGATCCTCATGACGACCATCGCGGCCCTGGTCGGCGCCCTGCCGCTGATGCTGGGCACCGGAACCGGCTCCGAGCTTCGCCATCCGCTTGGCCTCACCATCGTGGGCGGCCTGATCGTCAGCCAGATGCTGACGCTGTTCACCACGCCGGTGATCTATCTCGCCTTCGACCGCATCGGCCGTCGGCTGCGCGGCATGCCGCTCGACACGCCGGCCTTTCCCCTCGACCGGGGAGGCGGCCCCGATGCGACCGAGCTGCCGGAAGGCTACCAGACGTGAACTTCTCGGGCCTCTTCATCTCGCGGCCGGTCGCGACCACGCTCTTGACGGCGGGCATCCTGATCGCGGGCCTGCTTGGCTTCATGGCGCTGCCCGTCTCGCCGCTGCCGCACGTCGATTTTCCCACCATCCAGGTCCAGGCTTCGCTGCCCGGCGCCTCGCCCGACACCGTGGCGACCAGCGTCACGACGCCGCTCGAGAAGCGGCTGGGAGCGATCGCCGGGGTGAGCGAGATCACCTCGACCAGCACGGTCGGCAATGCCCGCATCACGCTGCAGTTCGACCTGTCGCGCGACATCGACGGCGCCGCGCGCGACGTCCAGGCGGCGATCAACGCCGCCCGCGCCGATATGCCGGCCGACCTCAAGACCAATCCGATCTACCGCAAGATCAATCCGGCCGACGCGCCGGCCATGGTGCTGGCGCTGACGTCGGAGACGCTCGGCCAGGGCCGGCTCTATGACGCGGCGTCCAATGTCCTGCAGCAGAAGCTGAGCCAGGTCAGCGGTGTCGGACAGGTGACGCTGGGCGGCAGCTCACTGCCGGCGGTGCGGGTCGAAATCAATCCCAATGCGCTTTCGAAGTACCGCATCGGCCTGGAGAGCGTGCGCGCCGGCCTGGCCGCCGCCAACGCCAATTCGCCCAAGGGTGCCATCGAGGTCGGCGACCAGCGTTACCAGATCTACACCAACGACCAGTCGCGGACCGCCCAGGACTACCGCGACCTGGTCATCGCCTGGCGCAACGGCGCGCCGGTGCGGCTGAGCGACGTGGCCGAGATCATCGATTCGGTCGAGGACATCCGCAACGAGGGCCAGTCGAACGGCAAGCGCTCGGTGCTGGTGATCATCTACCTGCAGCCCAATGCCAACATCATCGAGACCGTCGACCAGGTGAAGGAGCTGCTGCCCGAGCTGCAGGCAGCTCTGCCGCCCGAGATCGACGTCACGATCGCCACCGACCGAACCACGACCATCCGCGCCTCGCTGACGGAGGTCGAGCACGCGCTCACCGCGAGCGTCATCCTGGTCGTGCTGGTGACCTTCGCCTTCCTTCGCTCGGTGCGCGCCGGCCTCGTGCCTTCGGTGGCCGTGCCGGTGTCGCTGATCGGCACCTTCGGCGTCATGTACCTGATGGGCTTCAGCCTCAACAACCTGTCGCTGATGGCCCTGACCATCTCGGCGGGCTTCGTGGTCGACGATGCCATCATCGTGCTGGAGAACATCTCGCGGCACATCGAGGCCGGCATGCCGCGCCTCGAGGCGGCGCGGCTGGGCGCGCGGGAAGTGGGCTTCACCGTGGTCTCGATGAGCCTGTCGCTGATTGCGGTGTTCATCCCGATCCTGCTGATGGGCGGCATCGTCGGTCGTCTGTTCCGCGAGTTCGCCGTCACGCTGACGATCGCCATCGTCATTTCCATGGTGGTGTCGCTCACGACGACCCCGAT
>JBPYDO010000119.1:0-3537 GCA_051985755.1 Reyranella sp. | reverse complement strand
ACCGAGCCGCCCCATTCACCGCCGACGCCGACGCCCTGGATGAAGCGGATGATGGTCAGAACAACGGCGCCCCAGATACCGATCGACGCGTAGGTCGGCACAAAGGCCACGGCGAAGGTGGCAAGGCCGGTGATCAGCAGGGTGGCGATCAGCGACGCCTTGCGGCCAATGCGGTCGCCGTAGTGTCCAAAGATCGCCGCGCCGATCGGCCGGGCGATGAAGCCGACCGTGTAGACGGCGAAAGCCTCCAGCGTGCCGACCAGCGGATCGGAGTGCGGGAAGAACAGCTTGCCGAACACCAGGCCGGTGACGGTGCTGTAGAGAAGGAAGTCATACCATTCGATGGTCGTGCCGATCGTGCTCGCGATCACCGCCTTGCGAAGTTGTGCGCGGTGTTCGGCATCCGGCAGGTCGCCCGCCAGGGCTTGTGCAACACTCATATACGCCTCCCTAAATATCGTTATCTAGCGACACCAAAATCTTAAGTGCGGCAGCGTGGCCGGCTCATGGCAAGTTGCGTCAACCCTGCTGACGCTCTTGCCGAGTGCAACACCGCTCGTTTACGAGACGCTTGACGCTTACGAGACGTTTTGACGCTTGGGAGTGACGCTATTGGACGCTTTGGCGAACGTGCCGTTCAGGCCGCTCGATTATCTCAGCCGCGACATCGACATCCAGCGGCGGGCCGATGGTAGCATCCTCTTGCGCTCGTGCCACCCGCTCGGACCCTATGAAAAGCACGTCCCGGCCTTCCTGGCCAAATGGGCGGCCGAGGCGGCGGATCGGGTCTGGCTGGCCCAGCGCCGCGGGCCGGAGCGGGCTTGGCTGAAGCTCATCTATGGCGAGGCCAAGAAACAGGTCGATGCGGTGACCCAGGCGCTGCTCGACCGCGGCTTCGGGCCGGACAAGGCTGTGATGATCCTGTCGTCGAATTCGATCGAATTCGCCCTCTTGACCATGGCCGCCATGCAGGCGCGCGCGCCGCTAGCACCGGTATCACCGGCCTATTCGGTGATGAGCCAGGACCACGCCAAGTTGCGCTATGTCTTTGACCTGATCAGGCCGGGCCTCGTGTTCGTGCAAAACGGCGAAATCTATGCCAGCGCGCTGCAGTCCCTGGCGCTGGACGGGGTCCTGCTCGTGCATGTCGAGAAGGCACCGCCGCAGATGCAGTCCTTGCCCTGGAGCGAATTGGTCGCGACCCAATCGACAGAAGCTGTCGAGCGATCGATCTCATCTATCGGCCCCAAAACGACGGGCAAATTCCTGTTCACTTCGGGCAGCACCGGCATGCCCAAGGCGGTGATCAATACCCAGGAGATGATGTGCGCCAACATCGCCATGGGGCGGATGTCGCGCACGCGCGGTGCCGACGAGCCGCCGCCGATCCAGCTCGACTGGCTGCCATGGAGCCACACGATGGGCGGCAACGCCACCTTCCAGGGCAACCTCGCCGAAGGCGGCACGACTTATATCGACGACGGCAAGCCGCTGCCCGGCCTCTTCGAGGAGACGCTGCGCAACCTGCGCGAAGTCTCGCCGACATCGTTCGCCAACGTGCCGGCCGGCTACGCCATGCTGGCGACGGCGCTCGAGAAGGACGACGGGCTGGCCAGGAAATTCTTCAGCAATCTCAAGGCGCTCGCCTATGGCGGCGCCACGCTGCCCGACGATCTCTATCGCCGCATGGAGGTGCTGGCGGTCAAGCACACCGGCTGGCGCATACCATTCGTCACCGGCTGGGGCTCGACCGAGACCGCGCCGACGGCGACCGCGGTGCATTGGGCCTCCGAGCGTGTCGGCCTGATCGGGCTGCCCTATCCGGGTGTGCAGCTCAAGATGGTGCCGACCGGCGCGCCGGGACGCTACGAGCTCAGGCTGAAGAGCATCATCGTGACGCCGGGTTACCACAAGCAGCCCGACCTCACCGCCCAGATGTTCGACGAGGAGGGCTTCTACAAGATCGGCGATGCCGGCCGCTTCGTCGATCCCGAGGATCCGAGCCAGGGACTCGAATTCGACGGCCGCGTGGTCGAGGACTTCAAGCTCATGAGCGGCACCTTCGTGCTGGTCGGCACTCTGCGCACGGCGGCGATCGCCGCCGCCACGCCGGTGCTGCAGGATGCGGTGGTGTGCGGTGAGGGTCGCGATTGGGTGGGCCTGCTGGGCTTCCCCAACGTCGCCGCCTGCCGGCGCATCGCGGGCGACGAGGAGGCGCGGCTGGCGATCGCCGAGCTGGTCGCCCATCCGGCTGTCGTCGAGACGCTGCGGTCGGGCCTCGCCCGCATGAATGCCGAGGGCCGCGGCTCCTCGATGCGCGTGAAGCGCATCGTCCTGATGGCCGAGCCGCCGTCGGTCGACGGCCATGAGATCACCGACAAGGGCTACATCAACCAGCGCGCCACGCTCACGCGGCGCAAGGCCTTGGTCGACAGACTCTACGCAGGCAGACCGGGCGTGATCGAGATTTCGTGAACTGCCGGTTGCTCGCCTGTGTTCAATTCATGACTGCGAACAATCCCACTCGACATGCTGCGTCCTAGGCGGGACGTGGAGGAGCATGACACTGGGGATCGCACTGCCTTCGCGTTGGGTTGCTGGACGGGCGAGAATTCGTTTGCTCAAGGCGAGGAGCATCCTGACTAGGCACTTCGACTATGCAATCGACATCGGTGTCGATGCGCTGCTCGGCATCGACACGTTCGTCCCGGCTCTCAAGCGGTCCGCGAACGACAGCGCGCGCAACCGCCGATACGAACCGCTTCCCTATCGGGCGCTGCGCACCATTGCTCGACATCTTCCCCTTAGCGAGGACGACGTGCTGATCGATCTGGGGTCGGGCAAAGGGCGGGTGCTGTGCCTGGCCGCCACGGCATTGCGCACGAGGTGTGCCGGCGTCGAAGTATCGCCGAGCCTTGCCAATGCGGCGTTGAACAACATCCGTCGGCTGCGCTGGCGGCATCGCCCGATCGACCTTGCCAACACCGATGCGGCCGATGCGGCGATCGGCGACGCCTCGGTGGTCTTCATGTACAACCCGTTCTCTGCCGAGGTCTTGCGCAGGGTGCTTCAGCAGGTCGATTGGTCGCTACGGAACTCGCCACGCAAACTGCGCATCTGCTACGCCAACCCGACGGAGGGAGCGGTGCTCGACGAATGCCCGTGGCTGGCCTGCGTCGAGGAGTTTCTGGTGATCCAGAACGGCAGGCGCGCGTGTCCAGTAAAGATCTGGACGACACGGCATTGAGGCCTACTCGTCGGCGCGCGATTCGCGGATGCGGCGCGTGCCCTGGAACACCGGCTTCAGCGGATCCATGACGAAGCGGATGCGCGGCAGATCGGTGTCGACGGTGCAGCAGGTGCCGATGATTGGGTCGGCCAGTTCAATCGCGCCCGCGTTCCATGCTGCTGCGTCGAATGAATTGATCTGCGGCTTGCCTCGCTCGGCCTTGTAGAAGGTGAATTTCGGATCGACCTGGATCAACAGCGGCTGCGTCGTGCCGTCGAGCGGCGCGTTGGCCGCCGTCACCCAGTTGA
>JBPYDO010000118.1:0-3985 GCA_051985755.1 Reyranella sp. | reverse complement strand
GCGCCTGGCGCAGCACCAAAAGATCGCCGGTCTGGGTGATGTTCTGCGTGGTGGCGCCCCAGTGCACCCAGCCGCCGTGCGGCTCGCCGACGACTCGGCCGAGCTCCCAGACCAGCGGCACGATGGTGTGGCCGGTGCGCGCGAAGCCCTCGTCGATGCGCTTGCGGTCGAGCAGCTCGAGCTTGGCCTTGGCGGCGATCGCCTCGGCCGCCGCGGCCGGGATGATGCCGAGCTCGGCCTGGGCGCGGGCCAATGCGGCCTCCACGTCGAGCCAGGCCTGCCAGCGGTTCTCCAACCGATAGAGGGCGCGGATGCCCGGATCCGAGACGCGGGTCGCGGTCGGCAAGGTGTCGGTGTCGCCAGCCATGCTCGATGCGCTCCTTCCTCCACCTGAAACTTTGCACGCATTCGGCTATAAGGTCATGCCCACTTTTTGGGAGCCCCGCCTCGGGGAGGCACCGTGCCGCTGCGAACGACTTTTCGTCGTGAGGAACAGCTAGTGATCGTCGAGGGGCAGGGCGACGTCTCGATGCAGGACGTCGTGACCTGCATCCGGCTGATCGATGCCCACGGTGCGCATCGCTATCGCAAGGTCGCCGATCTGCGGCGCGTCGCGACCGAGGTCGGCGAGGCCGTGGCTGCCGGCCTGATAGACCTTGCTCGCTCGCGTGAGATGCTGGGCGCCGGCGGCGCCCTGGCGGTGGTGGTAGATCCCAAAGCGACGCTGCATGCGCTGGCCAAGCGCGTCGCGGAGGGCGCGCCACCCGATCGCCCCGTCCGCATCTTCACCAGTATCGACGAGGCGCTGCGCTGGATCGAAGGACAGCCGGCCTGAAGCGCAGTCTCCTCTCTCCTCAGTGCAAACCGTAGAAGCCCATGGCGCCGCCAGCCATGATCTTGTGCTGGCTGTCGGCCGACAGGCCCTTCATGCGCTCGCGCAGCATGTCCGGTGCGCCGGGGAAGAAGCCGTCGCGGTGCGGATAGTCGGTCGCCCACAGGATCTTCTGCGGGCCGATATATTCGGCAAGTGACGCGATCGAGCCCTCGACCGGCTCGAACGAGATCCAGCAGTTTCGGCGGAAGATGTCGCTCGGCCGCATCTTCAGGCCGGAATCGTTGAAACCCTTGTCGTCGAAATGCCGGTCCATGCGATCGAGCCAGGGCGCGATCCAGCCGCCGCCCGATTCGAGAAAGCCCACCCGCAGCTTGGGATGCCGCTCGCAGACGCCGCCCCAGATCATGCTCATGGCCGCCAGCATCATTTCCATGGTGTGCGAGATGATGTGCTGCGCGCCGCGGCCGTTGAAGCGGTCGATACCGACCGTCGGCATGCCGCTGTTGCCGCCCTCGTGCAGGCCGATCGAGAAATCGAGCGCCTCGGCTTCACGCCAGAACGGCTCATAGTCCGGATCGTGCAGCTTGCGGTCGTTGTAGGGGTTGGGCCGCAGGAACCCGCCGTGGAAGCCGAGCTGCTTGCGGGCAAAGCGCATCTCCTCGATCGCCGCGTCGACCGACTGCATGGGCAGCATGGCGATGCCGAACAGGCGGTCGGGATAGGGCTTGCAGTAGTCGGCGAGCCAGCGGTTGTAGGCGCGGCACATGGCGGCCGCGAATTCGGGATCGCGGATCGAGCCCACGAACAGACCGAGACTGGGATAGAGGAAGGCGGCGTCGATGCCGTCAAGGTCCATGTCGGGAATGCGCGCGTGCGGATCGAAGCCGCCCTTGCGGCCCTCGTTGTAGTCCATGCCGTCGGCCACGACCGTGCCCTGCCGGGCGCCCACCGCGCCAATGCCGCCAAAGCCCGCTTGGCTGCCCAGCATCTTCTCCTCGAGCAGGAGCTTCTGTACGCCGTGCCCGTCCTTGACGAGCTTCGGTGCCCGCTCGCGATACCTGGGGTCGAGATACTCGCCCCACAGCGTGAAGGGCTCGAGGATATGTCCGTCGGCGTCGATGACGTTGTACGGGCGGCTCATGTTTCCTCCTTGGCCAGGCGAACGGGCCGGTCTTGGTTGATCGAAGATTGGGCGCGCCGGCTGCCGCGGACAAGTGCCTTTCGTCCGAGCACGCTCCGCCCCATCTGAATCAGTCGGGCTGCCGCCGATGTGCGAAAAATCACAGAACCCCTCCCGACGCCGCTCGATACTGCTCGCCAGTCCAGCAGCATCTTGTCCTTTCGCTGTTCGTGATAAATACTGATCCGAAATACACGTAAAGGGTGTCGCCCGCCTCACAGTCCATCCGCTAATCGGCTTTCCAAGTTCCATCCGGGGGGAGAGGAATGATTCCATTCGAGATCGTGGCCCTGTTGGGGGCGGTCGCCGGCTTTTCGATGATCCTTGGCGGCATGTGGCTGGTGGCAAAGGGAATCATCACCTTGCAGGCGACGCCGGCCGCAGATGCGCTGACCATCGAATGGAAGAAGCGTTTCAGGATCAACACCCAGGTGCCCGGGCTCGCCTTCTTCCTGGTCGGCCTCATCTTCATCTCGACCTCGCTGTGGTTCCTGAGACCGCCGGCGGTCGTTCCGATCGAGTTCGAGGGCCAGATCAAGGGTGTCGGCGTCGATTCTCCGGTCTCCATTCTGGTAAGGCCGACGAATTGGGAGATTCCGTCAGCCACGACGGGCGAGATTTCCGGCAAGGTTTATCCCGACCTCACCTACCTCGTGATCTATGTCAATGCGCCGGGCTACGAGCCCTATACCCATCAGATCAAGGTGAATGCCGAGGGATCACACGTCGCACAACTTGGCACCGTCGAGCTGCATCGCAGCAAAGTGCAGGAGACCGAGCTCAAGGGGACAATCGCTGAACCGCCGTTCAAACGATCGGAGGTGAAGGTGACCGGATTCGGTGCACCGAAATGAAGGGCCTCGGCCGCATCCTGCTCGCGCTTCTCGTCGGCCTGGCGCTGGGCTTGGGCGGGAGCGCTCGCGCGCAGGCACCGGGGCCCAGCGTACCCGTCTCGGGTCAGATCATATCGCGCACCCAAGGCCCGGTGCCGGGTGTGACGGTCTTGCTGGTCCACCCCATACTGGGGCAGAGCGCGCCCTCGTATACCGACGTCTATGGCCGCTTCGGCTGGAGCATCATTCCGGTCCGTCCTGAACCCTACTTCCTCGAAGTCTGGTGGGGCCCCAACCTCATCTACCGGGCGCCTCTTCCGGTCGTCGGACCGACACAACTTCCACCGATCTACCTTTGACCGAGCGCGCGGGACGGCGGTGGCCTCGGGTCTCCTTCGCACCGGCGGCTGCCTGCTTGTCCCCTAGGCCGAACCGGTCCATCCTTTCCCCGGCACGAAGCGTCGCGCGGCGTAGCTCAGTCGCCTCAGGATCAGCGTAGTCAATCACCAAGAAAGTCATTGCCGTTCCGATGGCTCGCTTGCCTGGCGGGGGCGGGGAGGGAGGCAGGCCATGCTCGAGCATCTGGAGCAGCAGCAAAAGCTGACCGCGAATCAGTGGAAGATCTTCAGCGCCGCCATCCTTGGCGACATGCTCGATTTCTTCGACTTCTACCTGATCGGCTTCGTGCTGGCCTTCATCGTCAAGGGCTGGCACATGACCTACGGCCAGTCGGGCGCGATCTTGCTCTCCTCGGGCATCGCCGCACCGCTGGGCTCGCTGTTCTGGGGCTGGATGGCCGACAAGATCGGCCGGCGCAAGGTGATGATCCTCACCGTGCTCAATTTCTCGATACCGACCGGCTTGATGGCGCTGACGCCCGATCAAGGCTGGCTGTACCTGACGATCTGCCGCTTCTTCGTCGGCATGGGCGTGACCGGCCTTTACACAGTCGATGTGCTGATCGTGCAGGAGTTCGTGCCGGCCTACAAGCGCGGGCGTGTCACCGGCCTCACCACTGTGCTGCTGCCGGCCGGTACGCTGCTTGGCGCACTAAGCGGCGCCTATTTCGAGCACTATATCGGCTGGCGCGGCCTGTTCGTCGTAGGTCTCCTGCCGGCCGGGCTTACTCTGCTGATC
>JBPYDO010000117.1:0-8087 GCA_051985755.1 Reyranella sp. | reverse complement strand
CCCGATCTCAGCGTCATCGTCAAGGCGCGCGAGGGCGGGCCAAACTACGTGTTCAGCATCCTCAACGGCTACGTGCCCTACGAAAAACTCAAGCCGGAGCAGATCAAGGACTTCAACGTCGGCAAGGACGACAACTTCAACCTCTACTTCCCGGGCCACCGCATTGCGATGCCGCCGCCGCTGGCCGACGGCAAGGTGACCTATGTCGACGGCACCAAGAACACGCTGGAGCAGGAAGCGTCCGACGTCGTCGAGTTTCTCGCCTGGGCGGCCGAGCCGCATCTCGAGGACCGCAAGCGCACCGGCGTGCGCGTCATCCTCTTCCTGCTGGCGATGGCGGGCTTGCTCTACGCCGTCAAGCAACAGGTCTGGGCGGACAAGCACTGACGCGACCGCCCTTGGCGGGCGGTCGTCAGTGGGTCGGGCGGCGCCACACCACGTTCAGGCTGCGCGAATTTTCCGGTGGCGTCGGCCTGCCGACCGATGGGGCGGAGGGCGGCGTGTAGCTCGCCTCGGGACGCGTCGCCTGGCTTTCGAGATAGCCCGCGATCGTTGCCGTCAGCAGCAACGCGCCCAGCACCAAGACTGCCCCGACGATCAGGTGACGCATTCAGTAACCTTTGCCACCGGCGGATTTTTTTCGGTGACCTCCCTCCCCAGGAAGATCGCCCCCAAGTATTTGCACCGCCAATTCCCATATCTCCTATACAGAGAATAACGGTGGTGGCCAAACGGTTTTGCTGGCTTATCCGAGGCCGCGGCGAATTGCAGATGATGTGAGATCAGCGCTGCTGTTGCCGGGCCCGCCGCTCAATCGCTTCATGTCGCGCCAGCAGCTTGCGGGCCCGATCGATCACCGGGATGTCGATCATCTTGCCGTCGACCGTGAACGAGCCGCGGCCGGCGGCCGCCGCCTCGGCGTCGGCCTGGATCAGCCGCCGCGCCTGCGCCACCTCTGCGGCCGGCGGTGTGAACGCCTCGTTCAGCGCCTGCACCAGGCCCGGATGCACACAGGTGCCGCCGGAGAAGCCGAAGCGCCGGGCGCGTTCGGCGCTCTTCTTGTAGGCCGCGACGTCGGAATAGTCGGCCACGGTCCCCAAAATGCCGATCATTGGCACACCATGCGCCTGCGCGGCAAAGGCGACCAGGCGTTTGGGCAGTTCGAGCGTTTCCTCGCCCGGGATCGATCCGGTTTCGAGCGCGAAGTCCTCGCCGCCCAGCATCATGGCGATCACGCGCGGCCCGTGCGCGGCGATGTCGTCGATGTGCGCGAGTGCCCGCGGATGCTCGATCATGGCGCCGAAGCCGACGCCGCCTGGCGTCATGCCACGCTCGCGCTCGAGCTCGCTCACTGCCTCGTCGAGCAGGCTGAGGTGCTGCACGCTCTCGGTCTTGGTGATGAAGAGCGCGGCAAGGCCCGGCCGCATCGCCGCCTCGATATCGGCCATGGCGAGCCGCATCGGCCGGTTGATGCGCACCGCCACGTCGGCGCCGTTCGCTGCGACCTTCTTCATCGTCTCGGGCAGCATCTGCCTGGCGCGCGGCTTTTCGGCCGGCGTGACGCTGTCCTCGAGATCGATCAGCACGCAATCGGCGCCGCGTTCATGCGCCTTGTCGATGAACTTCGGCACGTTGCCCGGCACATAGAGGACCGAGCGCCAGACGGGTGCCGGGGGCCTGAAGACAGCTTGATGGATCATTTGGCCTTCGCCTTGCCGGCCGAGATGACGCCGGCCTGCCGCAGTTTCTCGTACTCGGCATCGCCCAGCAGCGGCCGCAGCAGCGCCTCGTTGTGCTCGCCGACGCGCGGGGCGGCGGCGCGCAGCGCGCCCGGCGTGCCGGAGAGTCGCGGCACCACGGGATGGGTCGGCAGCTCGCCCATCTCGGCGTCGGGGATCTCGATCAGCGCTTCGCGCTCCAGCACGTAATCGTCGGCCACGATCTGGGCGATGTCGTAGACCGGCCCGATGGTCACGCCCGCCTCGTCGAAGAACCTGAGGTTCTCGGCGAGGCCGCGCGCCTTGATGAAGCCGCCGATGATGCGGTCGAGCTCCTCGCCGTGCTTGACCCGCTCGATGTTGGTGGCAAAGCGCGGATCCTTCACGAGCTCGGGCCGGCCGATCTTCACCAGCACGCGCTCGGCCATGCCTTGCGTCGAGGCTGACAGGCAGACCCAGTGGCCGTCGCTCGTCTGGTAGACATTGCGCGGCGCGGCGTTGGTCGAGCGGCTGCCGGTGCGCACCTTCACTTCGCCTGTCAGCTTGTGGTTGGCAGCCTGCGGCCCCAGCACCGAGAACAGCGGGTCGAACAGCGGCAGGTCGAGCGTCTGGCCCTTGCCACCATTCATCTCGACCTCGCGCAGCGCCACCATCACTGCGCCATAGCCGTAGAGGGCGGCCATGGCGTCGGCGAGATACATCGGCGGCAGCACCGGCTCGCGGTCGGCGAAGCCGTTCATGGAAGCAAAGCCGGAGTAACCCTCTATGAGCGTGCCGAAGCCCGGCTTGTGGCGATAGCGGCCGTCCTGGCCCCAGCCCGAGATGCGCACAATCACCAGCCGGGGATTGATCGCATGCAGCGCTTCGGGTGCGAGGCCCATCTCTTCCAGCACGCCGGGCCGGAAGCTCTCGACCACGATCGCCGCGTCGCGCGCCAGCCTCTTCACGATCTCGCGGCCGGCGTCGGAGCGAAGGTCGAGCGCCACGCTCTTCTTGTTGCGGCTATAGACCTTCCACGCCGTCTCGACGCCCTTGACGCGCCACGACCGCAAGGTATCGCCTTCCGGCGGCTCGACCTTGATCACCTCGGCGCCGAAGTCGGCGAGCTGCAGGGTGAGGATGTTGCCGGCGACCAGGCGCGACAGGTCGACGACGCGGACCCCGTTCAGGGGCCCGACCGCGCCGGGCTCGAGAGCCTTGCGGGAGGGCTTCCTAGCCAACGTGCGGCCTGGCCAGGGAGGCGCTGATGAGGCCCGCCTTTGAGCTAGGACTGATCGTATCGCCCATGAAATTCCTCCCGGTTGCGGGCGGCATAGGACATGGTAATGGGCCCGCATTCAACCTGTCGCCGGAAAGCCTGATATGTACATACCGAAACACTTCGAAGCCCCGGAAATCACCGGCCGGGAGATCATGCAGGCCCACCGCTGGGCGCTGCTCACCACCACCGCTGAGGACGGCGCGCCTTTCACCACGCATCTCGTGCTCCTGTGGCAAGACGACGGATCGGCCCACGGCTGCCTGCTGGGCCATGTCGCGCGCGCCAATCCGCACTGGCAACTGTTCGCCCGGCCGGCGCAATCGCTCGCCCTGTTCTGGGGGCCGCACGCCTACGTCTCGCCGACCTGGTACACGCCCGGCCCCAAAGTGCCGACCTGGAACTACGTCACGGTGCACGCCTATGGCCGGCCGCAAGTGATCGAGGACACCGAGGGTGCGCTGAAGGTGCTCGGCAAGCTCGCCGCGACCTATGAAGGTACCGGCCCGGGCGACTGGTCACTGAAGAGCTTGCCGCCCGGCAACGCCGAGGCGCAGAGCCGCGGCATCGTGGCCTTCCGCATGCCGATCGAGCGGATCGAGAGCAAGACCAAGCTCAGCCAGAACCGCGAGCTCGAGGATCGCACGCGCGTGATCGCCAAGCTCGAGGCCAGCACCGACCAGGACGCGCTGGCGACGGCGAAATGGATGAAGCGAGTGCTGCCGTCCTAGGCTAGTCGATCACCGCCATGCCGTCGGCCTCGAACAGCCATTCCGGCTGGGCGAGGCGCACGACATAGATGAAGGTGCTGACCGGCGGCGCCGCTGTGTTGACGTAGCGGTCGCGGATGGTGCGGTAGATCATGCGCTCCTCGTAGCTCACCGAGGCGACGCAGTAGTTCACGATCTTCACCAGGTTCTTCATGCTGCCGCCGGTCGCCGTGAGCGCCGCGTCGAGGTTCTTGAACACCTGCTCGACCTGGGCGGCGAAGTTGCCGACGCCGACCATCTTGTCGTTGACGTCGTGAGGCACCTGGCCCGCAATCAGCACCAGCCTGCCGCTGGTGACTTCGCAGACCTGCGAATAGCCGCCGCGGGTCGGCAAGGTGGGAGGCGTGAAAAGCTTGACGGTCATAGCGTCCCCTCCGGTTGATTGACGGGCAGATGGCTGGCCGTTTGCGGATCTCGCCAGAGCGGCGCCACGAGACCCAATACATGCAGTAGCGGGCCCGCCACGCTCAGAACGGCGAACGGCGAATACAGGATGAGGTGCTGCATGTGGGTGTTGAACGGGTCGCCCAGGAAATCGGCGGCGAAGGCATAGGCGATGTAGGTCATGCCGACCGTGCACAGCACCGCCCATCGCCCGCGGCCCAGCCACTGCTGCAACGAGGGCAGCGAGAACAGGACGAGCAGGTAGAGCACCAGCAGCGGCGGCACGAAGAAGACGAAGACGGCGCGGCCCGGCGGGGCGCCGATCCAGACGAGCCAGCCGACCAGCCCGATGTGGACCAGATGGGCGGAGGCAAAAGCGAGGCCGAAGTCGCGGCCATGCCGGCGCAGGAACTGAGCGACGGGCGGAATGAGGGGATCCAGCAGCACGGCGAAGCCGCCGCCGGCATAGGCGAGCCAGAACAGCAGGAACGAGAAGCGGGCCGTCACCATCAACGCGGTGTTGGTTGCGCGCGCGCTGCTGCCGTAGTGCGCCAGCACGACGGCGGCGATAACAAGGGCCGCCGAGAAGGCCCCGGTCATCCACGGCAGGACAGGCGATCTGGCGCGCATGGAAAACATCCGGCAGTCTAGCAAAAGAACGGAACGAAAAACGGGGGAGCGATGCGGCCGGACTGTATCCTGCGATGGCTCGGAAGCCTTCTGGTTGCGTCAGCGCTGGCCGCCTGCGCCGCACCGGCAGCACAGGCGCCGGTTGCGAGCCCCGAGGCCCGCACCGCGCTCTACATGGAGCAGCTGCGCGAGCGGCCGCCCTATCTAAAAGCCTTCCTGCGCCGCATGCCCAAGGGCGGCGATCTGCACAACCATCTGTCCGGCGCCGTCTACGCCGAGAGCTTCGTGCGCTGGGCGGCGCAGGACGGCTTGTGCATCGATCAGGCCGAGCTCGCCCTGGTGCCCTGCCAGGGCCAGGCCAAGGCCAACAAGGGCCTCGTGCCGGCCCGGCGGGCGCTGAGCGACGCCGTTCTTTATTCGAAGCTGATCGACGCGCTTTCGATGCGCAACTTCCTGCCGCTTGCTGAGTCCGGTCACGACCATTTCTTCGCGACCTTCGCCAAGTTCGGCGCCGCGCAGGGCGATCACTTCGGCGACATGCTGGCCGAAGTGGCGGAACGCGCCAGCGACAATTCGATCTCCTACCTCGAGCTGATGGTCTCGCCGGGCATGGATGCGGCGCGCAAGATCGGCGGCGAGGTCGGCTGGGACGACGACATGGCACGCATGCGCGAGCGGGATCTCGCGCAGGGCATGGCAGGCGTGGTGGCTTCGGTGCGGCGCCAGCTCGACGCCGCCGAGCAGGCGATGAAGCGGCGGCTGCGCTGCAACGAGCAACCGGATGCGCCGGGCTGCAAGGTCACCGTCCGCTACCTCGCCCAGGTGATCCGCACCTTCCCGCCGGAGAAGGTGTTCGCTCAGTGCGTGCTGGCCTACGAGCTCGCCAAGGCCGATAGCCGCGTCGTCGGCCTCAACCTGGTGGCGCCGGAAGACGACCCCACGACCTTGCGCGACTACGACAAGCAGATGCGCATGCTGGGCTTCCTCCACTCGGTGTCGCCGGAGGTCAAGCTGTCGCTGCATGCCGGCGAGGTGACTGCCGACCTCGTGCCGCCCGAGCAGCTGCGCGGGCACATCCGCGGCGCCGTCGAGGTCGCCGCCGCGCGCCGCATCGGCCATGGCGTCGACATCCTGGGCGAGGACAACGCGGCCGGGCTGCTGGCCGAGATGGCCCAGAAGCGGATCCTGGTCGAGATCAACCTCACCAGCAACGACGTGATCCTGAACGTGTTCGGCGCCAAGCATCCTTTCGAGACCTACCGCCGCTACGGCGTGCCGCTTGCGCTGTCGACCGACGACGAGGGCGTGTCGCGCATCGACCTCACCTACGAGTACGAGCGCGCCGCGCTCACCTATCACCTGGGCTATGGCGACTTGAAGACGCTGGCGCGCAACAGCCTTGAATACGCCTTCCTGCCGGGCGCCAGCCTCTGGAAGACATCGGTGCCCTTCGTGATGGGCGATGCCTGCGCCGGCAGCGCGCCGGGCGGAGCCGCGCCCTCGCCGGCCTGCGGAGAGCTCTTGCAGCGGAGCGAGAAGGCCGCAGCGCAATGGCGGCTGGAGCGCGAATTCGCGCGCTTCGAGGCACAATCCTGGCCAACGAAATGATCACCAGGAACAGGGAGGCTAAAGCGATGAGGGACTTCGCCAGCAGCAGTCGGCTCGCCCACGCCGTGCGGGCCGACCCGAAGAACGCGCTTTCGGCTCTTGTCGTCGCTGCCCTGGTGGCGCTGCTGACGCCGCTGATCGCGCCGCAGATCGCGTGGACGCCGGGCAGGAGTGGTGTGCTGGATTGGACGATCTGTGCCGCGAGCTCGGCGCAGACGGGCCGTCCGGTCACATCGACCACCGTGCTGGGTACCGAGCCGCTCGCCGCCGATTCCAGCAAGCGCATCACCTCGATGGTCGTCGATTTCCCGCCGAACGCCTTCACGCCCGAGCACCATCACGAGGCGGATCTCTACGTCTACGTGCTCGAAGGCACCATTCGCTCTCAGCTGGGCGGGCAGCCGGTCGAGACCTACGTCAAGGGCCAGAGCTTCTTCGAGCCCGACGGCTCGACGCACCTGTTCGCCGAGAACGCCAGCATGACCGAACCGGCGCGGATCCTGGCCGTCTTCGTGCATCGGGAGGGTGCCAGGCTCATGGTCTATCACTGACCGTGAGCTTTGCCTGCAGGTCGCGGCCGCGTCATCGCTCTGTCATGGGCGCCCTCTAGCGTTCCGGGCCACGCTGGAGGACTGAAACGATTCTGAGCGCGACAGCCTTCAACCGAAACCTGGTCACCGCCGCGGCTGCCACCGGCGCCGTGGCGGCGGGTGTCGTCCTGTTCGAGGCGGCGCTGGTCCCCGGCCTGGTGATCGGCGCCGCCGCCGTCGTGCTGCCGCAGTTCCTGCCGCGGGCGCGCCGCAGCCCAAAGCGCACACTGCAACGCATCCTGCCGAAGTCGTTGGGCGGGAAGATCAGCCCGTTGGCGCACATCAAGTTCAGCCGGTCGGTGGTCAAGACCATCACCTTTCGCGTCATCGTCACCAGTCTCGACTTCGCCGGCAACTACCTGGTGCTGGGCGAGCCCGCGACAGCGGCCGGCCTCTCGGCCATCAATGTCGTGGGCGGCCCGCTCTTCTATTTCCTGCACGAGACCAGCTGGAACTACCTGGTGGGCTCCGGCAAGGTCGACCTGGCGGCCGAGCGCGCCTCGCTCAAGTTCCTGGCCAACCGGCCGCTTGCCAAGACCGTCACTTATCGCACGCTCGCAACCCTCATCGAATTCACCACCAACTACGTCGTGGTGCGCGATTTCGGTACCGCGGCGCTACTCTCGTCTTTTGGATTCTTCCTGGGGCCGTTCGTCTATTACGGCCATGAATTCGCCTGGGAACGCTTCGGATCCAAGAACGGCGGCGACCGCGAGCCACGCCGCCGGCGGTCGAACGGGCGGGATCGCGTGATCATCGACGTCGACCCTTCCGATGTCACCGTGACAAGCGAGGCCGGACGCCATTAGGCTCAGTGGGCGGTTGAGGACAGGCCCGTTGGCGTAATGATCGATCCGCTTTACACGATTTCTGGATTCGCGGTCGGCTTCCTGGTCGGAATGACCGGGGTGGGCGGCGGCTCGCTGATGACGCCGATCTTGATCCTGCTGTTCGGCGTGCATCCGGCGACCGCGGTCGGCACCGACCTGCTCTATGCGGCGACGACCAAGACCGGCGGCACGCTGTTCCACGGCCTGGCGCGCAGCATCGACTGGCGCATCGTGGCGCGGCTGGCGGCGGGCAGCCTGCCGGCCACCGCGCTCACGCTTCTGGTGCTGTCGAACCTAAA
>JBPYDO010000116.1:0-6002 GCA_051985755.1 Reyranella sp. | reverse complement strand
GCAGCTGGTCGGGACTCGTGCGATCGAACTTGCAGTAGGCGCCGCGCGTCAGCTTGGCGATCTGGGGAAAGAGTCGGGACGCTACCCGGTCATCGCCCTCCTGGAACACGAAGACGGGCAAACCCAGCAGGCCAAGCTGTCCCGCTTCATGGCCAACCTCGTCGACGTCCTCCTCGCAGCAGTCGCCGACGAACACCACCGCGTCGAGCCGGCCCTCGCGCCGCTGCTCGGCGGCAAATCTCAGAACGCGGGCAATCTGCGTGCGCCCGGCAAGGCAGCGTACCGAGCCCATGAGGCGCGCGAGTTCCCGCCCATCCGAGGTCCAGCGACTGACCTTGAATTCGTCGAAGCCGCGATAGAAGGCCAACCGCACGTCGAGGCCGCCGCGTTCGTGGGCCGCCACGAACATCTCTCCCTGCTGGGTCGTCGCCACGTCCCAAGTCGGCTCTCGGCTGGCCGTGGCGTCCATGGCGAACAGCACCCGGCCGCGCGCGCCACCCTTGGGCCGCGCCGGCAGGCGTGCCACCTCGCGCGCAAACTCATCGGCGAGCGAGCCTTCGCTCGCCTTGTCCAAAGGTCCTGGAACGGTCTTCTTGCCCAAGGCGAGACCTCCTGGTGCGCACCATAGCATGCCCCTCGGCATGGCTTTTCGGCCTTTCGATGGCCGCCTGCGCGACCACATGTCTGGGATGACCCCGCTCGGCGGAGCGGCTACAAACACGCGCCCTGATCCCCCTCGGGCCGAAATAGGACTGGAGAGAGCGCAGAGTGGCAAAAGCGATCTTGAAGAATACCGGTCTGGTGCTCGTCGTCCTGATCCTGTGTTTCGGCCTACTCGAGGTCGGGACCCGCCTCTTCCTCGACAGCGGCAAGCTCTACGAGCTCGAGATGTGGAAGTACGCGCGCCTCGTAAAGATGCGCGACATGCGGCCCGACGTCGGCCATCGTCATCGCGCCAACGCCCATGCCGAGCTGATGGGCGAGGATGTGCGCACCAACTCGGTCGGCTTCCGCGGACCCGAGATCGCCGAAAAGGCCGCCGCCGGCGTGGCGCGCATCGCCTTCCTGGGCGACTCGCTCGCCATGGGATGGGGCGTCGCCGAAAAGGACACCTTTCCGGTTCAGGTCGTCGCCGACCTGCAGAAGGCGGGCCGCAAAGTCGACGGCTTCAACATGGGCGTCGGCAACTACAACACGACGCAGGAAGTCGCGCTCTACAAGGACCGCGGGGCGCGCTTCAAGCCCGACATCATCGCGCTCGCCTACTTCATCAACGACGCCGAGCCGATGCCCGACTACGCCGACAGCAGCGGCTGGCTCGACAATCATTCGGAAGCCTGGGTGGTGCTGAACTACCGGATTGACGCGGTCCTGCGCACGATGGGCGACGTGCCTGACTGGAAGAAATATTATCGCGGCCTGTACAACGAAGACCGGCCGGGCTGGAAGGCGACGCAACATGCGCTCGCCGACCTCGCTGCCCTGGCCAAGAGCTCGGGAATCAAGCTGGTTGTGTTCCACATCCCCGAACTGCACCAGCTCAAGCCCTATCCCTTCAACGATGTCACCGCGAAGGTAAGGGCAGTCGTCGAGGCGACGGGCGTGCCGTTCGTCGATCTGCTGCCAAACCTCGAGAATCTCGATCCGCCGAGCCTCTGGGTCACGGTTCCGGATCCGCATCCCAACGCCAAGGCCGATACCGCCGTCTCCAAGGGCATGGTTGATGCCCTCGTGCCGGTCCTCGATGAGCTCTGCCGCAGCGACAAGAAGGGCTGCTGAGGCCGCCCACCGGGCCTCGTCATGAACGGGCCGGGCCCTGGCGCGCGTCCCTCGTTCTGGTCCAATGTCCTGCTGACCCTCGTGTCGGTCGTGGTGACGGTCGGCGCTGCCGAGACCGTGGTTCGCTATCTGGATGGCCAGCCGATCCTGGCATTCCCCATGCCGGACCCGGTCGGCACGGCGAGCGTCAAGCCCGAGGAACTCGATCGCGTGCCGCTGGCCGCAGGCGTCAAGCGCGCATGGTTCTACGACGACCCGCTGCCGTTACCCAATCGACACAAGCCGCCCGAGGACTGGGTACGCCTCTACGAATACCTGCAGGACCATCCGTCGGGAGACAGCGAATTCCGCCCGATTGACGAGTTCAAGGCGTGGAATGCCGTGTTTGCCGGCGATCCGTGCCGGCACCGGTTTCTGCGCCACGCGCCCGGTCGGCTGTTTACCTACGCGCCGGCCGACGACAGCGCCTCGCCGCCGTATCGCTTTCAGCCCGACGCCAGCTACCCCGATCGCCTGGTGACCAACCAGATCGGCTGGCGCGGCCGGCCGATCGAATTCCCGCGCAAACCGCGCACGGTGCGCATCGTTTTCGTCGGCGCATCGACTACCATCGACGGGCACTATCTGCCGTTCTCGCATCCCGAGTTCGTCGGCCACTGGCTCGATCTCTGGGCGGCCGCCAACCATCCCGACGTCCACTTCGAAGTGCTGAATGCCGGTCGCGAGAGCAATATCTCCACCGACATCGCCAACATCGTGCGCACCGAAGTCCTGCCGCTCAGTCCGGATCTCGTCGTCTACTACGAAGGCTCCAATCAATTCCGGCCGGCCTCCATCGTCGACAAGGTCCCGACCGGCGCCGCGGTCCGCCCGCCCAAGACCCAGGCCAGGGTCCTGCCGCAATGGCTGCGGACGGCTTCGCGCTACTCCGAGCTGATGGCGCGGGTCGCGGCCGCCGTGGGATATGCCGCCTCCGATCTCGACGGTCGAGAATGGCCGAAGCCCGACTACAAGGTGATCTGGCCGCCGGGCCTCAGCGAGACCGACCCGAATCTTTCCTACCCCAACCTGCCGGTCAGCTTGAACGTCATACTGGGCGATCTCGACCGCATCCGAAGCGATCTCGCCACGATCGACGGCGAACTGGCGCTGAGCTCGTTCATGTGGATCGTCAAGGACGGCATGGTGCTCGATCCCATCCGGCACCGCTATATCCTCGAACAGCTCAATGTCGCCAATTACCCCTTCCGCTATCGCGATCTCGAGCGCCTGGCCAAGTTCCAGAACCGTGTCTTCGAGAAGTACGCCCGGGTGCATCGCCTGCCCTTCCTCGATGTGGCGCGGGTGATGCCCTTCGATCCGGATCTCTTCGAGGATGCGATCCATGCCAGCTACAACGGCGTGCGCCTGCACGGCTGGGTGGACCTGCAGCTGTTGCTGCCGACGATCGAGAAGCATCTCGCGGACGGCACATGGCCCAAGGCAGCGCAGCCTGAACCGCCGCTGCCGACTTTCCAGCCGAAGGAGATCACCTTCGACTGCAAGACAGGCCGATGAGCAAGACGGCGGCGTTCTGGCTGCTCTACGCGCTGCTGCTGCTGGGCGCGACGCTCGGCGGCGTCGAGATTGCCGCCTGGCTCGCCACACCGGCCTGGCCGGGATATCTGCTGCGCCCGGCGCCGATCGGAGCCGATTCGGTGGCGCAGTGGAGCGAGGGCATGCCCGACGTCACCTTCGCCACCAACAGCTGGCTGATGCGCGATCGCGAACGGTCGATCGACCGGCCGCCCGGTGTGAGCTTCCGCAGCGTGTTCATTGGCGACAGTTTCCTCGAGGGCGGCTTCACGCGCGCCGCGCTCCCGGCGCGCATCGAGGGACGACTGGTTGGAGCCGGCCAGGAAGGCATCGAAGCGATCAACCTCGGCGTCTCCGGCACCAGCCCCGTCGAATACTTCTACCGCATCCGGGAAGTCGGGCTGAAGCTCAAGCCCGACGCCGTCGTGCTGACGTTCTATTCGGGCAATGACGTCGTCGCCGAGCCGTTCCCCAAACCCTCAGATCCGCTGCCCTTCCTCGCCGAGCTGCCGCGCCCGTCGCTGCTCGCAAGCGTGGCGCCTCACACTGCCTGGCAGGCCGTCAATGCGCTCAACTTGTCGGGGGCGGCCAAGGGCGGCAAGTACGCGCCGCACGAGCACGAGATCATCACCGAGGCGCTGCGCAAGCCGCCCGCCGAGGGCCTGCCGATGCTCGTGCATCTCATGCACAGCTACTATTTCCCCGAGCTCGAAGAGCGCACGATCGAGGAGATCCTGGCGCGCGGTGGCGAGCGTTTCTGGTCGGAATTCGCGCCGCGGCGCTTCGACCGCGAATACTTGCAGGGCTGGATCCTCGCCGGGCTGATTTCGATGGAAAGCGGCAGGCAAAAGCTCGCCATGACCAAAGCGGCGGCCGACGCCGCCGTGTCGCGCGACGATATTGCGGCGACGCTTTCCTGGCTGGCCGCGAGCGACAAGCTGGTCCGCGCGCACGGCGCCAAATTCCTGGTCGCCGTCATTCCCGTCGCCACCGTCGATCCCGACTTCGTCGACTTCTGGCGGCCGTGGCCGCGCTACTACAGCTACATGCTGTCCGGTGCCGCGCAGCATGACGCAATCGTAACCGCCCTCGCCAAGACCAAGATCCCCTTCGTCGACCTGCAGCAGGACCTCGACGGCGTGCGCGGTACCTACCGCAAGACCGACTTGCACTGGACGGAACGCGGCCACGAAGTCGTGGCGGAGCGATTGGCCCGCGAAATACTCGCGCTGCGTTAGGCGCTATTTCCGCCGCTAGTCTGTAGGATGGCCGCTGCGACCTGCAGAGCGGCCCCAAGGAAGATGCCCGACAACGCTCCCTCGCGCGCGACGCTCGTGCTGCGCATCTTCCTGCCGTTCGCCTTCGCCTATTTCCTGTCCTACATCTTTCGCGGCGTTAACGCCGTCATCTTCCCCTACCTCGAACGCGACATAGGCATCACCGCGGGCGACCTCGGCCTGCTGACGTCGGTCTTCTTCCTGTTCTTCGCCGGTTGCCAGCCCGTGCTCGGCGTGATGCTCGACCGCTACGGGCCGCGCCGCGTGCAGATCGTCCTGGTGGCGCTGGCGGCGCTCGGCGCGGCGCTGTTTGGGCTCGCGACCTCGTTGCCGGAGCTGATCCTGGCCCGCATCCTGATCGGCCTCGGCTTCGCCGACGGCCTGATGGCGGCGGTCAAGGCGTTCACGCTGTGGTTCCCCCGGCAGCGCTGGGCGCTCGTCACCGGATTCCACATGATGGCGGGCGGTGCCGGCGCCATGGCCGCCACCCTGCCGGTCCAATGGTCTCTGTCGGTGATGAGCTGGCAGGGCCTGTTCTTCTGGCTCGCCGGCATTTGCCTGGCAAGCTGCGCGCTGCTCGTCTTCCTCGTCCCCGAACGCGGTGCCGGCTCCGCCACAGGCACGCTGCGCCAGCAATTTCGAGTGACGCGTCTGGTGCTGACCCACGGCTTCTATTGGCGCGTGCAGCCGGTAGTCGCCTGCCAGCAGTTGGCTTTCATCGGCAGCATTTCGCTCTGGATCGGACCTTGGCTGCGCGACGCGGGCGGCATTGCCGACACGCAGGCGCGCGCCGACATCCAGCTCGCGACCACGGCGGTCATGACCCTAGGCTTTGCCTTGAGCGGCGTGATCACCGGATTGATGCGCCGCATCGGCATCAGCGACTTCGCTTCCTTCGCGCTCAGCAGTTTCCTGTTCAGCCTGGTCTGCGGCTGGCTGGCCTTCGCTCCGCCGCATCCCGAGATCCCGTGGATGCTGTTCGGTTTCCTGGGCGCCTGCCTCATCCAGTACGTGCCGCTGATGGTCGGCTCGTTTCCGGCGGCCTATGCCGGCCGCGTCAGCACCAGCACCAACTTCGTGACCTTCCTGACGATCTTCGCGGGCCAATGGGCGATCGGCAGGATCGTCGATCTGTGGCCGCGCACGGCAGTAGGCTACGCGCCGGGCGGCTACGCCTGGGCGTACGGCGCGATGTGCGGCCTGCAGCTCATTGCTCTGGTGTGGATGGCGCTGTCGCGCGCCCGGCCGATGGGCGCGACGCATCCCGCGGCGGCAGATTGAGGGCGGCCACCAGGTCGCGGATCTCCTGCCGCGCCGCGACATGGCTGAGCGTAAGCGACGGGCCGCCGCCCGGGCTTCGCTGGAGATCGA
>JBPYDO010000115.1:0-2893 GCA_051985755.1 Reyranella sp. | reverse complement strand
ACCGGATCGTCGGGCCGGGTCCAGTCGGCAAGCCGCGCCATGAAGTCAGCCTGGGCGCTCCAGAGGAGGCCGTCGCTCATGGTGCGATGGTCGCGCAGCCGCTGCGTCAGCAAATAGTAGAAGCGGGTCGGGCGCAGGATCTTGCGCACCGGCAGGCCGGCGAAGCCCTCGAACAGCCGGTCGGCGTCGCCGTGGTAGTGCCGTCGCAGGAAGGTCGCGTAGACATGATAGCCGTCGACCAGGGCGGCGACGTGGTCGCCCAACTTGGCGTAGACGCTAGCGATGTGAGGGCCGTTCTTGAGTGGCGCCGGCGGCTCCGATCGCGTCACGCGGCGCATCGTATCGGTGTTGAGCCCCTGCCAGCTCGACACCCGTGCCGTACCGGCCCGTGCCATCAGGCCGCCGATTCCGTAGATCTTGTTCTCCGGCGTGCGGCCATAGGCCGGCAGCAGTCCGGTCATCATCACCGACTCGGAGATTCGCTTCGCAGCGAGGTCGAAGGCCTGGCGTTCCGGCAGGTCGGAGTCGTGCTCCGGCGTCGTCGCCTGCAGGATCATCTCGAGGTCGATCGGCACCGGATGATCGCCGTCCGCGATCATGTTCTCGTCGTGCATGTCGACGCCAGCGAAGGCGTGAAACAGGGCGAGCCAGGCGCCGGCACGGCGATAGAACCGGTCGATGCCTGCGCGGTCGGCACAGGAGGCGTGGTCGATGAACTCGCACCAACCGTAGCGGTCGCGCGCCACGACGCGCACCGGCCGAAGGTCGATCGGCGGGCCGGCCCGGTTCAGGCGCTCGACCGTCGCCTGCCAGGCGGCGTCCAGCCCAAGATCCTTGGGCTTGTAGACGAGGCGGCTGGCGTCCTCGAACAGCAGGATCTGCACGGAATGCCCGCCATTGTGCGGGTCCGACAGGCCACCCTGGACCTCCGCGACCTTGGCGAACGGCTTGCCGGGCAGGAACTCGCGGCGGACCTGGGCGATGTCGGCATCGAGCCGCTCGACCAGCTCGCGCGTGGTGTCGATCCACTGTCGTACCAGCGTCGCGATCAGCCGCAGCAGCACCGGCTTTTCCTGGAACAGCCGATGCATGCCCTGGCGGCGCATGTCGCCGATGAAGCGGCCATAGCGCGACGTGTCGGCGGGCGCCGGCGCGCCCTCGGCATCGGCCTTGAGCGCCGCCTGGAAGCGTTCGTAGAGCGCGCCGAGGCAAAGCTCGCTCAGCTGTCCGACCAGCGCGCCGCGCAGCGACCGCCGTCCAGCTTCAGAAAAGTTTTCAATGGCCTGACGGTCGACGCCTGACCACACCCGCTTCTCGGCCTCGTTCGCCACGGCGGCAAAGAGGTGCTCGAAGGGCTGCGCTTTCTCGCCGTCGCGGTGGCCCTGGGCTCCCGCGGCGAGCTCGCTCTGGAAGGCGGCGTCGATCCATTCGGCATCGGCCAGCCAGGCGGGCGGTCGGGCGTTGGCGCGGCGGACGGTGGCGAGCCGCGTCATCACTTTTGCGAAGGAGAGCCCATCCTGTTCCAGGCGACGGCCGAACAGCGCCCAGTCGCCGCTCGCCGCGGCGCGGCACCAGGCGGCCAGCCGCCGTCCCGCGGCGTCGGTGTCGCCCTTCTGCCCGGTCAGCGCCTCGAAATTGTCCGACAGCACCTCGTCGATGGTCGCGGCGCGAGCCGCCAGCTGCTCCAGAAAGGCGCTCATCGTGGCGTGCCGGCTTCGCTTTTATTTCGGTGCCGGCGGTTTCGTCGCCGGAACAGGCCGCGCCGTCGGAACTGGCTGCTGAGCGCCGGGAGGCGTTCCCGGCGGCAGCTCGGGGTGCGCCGTGGCGGCAGGCGGAGCGCCGGGGATCGGTGCCGCCGGCGGCACGGCGAGCGGCAGGCCGTCGGCGCCCAGCACCAGAGGCAAGCCGCCGGGGCCGGCGCCGAACACCACGATCTTGCTGTTGGGAGATTTGGCGAGGTCCTGCGTCGCCTCGATGGTCCTGAAGCGCAGGTAGGCATCGGTCAGCGCGTCGCCCGCACGGTCGTGGAACTGCTTGATGCCGGCGGCCTCGATCGCCCGGCGCTCGGCCTCGCGCCGCTCGATCTCGACAAGGAAGTCGTAGGTCGCCAGCCGCTCGCGCGCGGCGTCCTTGGCCGAAATCGCGTCGGCCACTGCGGTGGGCAGGGAGATTTCGGCGACCAGCACATCGTCGACGATGATGTACCGGGAGCCTCCCGGGGCACCTTGCGGGTTGAAGCGCTGGAGCAGCCGCCGGTTGACCGCATCCTGGATCTGCTGCGCCACCTCGCGCCGCTGCTCCGTAAGACCGGTCCGGGGGCTGAAGGTGGCGAACATGTTGCGCGTCTCGAAGCCGACGACGGGCAGGAGCACGGTGTCGGCGTACTTCGGTCCGAGATACTTGTGGAGGTAGGGAAGGGTGAACGGGTTGGGATGAAAGACGACGTTGATGTCGACGTCGATCGACAGCGAGTCGGCCACCAGCATCCGGTATTTATGGGCCTTGGCCTGCAGCCGTTCGTCATAGAGGTACATCTTGTCCCACGGCAGGATCACGCTGATGCCTTCGGTGTAGACCCTGTCCATCACCGTGCCGCCGCCGAAGCGGCTCCACAGCACGCCGAGATGCCCGGGCGGGATGTCGATCACCGAGTAGGGCCACAGCACCACCACCACCATGGCCGTGCCGATGAAGCCGAGCAGCAGCACGAGCAGGTGGTTGTCGATCCACTTGGCGATGTAACGGTAAAGCCTAATCATCGGCCGCGCCCCCGGCATCCGACGCGATCCTGCCGAAGTCCATGCGGATCGTGCGGTCGGCCGCGTCGAAATATCGGTCGTCGTGCGTGATGGCGATCACCGTCTTGCCCTGCCGCTTCAGGTCGACCAGCAGC
>JBPYDO010000114.1:0-4579 GCA_051985755.1 Reyranella sp. | reverse complement strand
TCCAGGGTCCGCAGACGGTGATCCGCTATAACGGCTTCCGCGCCGCGGTGATCAACGGCGCGCCCAAGCCCGGCTTCAGCTCCGGCCAGGCGCTCGAAGCCATGGAGCGTATCTCCAAGACGACGCTACCGGCCGGCTATAGTTTCGAGTGGACGACCACGGCGCTGCAGGAGAAGACGGCGAGCGGCCAGACCGGCATCGTGCTGGGGCTCGCCATCCTGTTCGCCTACCTTTTCCTGGTGGCGCTCTACGAGAGCTGGAACATTCCGATCCCGGTGCTGCTCTCGGTCAGCGTCGGCGTGCTGGGCGCGATCGGCTTCGTGTGCGTGCTCGGTCTCGCCTTCGACGTCTATGCCCAGATCGGCCTGGTGGTGCTGGTGGCGCTCGCCGCCAAGAACGGCATCCTGATCGTGGAATTCGCCGTCGAGCAGAGGCGCCAGGGCAAGGAGCTGCTCGAATCGGCCATCGAAGGCGCGCGCCTGCGCTTCCGGCCGGTAATGATGACGAGCTTCGCCTTCATCCTGGGCCTGGTGCCGCTGGTCATCGCCGAAGGCGCGGGCGCGCTCAGCCGCCGCGCGGTCGGCACGCCGGTGTTCGGCGGCATGCTGGCGGCGGCGATCTTCGGGATTTTCGTGATCCCCATGCTGTACGTGGTCTTCCAGCGCCTGCGCGAGGCCTCGTCCCGCAAACCGAAGGTTACTACTGCCAAGACTACTCAGTCGGCCGACGACTGATTCAGCCAGTCCAGCAGCGCCGCTTCATCGCCGGCGCGCCGGACCTCGAGGGATCGATACCAGGGCGAGGGTCCAAGATGCGGGCCCCATAGCCAGTCGGCGGCCGGCGGCGACAGCAGCAAGGTCGGAATGCCCAACCGGGCCGCGAGGTGCGTCGGCCAGCAATCGTCGCCGACCACCCGCCGGCAACCCGCGATCCGCTCGGGATCGCGCTCGACCTCGCAGGCGGCCGGTGGCTCGAGCGCGCTGAACCAGCCGAGGTTGGCCCCGGCGCTCGCGGCAGCGGCAGGCGGCGGGGGCGGCAGGGACTGCAAGGTCCAACCGAGAAGATGCGGCAGGCTGCGCAGGGGCGCGGCGGCTGCGAAGCCGTCGGGAGAGTGGCCGCGCGTGATCGTCGAGCCGCCAAGCCATCGCGCGAGCGTTGGCGCGCATTGCACCACCGCATCGGTTGGCGCATCGACCCCGCGCGCCAGCATCAGCGTATCGCGCAGCGCAGCATCGCTCTCGATGTCGCGCTGCTCGGGATAGATCAGAAGTCGGCCGCTGAGCGGCTCGCCCTGCCAGCGCGGCAAATCAGGAGTGTAGCGCTCGCCGGGCATGTCCAATCGGGCTTCGTAGTCGGGCAGGCCGCGCGTCCAGTCGCCTTGCTGCAGCAACAGCTCGCCGCGACGCAGCCTGAGCGACGCATCGTCCGGACGGTCGGTGAGCGCCATGTCGAGGTCGCTGAGCGCACCCATCCACTCGCCGCGCGCCGCCAGAAGATTGGCGCGCGCCGAAAGCGAGGGGAGCAGTCGATGATCGATGGCGAGCGCCGCATCATAGGCACGCTCGGCCTCCTCGCTGCGGCCGAGCGCCTCCAGGGCGCGGCCCCTGTTGTGGGCGATCGCGGCATCGCCGGGCTTGAGGCGGTCGGCGCACTCGAGCGCGGCAAGCGCCGCCTGGTGCTCGCCCAGTGCCGCAAGACAGCCCGCGAGATTGACCTGGGCGGCCGCTTCACGCGGCAGGAACTGTGCGGCGCGCTGCAGCGGCTCGCGTGCCGCGGCGAAGCGGCCGAGCTTCAGCCGTGCCTGCCCCAGCATGTGCAGCGCCTGGCCCGAATTGGGCCGCGCTTCGACGATCTCGGCAAGCAGCGGCTCGGCCGCGGCGAAATCGCCGGCGGCGGCGCGCTGCAGCGCATCGCGCGCCAGCGCCTGGATCTGCTGGTCCGAGAGCGGCACGCGCCGGCTCTAGCAGAGGCGGCGATGCCGGCAAAGGGGCCCGGACAGGTCAGGCCCGCCAGAAGGGCTTGCGTGCCTCGAATTCCATTTGCGAGGGGGAAACGCCGAGGTCGCGCAGCGTGCGCTCGTCAAGCTTGGCGATTTCGCGGCGGCTGCGGGCGCGCCACCACCACTCCTGCATCAGTGCCCTGAGGCGGCTGAGGTCGAGCGACGGCAGAAACGAAGCGAGGCGTTGGCGGTGAATATCGGTCATGGCCGCACCAAAGCACTGCGACCCGCACCGCTCTATCCGGCGGTCGCGGGCAATTCGATTTATTGGAAAGGAAAAAGGCCGGCGGTCGACAGGGAGGCTGAAGATCGACCGCCGGCCAGGGTCCGGAGAGGGAAGGGGTCCGGCAGGGTAAAAAGACCCCAGCTCCGGATCAGGGAGTTACTCGCGCCAGAAGGGCTTGTTCGCTTCGAAGTGGATGGTGTTCGGCGACAGGCCGAGATCGCGGATGGTGGCGGAGTCGAGGGTTGCGAGCTCGCGGCGCTCGCGGGCGCGACGGAGCCAAGTGGCGAAGATTTCGGCCAACGTGGTGAAGGTGCCAGCGAGAGGGCCCTGGGTGCGGAAGTGCAGTGAGATGTCAGCCATGGGAGGTCTCCCCATATCGAGAACTATCGTCTGGTGCCGATTTGGGCCGGGGGAGGGGTCTTTACAAACGACCTCTTGTCCTGTTTTGATAAGTTTAGCTCATGTGAAAGACACCTCTTTCCGAAGGGAATTGGCATGAAGCGAACTTTGCCGCCGCTCAATGGCTTGCGTGCTTTCGAGGCCGCCGCACGTCACATGAGCTTCACAGACGCCGCCGAGGAATTGAGCGTCACCCAGGCCGCCATCAGCCATCAGGTGCGCGGGCTGGAGCAACGTCTCGGATTAAAATTGTTCGTGCGCCGCAATCGCTCCCTGCTGTTGTCGGAAGCGGGCCAGGCCTACCTGCCGGCGGTGCGCGCCGCGTTCGATCAGCTGAACGAAGCGACCGAGAAGCTCCTGCAGAAGGATCGCGGCGGCCACCTCACTGTCACGACGACCGCGTCGTTCGCGACCAAATGGCTGGTGCCGCGGCTGGGCGGCTTCCAGCGCGCCAATCCCGAGATCGACGTGCGGATCAGCACCCACACCGGCCTGGTCGATTTTTCGCGCGAGGATGTCGACATCGGCATCCGCTACGGCCGCGGCCATTGGCCCAACCTGGTGGCCGAGCGCCTCGTCGGCGAGGACGTCATGCCGGTTTGCGCGCCGTCGCTGGTGAAGGGCCCCAATGCACTGAAGAAGCCGGCCGACCTCAAGCGCTTTACCCTGCTTCACATCGGCACTTTCCCCGACGACTGGCAGGTTTGGCTGACCGCAACCGGCATCAAGGGCATCGACGCATCGCGCGGCGTCACCTTCGACTTCGCGCTGGCGGCCTACCAGGCGGCGATGGACGGATTGGGGGTCGCACTTGGCCGCAATCCCCTGGTCGCTCCCGATCTCAAGGCCGGTCGTCTGGTCGTGCCCTTCGACTTCAAGATGTCGACCGAGTTCGCCTATTACGTCGTCTATCCCGCCGAGGCGATCCGCCGGCGCAAGATCAAGGCGTTCCGCGACTGGCTGATGACTTTGGCCGAAGGCCGAGTCACTCCGGCAAAGGTTGCCGCCTAAGCCGCGTCGAAATGTCCGGCTGTACGACACTATCGGCCGGCTCGAGGGCTGAGGCTCCGGTTCAGCCGATCGCCTCCTTCACGAGCTTCACGACTTCGGGCGAGAGCTTCGCCTCTTTGATCAGCGTGGCGATGTCGTCGATCATGGCGGCGCGGGTGGTCGCGAGCTCCCGCGAGCTGGGATCGACGAACGTCACGCCATTCTTCTCCAGGATTCCACGCGCCTTCGTCTGGCTCGCGAGCGCGCCCTTGGAATAGGCCTCGATATTCTCCGCCCACAGGCCGGTCATCAGTGTCTGCTGGGCGGGCGTGAGCTTGCCCCAGAACGCGGCACTCACTTGCGGGATGTACTGGGCCAGGAACTGGTGGTCGGCATAGGAATGCTTGACGCCCGCCTCCCAGAGCTTGGCCGAGTTGACGCTCTCGTCGGAGCTCATGAAGGCGTCGAACGTTCCCTGGCTCAGCGCCAGCGGCACGTTGGGCCACGCCGTTGTGTTGGCGATGCCGCCTGCGAACTTGATGCGCCAGGAGTTGGCCGCGCCGCCGGGACTACGGATCTTGAGGCCCTTGAGCGACGCGAAGCTCGTCAGCGGAGTCTTGGTCGAGTACCAGTTGTTGTAGCCGAGATCGAGCCAGCCCCCGAGCACACGGGTCTTGAGCTTGGCCTCGACTTGGCCGTTCACGTAAGCCGCCGGCTTGCCGCTGCTGGCCTTGTGCGTGAGCTCGACCGGCACGCCGTAGAAATAGGGCAGCGCGATCATGTCGGTGTCGGGCACCAGGCCGGTCAGCACCCAGGTCCCGGGCGACGCCATCTCGACCTGGCCCTGCAGCAGCGCCTTGGAGACCTGCAAGTCGGGGAAGAGCTGGCCGGACTGGAACAGCTCGGTCTTGATCGCGCCGGCCGATGCCTTCTCGAGCTTGGCGAGATAATCGACCATCGCTACG
>JBPYDO010000113.1:0-5672 GCA_051985755.1 Reyranella sp. | reverse complement strand
GTCGACGAGCCCAGCGCAGTTTGCGGGCCGCGCTGCCCACTACCTCCCGGGAAGGTGTCGTCGCCGCGCTGTCGTTCTGAAAGCCATGGTTCGAAAAGGGGGTGCTCAATGCAAATCCGCCGCTATGGCGGAGCCGCCGCTGATGTAGACCAGTTTGAGGTAGGCACCGTCCGTCAAGGCGGGTTAAGATCAAACAAAACGTAGTCTGGGAGGATTGACCATGCGCATCGACCGTCGCACCTTCAACAAGCTTGCCCTTGCGGGCGCCGCTACGGGATTCGCAGGTAGCGCGAACGCGCAGGCCAAGCCGCTCACCATCGGCTTCGGCATGGCGCTCACCGGCGGACTTGCTCCCAACGGCAAGGGAGCGCTGCTCGCCATGCAGATCGCCGAAGAGGACATCAACGCGCGCGGCGGCCTGCTCGGCCGGCCGGTCAAGCTCGTCAACTACGACGACCAGTCTAATCCCTCGACCGTTCCCGGCCTCTACACGAAGCTGATGGACGTCGACAAGGTCGACGTCGTGGTGAGCGGCTACGGTACCAACATGATCGCGCCGGCGATGCCGGTGGTGATGCAGAAAGACCGTACCTTCTTCTCGCTGCTCGGGCTCGCGGTGAATTCAGAATTCCACTACCCGCGTTACTTCTCGATCACGCCGACCGGCGGGGCGCGGCCCAAGGAGTCCTTCGCCGAGGGATTCTTCGAGGTGGCGATGGAGCAGAACCCCAAACCGCAGACGCTCGCCTTGATCGGCGCCGATGCGGAGTTTCCGCGCAACGCCATGGAAGGCGTGCGCAACATCGCCAAGAAAGCCGGGGTGAAGATCGTCTATGACAAGACCTACCCGCCCACTAACGCAGACTACACGCCGATCGTGCGCGCGGTGGCGGCGACCAATCCCGATATCTTCTTCGCCTGTTCCTATCCGCCGGACTCGGTAGGAATCATCCGCGCCAGCCACGAGACCGGCTTCAAGTCGAAGATCTACGGCGGGGGCATGGTCGGCCTGCAGGCGACCGCCATCAAGACGCAGCTCGGGCCGCTCTTGAACGATATTGTGAACTACGACTTCTGGCTGCCCTGGGCGGGCTTCGCCTCCGACGAGGGCCGCGCCTTCGTGAAGAAGTACCAGTCGAGGTCGGCCGCCGCCGGCGTCGACCTCCTGGGCTACTACCTGCCGCCGTTCGGCTACGCCCTCATGCAGGTCGTCGAGCAGACCGTGAAGGGCGCGGGCGGCACCGACGACGCCAACATGGCCGAGTTCGCGCGCAAGAACACCTTCAAGACCGTGGTCGGTGACATCAAGTTCAACGCCGACGGCGAGTGGCAGGAGCCGCAGGTGATGGCGGTGCAGTTCCAGGGCGTCAAGGGCAACGGTGTCGAGCAGTTCACCGATCCAAAGACCGAAGTGATCCTGTGGCCGACAAAATACCGCACCGGCAAGATCATCTATCCATACGATCCGAAGAAGTGACAGGGAGCGCGTAGCGCGCTCCCGTAGCGAGGGATCTTAAGGCGACAGAAAAGGTCCCTCGCTGCCCGCTTGGGACGACAGTCGTGACGCAACGGCTGGCGCGCGCCGCTAGACGACCGATTCCGCGAACCCGGCATCCGGAGAAACCAGAGCCTGGCTAGGCCGCTTCGAAGTCACGTTTACGACTAAGCATTGCTCCTGGCTCAACCTCATCGAGAGCTTCTTCTCCAAGTTCGCCCGCTCCGTCCTGCGCCACATCCGACTGACTTCAAAACACGAACTCAAGGAGCGCATCATGGCCGGCATCGACGATGTCAATAAGCATCCGGTCATCCACGCTTGGTCCTACAAGCTCGCTCAGGCAGCCTGATAGGATTCGAACCACGAAAACGCATGACCTAGACCCCGAGATAGAACTCGCGGATCAGGTCGTTGTTGTTCAGCGCCTCGGCCGAATCGCCCGCAAAGGCGATCTTGCCGTGGACGATAACGTAGCCGCGGTTGGCGATGCGGATGGCCTGGGTGAAGTTCTGCTCGGCCATCAGCACGATCAGGTCATAGCCCTCCTTCAACTCCTTGATCTTGTCGATGGTGCGGCTGACCAGGAGCGGCGCCAGCCCGACCGAGGGCTCATCGATCAGGAGGATGCGCGGCGAGGACATCAGCGCGCGGGCGAGCGCCAGCATCTGCTGCTCGCCGCCCGACATGCTGCCGGCAAGCTGCCGCGAGCGTTCCTTCAGCCGAGGAAATGTCTCGAAGCAGAAGTCGAGGTTGCGCGCTATCGCCGAGCGCGCCGTTGGCCGGAAGGCGCCGAGCAGCAGGTTCTGGCTCACCGTGAGCTTGGGGAAGAGCCGCCGCCCCTCGGGCACGAAGCCGATGCCGAGATCGACGATCTCCTCGGTCGAGCGCCCGACCAGCTCGTGCTCGCTGCCGTCGATCACCGCGCGTATGCTGCCCGAGGTGGGCCGCACGATGCCCATGATCGACTTCATGAGTGTTGACTTGCCGTTGCCGTTGGTGCCCAAAAGCGCTACGGTCTCGCCCGCGCCGACGTTTAACGACACGTCCTCCAGCACGCGCACAGCGCCGTAGCCGGCATGAATGTTGGCGACGGTGAGGCTGCTACTCGCCAAGGTACGCCCTCACGACTTCCGGATCGCGCACCACGTCCTGAGGCAGGCCATCGGCGATCTTGCGCCCGGCCGCAAGAACGGCGATGCGCTGGGAGAACTTCATCACCGCCCGCATGATGTGCTCGATCATGATCACGGTGACGCCCTGGGCGTTCAGCCGCATCAGCAGCGCGATGATCTCGTCGACCTCGGCGTGCGACAGCCCAGCCATCACCTCGTCGGCGATCAGTAGCTTGGGGTCGGCCGCCATTGCGCGGGCAAGCTCGAGCTTGCGCATCTCGATCTGGGTGAGATCGCGCGGTCGCTGGCCCGACTTGGCGGCCAGTCCGACCTCGCCCAAAAGTTCCAGGCAGCGCGCGTCGATCGCCGCGCCATGGAAATGGCCGCTCGCGCGGGCGTTCACCGCATAGAGGATGGGGATGCGCACGTTCTCGGCGAGCGTCAGCCCGGCGAAGGGCCGCGGCAGCTGGAAGCTGCGCGCAAGTCCGCGCCGCGTGCGCTCGTGCGCTGTCAGCCCGTCCAGGACCTGATCGGCAAAGCGCACGCTGCCCTGTTCATTGCGCAGGGTGCCGCAGATGCAATTGACTAGGGTCGACTTGCCCGAGCCGTTGGGCCCGATCAGGCCAAGCCGTTCCCCGGTCCGCACCTCGAGGTCGATGCCGTCCAGCGCCACGAAGCCGCCGAAGCGCTTGCTGACGCCCGTGACCTGCAGCAGCGCCGTCATCGCTTCCTCTGGAACAGGCCGACGATGCCTTGTGGCGCCACGATTACGAAGGCGACCAGCAGCACGCCCGCGACCAGCACGTTGACCGCCGAGGAAATGGTCACGCGGACGTATTCCTGCAGGCCGCCCACCAGCACCGCGCCGACCACCGGCCCCAGCCAGCTCGATGTGCCGCCGATCAGCGGCATGGCGATGGCATTCACCGCGTAGTTGAGACTGAAGCCAGAGGCGGGGTCGAGATAGGTCACGTAGTAAGGCAAGGGCGCACCCGCCATGCCCATGAAGCCGCCGGACAGCGTGGTGGCGATCAGCTTTAGCTTCAGCGTCGGCACGCCGGATGCCTCGGCGGCCGCCTCGTCGTCGCGGATGGCGGCAAAGCCGTAACCAAGGGCCGAGCGTTCGATGGCGCGCGCCGTCGACAGCACGATGACGCAGAGGCCCAGCATGGTCAGGAACAGGTACTGCACATACTCTCCGCCGATCAGCGGCGCCACGCGCGGCCGCAGCACGTAGGCGCCGCGCGCGCCGCCGACGAAATCCCAGTTGGTGATCAGGGTCTGCACCACCACCGCCAGCGCCAAAGTTGCGATGGAAAAGTACACGCCACGCAGCCTGAGCGTGAGGTACCCGGTGCCGAGCCCTATCAGGCCCGCCACAACGCCCCCCACCGCGATCATGACCGGCAAGGGCGTGACCGGCGCCAGCTTGTGCAGCACCACCGAGGAGTAGGCGCCGATGGCGGAGAAGGCGGTAACGCCGAAATTCACGTAGCCAGTGTAGCCGCCCAAAATGTTCCACGCCGTGCCGAGCACGATGTACTGCACGACGACGTAGCCCATGAAGAAGGCGTAGCTGCTGCCGATCCATCGCCCGACGGCGAAGATCGCGATCGCCACCGCAATCAGGATCACCGTGAAGGGCAGCGCGCGCAGGCCCGGCGCGGCGGCGGCGACCGCCGTTTTATCGACCAAGGATGCCACTGGGCCGTACCGCAAGCGTAATAAGCAGGATGCCGAAGGCCACAGCCGGCGACCACGACGGGCCGAAGAAGGTCGCGGTCAGGCTCTCGGCGATCCCGAGCGTGACGGCCGCGATCACCATGCCGGCGAAGCTGCCCAGCCCGCCCAGCACACAGATGGCGAAGATGCGGCCGATATATTCTCGGCCGATCGAAGGCTCGACCGGCTGGATGATGATCAGGAAGGCGCCCGCCAGCGACGCCGTAGCGATGGAAAGTCCGAAGGCGATGCGCTTGATGCGGACCGGGTCGGCGGCCATCAGCCTGAGCGCCCCCTGGTCCTGCGCCACCGCCTGGATGGCGCGACCGATGAAGGTGCGCGACAGAAAGAGCTGCAGGCCCGCGACCATGACCATCGACACCAGGAACGGCACCAGGAGTCTCAGCGGCAGGTCGAACAGACCGACGCTGATGCTGGGGCCCACGTAGGCTGCCTGCACAGTACGATAGTCGACGCCGAAGATCAGCACCAGCGCCACTTCGGTGATGAACAGCAGACCAAAGAAGAAAGACAACCCGCGCAGCGGCTGGTCGTCGCGGCGCTCGAAGGTCACGTAGTAGACCTGGTAGGCTACCATGCCGAGCAGGTAGAAGGCGGGCAGTGCAATGATCGCGGCCAGGATGGGATCGATGCCGAACACCGTATTGCCAATGAAGGCGATGTAGGAGCCCAGCAGGATGAAAGCCGGATGGGCGATGTTGACCACGTCCAGGAGCCCGAAGGCGATCGCCACGCCGATCGAAACGGCGGCATAGAAGCCCCCCAGCAGCAGGCCGGAAATGATGGCGTTCAGCAAGAGATCGAGCGAAACGTCCATGGTTCCGGCTCAATCCGCGCCCAAGACGAGCCGGTGGCACGCCTCTGACATCGATTTTCCTCCCTCGTCGCGTGGCGATATTTCGCCTACGGGTGATAGTGTGCACAGACCGGACGGGGTTGCCTAGTACCTTTTCCGCAGTACCTAAAGTTGACGATGTCGGTAAGCAGGCGGCGCACCATGTCGGCGACGATAGGAAGGCGCACCCAGAACGTGCGGGACTGACGAAAACGCTGACCTAGTCACTTCCGTACGCAAATCACGCGCACCACAGCTGCCTTCGCGTCGGTCCATTTGCCATCTGTGCTGACGTCATTGCGTTTCAAAAATTCGCGCACGCTATCTGGTGTCACCAGCACCGGCTGGCTCGGCGGTGCGGCGCCTGTCGCACCGGTCGCCACCTGCACGGGCTTCAACACCGCAACTCCGGCGAATTTGCCACCCTCATCGAGTGCGGGCGCGCCGCGAAATCCGATCGCAGGCGCGGGCGAGAGTGCGAGAT
>JBPYDO010000112.1:0-9811 GCA_051985755.1 Reyranella sp. | reverse complement strand
GCGATGACGGCATTGACCTTCACGCCCTCGGCGCCCTCGGGCACGACGATCTGGCCGACCTTGCCCTCGTCGACCGCCTCGACTTCCATGGTCGCCTTGTCGGTCTCGATTTCGCAGATCACCTGGCCGGCCTTGACGGCGTCTCCCACCTTGACGTGCCACTTGGCGAGCTTGCCCTCGGTCATGGTGGGCGACAGCGCCGGCATCAGGATGTTGATCGACATGGCCGGTCCCGCTCAGCGGTTGCACACCGCGCGGGCAGCCTCGACGATGGTGTCGGACTGCGGCAGCGCCATGCGCTCTAGGTTGGCGGCATAGGGCAGCGGAACGTCGAGGCCCGACACGCGCTTGACGGGCGCATCGAGCCAGTCGAAGGCCTGCTCCATCATCTGGGCGGCGAGTTCGGAGCCGATGCCGGCGAACGGCCAACCCTCCTCCACCGAGACCAGGCGATTGGTCTTCTTGACCGAGGTGACGATGGTGCCGGCATCGAACGGCCTCAGGCTTCTCAGGTTCACGACCTCCGCTTCGATGCCGAGCTTGGCGAGTTCGTCAGCCGCCTGCAGCGCCTTGCCGACCATGATCGAGAAGGCCGTGATGGTCACGTCCTTGCCCGGCCGTTCGACCTTCGCCTTGCCGATCGGCAGGATGAAGTCGGGATCGTCCGGCACCTCGAACTGGTGGCCGTAGAGGATCTCGTTTTCCAGGAAGATCACCGGATTGGGATCGCGGATGGCCGCTTTCAGCAGTCCCTTGGCGTCGGCAGCGCTCCACGGCGCCACCACCCGCAGGCCCGGGCAGTGGGCGTACCAGCTGGCGTAGCATTGCGAGTGCTGCGCGGCGACGCGCGCCGCCGCTCCGTTGGGGCCGCGAAAGACGATCGGACAGGTCATCTGCCCGCCAGACATGTAGTGCGTCTTGGAGGCGGAGTTGATGATCTGGTCGATCGCCTGCATGGCGAAGTTGAAGGTCATGAACTCGACGATCGGCTTCAGTCCGCCAAACGCCGCACCGACGCCGAGGCCGGCGAAGCCGTGCTCTGTGATCGGCGTGTCGATCACCCGTCGCGCGCCGAATTCCTCGAGCAGCCCCTGGCTCACCTTGTAAGCGCCCTGGTACTGCGCGACCTCCTCGCCCATCAGGAAGACGTCGCCGTCCTTGCGCATTTCCTCGGCCATGGCATCGCGCAGGGCCTCGCGCACGGTGAGCCGCTGCGTCTTGCCGGTCCATTCCGGCTCCGCCGCTGGCGGAGCGGCGGCTGGCCTGGGCGCGGTGGCCACTGACGCGCGGGCCACTGGCGCAGCTTCGGCAGCCGGCATCGGCGCGATGTTCTGATTGTCCGCTCTGGGCGGCGGAACCGGCGGTGCGCTGCGGGCCGCATCGGCGACGCTCTCGCCTTCCGCCGCCAGAACGAGGATCGGCGTGTTGACGGCGACGCCTTCGGCGCCTTCCGCTACCAGGATCTGCGCTACCGTGCCCTCGTCGACCGCCTCGACCTCCATGGTCGCCTTGTCGGTCTCGATCTCGCAGATCACCTGGCCCGCCTTGACCGCGTCGCCCACCTTGACGTGCCATTTCGCCAGCTTGCCCTCGGTCATGGTCGGCGAGAGCGCGGGCATCAGAACCGGAATCGACATCGATCAGTCTCCGACCAGGACGTCGTTCCACAGTTCTGCCGGGTCCGGCTCCGGACTGTGCTGCGCGTATTCGGCGGCATCGTTGATGATCTTGCGGATTTCGCCGTCGATCGCCTTCACCGCCGCCTCATCGGCCATCTTTTCATCGATCAGCATCTTGCGGACGTGGTCGATCGGGTCGCGCTCGTTGCGGTATTTGTCGACTTCTTCCTTGGTGCGGTACTTGGCGGGGTCGCTCATCGAATGGCCGCGATAGCGATAGGTCTGCATCTCCAGGAGATAGGGCCCGCCGGTGCGGGCGTGCTCGACTGCCCTGTCACCGGCAGCGCGCACCGCCAGGACGTCCATGCCGTCGACCTGCTCACCCGGAATGCCGAACGACTCGCCATGGCGGTAGAGCTCGGTAATTGCCGAGGCGCGCTCGACCGACGTTCCCATGCCGTAGCGGTTGTTTTCGATGATGTAGACCACGGGCAACTTCCACAGCGCCGCCATGTTCATCGCTTCGTAGACCTGGCCCTGGTTGGCGCTGCCGTCGCCGAAGTAGGTCAAGGAGACCAGTCCGTTATTGCGATACTTGTGCGCGAAGGCGAGGCCGGTGCCGATCGGCACCTGGGCGCCGACGATGCCATGGCCGCCGAAGAAATTCTTCTCGCGGCTGAACATGTGCATGGAGCCGCCCTTGCCCTTCGAATACCCGCTGCTGCGGCCGGTGAGTTCGGACATGACACCCTTGGGGTCCATGCCGGCCGCCAGCATGTGACCATGGTCGCGGTAGGAGGTGACCACCGTGTCACCCTCGCGGATGGTCGACTGCATGCCGACCACCACGGCCTCCTGGCCGATATAGAGATGGCAGAAGCCGCCGATCAGACCCATGCCGTAGAGCTGCCCAGCCCGCTCCTCAAAGCGGCGGATGAGCAGCATAGTGCGATAAAACTGTCGGAGTTGGTCGGCGGTCACCGTCGCCTCGCCCGCCGTGGACGACTTGGGTTTTGCAGGCTGCGTTACGAGCTTCGGCTTGGTGGCCGGTTTCGCCATGGCATGTCCCCTCAACTCCGTCGCGGCTTATAGCATTGCCTATGGCGATGTAGTTGATCTGACAGGAATTATTCCGTCCTGCGTGGGTGCGGCGCAGCAATTGAGCGATTGTTATGCTGGCGACAATAGTGACGGACAGATTGTTTCAGGAGAGTGCTAGCGCGTCGGCGTGAAGACGATGATGTCGTCCTTGTCGGCGTAGTTCAGCAGTCTGCGCGCTCGCTCATCCAGCATGTCGGGGTCGAGACTCTGGTTGCGCAGCGCGGCCACGCGCCGCTCCCAGATCTTCCGCGTTGTCTCGGCTTCGGCGAGATTTTGATCGGCAATCTGCGTTTCCCGCTGCAGATGAACCATGGCGAGCAGGCCGCGATCGCCGTTCACCAGGTGATAGCCGAAATAGCCGAACACCGTGGCGAAGATGACAGGAGCCAAAATCTGACGCGGCTTCAACAACATATGCGAACTTTCTCGCACCATAAGGCAACATATGGTGTCGGGAAGTCAAGAATATTCACTTCAGCCCGATGCGGACCCGCCTGTTGTGACGACCTTTGTTGTCGACCTTGATGATGCGGATCGGCGGCGAGCCGGCGGTCGAGGCGAGGTGCGTCCCGCCGCAAGCTTGGCGATCGAGGCCGACGATCTCGACGACGCGGATTTTTCCATCCGGCGTGGGCGGCGGCGCTACCGAGCGGCTGCGGATGAGCCCGCGCTCGGCCTGTGCTTCGTGCATCGGCACATGGAAAGAGTTGAGCGCAATGTCCTGGCGGATGATGTCGTTGATCGGCCCTTCGAGCGCCCGCAGGCGATCATTGTCGGCGCCGGGCACGTCGAAATCCATGCGCGCGGTGCCGTCCTCCGCCATCTGCACGCCGGTCACCAAAGCGCCATCGAAACTCTGGAAGACGAGCGCGTTCAGTATGTGTGTGTCGGTATGAAGCTGGCGCATCTTGCGGCGGAAGTCGTCGTCGACCGACGCTTCCACTTTGCCGGCGAGCTCGGCCTCAGTGTCGAGAAGATGCCACAGCTTTCCGCCCGCGTAGTCGAAGCCCACGACCCTGGCTTCGCCGCCATTCCAGCGGATGACGCCGCGATCGGCGAGCTGGCCGCCGCCGCCCGGATAGAACGGCGACTGCGCGAGCGTCACCCGGCCCGGCTGGGAGTCGGCGATCTCGGTCTCCACCACGAGCGCTTCGGGATGGTCATGGCAGTAAAGGTGCATGCCAACTCCGCTACACCGGTGTCGTCCAACCGTATTGGCGGAAATTGTCGGTTCAGGCTGCGGCGGCGCGGGCGAACTGCAGCGGCGTGATGCCGTAACAGCGCTTGAAGTGCTTGTTGAGCGCGCTCTGGTCGTAGAAGCCGACGGCCGTCGCGACCTCCGCCGGTGCCGACGAATGGCGGAGCCGCCGGCACGCCATGCTGAGCCGCACCTGGGTGAGGTATGCGTGCGGCGTCAGCCCGACCGTTCGCTTGAAGAGGCCGATCAGCTGGAAGGTCGTGAGACCCACTCCCGCCGCGAGCTCTCCGAGCCGAAGATCGCCCGAATAGTGCGCGCGCATGTACTCGATGGCGCGTCTCAGCAGGATGCGATCGCGCGGCGGCGCCTTGAGGCGCGTGCGGCCGCTGCCGTGGCGCTGGAACAAAGCGCCAAACGAGCCGACCAGCAGCTCGCGCTCGCGGAACACGTCGCGGCCGTCCTCCAGCGCAACATGCATCCTGTGAAACGCCGCGATCAAGTCGCGATCAGCGAAAGTGTTGCGCGTGAAGTACGGAACTTCGTTGATACCGAGCTCATCAGCTAGGCGATCGAGCGCCAGCCGAGTGAGGTAGAGCGACCGGTACTGCCAGCGCTCGCTGCGCCCCATCCAGCCGCCGTGCGGCTCCTCGGGATTGAACACGAAGAGGGTCGCGGGCGTGGCGTCCTGCAGCTCGCCGCGGCTTTTCACGACCGAGCCGCCCTGCTCCGTAATAGCGACCACCAGGGCATCGTGGGTGTGCTGCGGGTACTCGTGCGTCGTGAAGTCGGCGCACATCAGGCTGAGGCCGGCGAGGTGCCGGTCCCACCAGTATTCCGTCGAATTGTGCGGATCGACGCGCGCCACGGTCAATTTTTACCAATACCGGCAGGCCGATCGCCACTAACCTCTGGCCATGATCGTGCGCGAATGGCGGGCCTTGGCCACCCGGGCGAATGCCGTGGCCTACATCAAGTTTTTCGGTGAGACCGTCGTTCCCATCCTGAAATCCATCGCCGGCAATCGCGGCGCCCGGCTGATGCATCGCGAGGTCGCAGACGGCGTGGAGCTGGTGGCGATGACGCAGTGGGACTCACTCGACGCCATCAAGGCGTTCGGCGGTGCCGACGTCACCACGGCCCGGGTCGAGCCCGAAGCCCAGGCTCTGTTCATCCGGTTCGACGACAAGGTCTCGCTCTACGAGCTCGATCTCGGGATCGATTTGCCGGCGACGAATTCGCCGATCACTACGAAGTGACGTTCGAACAATGACCCTAAAACCGCTGTTTGAGATGCTGGCTCGTTACAACAGCTGGGCCAACGAGCGGATCTATGCCGCGAGTGCCGGCCTTGCCGACGCCGATTACCGCGCCGACCACGGCGCCTTCTTCGGGTCGATCCATGCCACGCTCAACCACATTCTGATCGGCGATCGGATCTGGATGTTCGTCTTCACCGGTGAAGGCCGCAAACCGACCGAGCTCGACGCCATTTTATACGACAGCATTGGCGATCTGCTTGCCGCGCGTCGCACCGAAGATGCGCGCATTGTGTCCTATGTCGCTTCGCTCAGCGAACAAGACCTTGCCGGGACCGTGCGCTACAGCACGCTGCGCAGCCCGGCCGACATCGAGCAGCACCTGGCGCCGATCCTTCTGCATTTCTTCAATCACCAGACGCATCACCGCGCCCAGGCGCATACCATCCTCACGCGCCTCACTGGCAAGGCGCCCTCGCTCGACATGGTGATGTTCCAGCGCGAGACGGGGCTGAGCCTACTGTCCGGCCAAGGTGGCGATTTCTCTGCTCCCGAGGAACGGCCGGCGTTCCGTCGCTAGCGCAAGACGGACCCGCCGGCAAAACGGGCCTGGGTTCCCAGCTGCTCCTCGATGCGCAGCAGCTGATTGTACTTGGCGAGGCGGTCGGAGCGCGACATCGACCCGGTCTTGATCTGGCCGCAGCTGGCCGCGACGGCGAGGTCGGCGATGGTGGAATCCTCGGTTTCACCCGAGCGATGCGACATCACCGTGCCGTAGGCTGCCCGGCGCGCGATCGCCACAGCGTCCATCGTTTCGCTGAGCGTGCCGATCTGGTTCACCTTGATCAGGACCGCGTTGGCGATCCCGTCCCGGATTCCCTGAGCGATGCGCTCCGGATCGGTCACGAAAACGTCGTCGCCCACCAGCTGGATCTTCTTGCCGAGCCGCTTGGTGATCTCCTTCCAGCCCGCCCCGTCGTCCTCGGCCATGCCGTCCTCAATCGACACGATGGGATACCGACTGACCAGCTGAGCGTAATAGTCGACCAAGGCGCCGGCATCGAGCGATTTGCCCTCGCCTTCGAGCTCGTACTTGCCGTTCTTGAAGAACTCGTTCGAGGCGGGATCGAGCGCCAGCACGACATCCTCGCCCGGCCGGTAGCCGGCTTTCTCGATCGACTTCACGATGAAGGAGAGCGCCTCGTCGGCGGTGGCGAGGTTGGGCGCGAAGCCGCCCTCGTCGCCGACGTTGGTATTGTGGCCGGCGTCCTTCAGCTCGGCTTTCAGGGCATGGAAGACCTCCGAGCCCATGCGCAGCGCCTCGGCAAAGCGGTCAGCCTTGATCGGCAGGATCATGAATTCCTGGATGTCGATCGGGTTGTCGGCGTGCACGCCGCCATTGACGATGTTCATCTGCGGCACCGGCAGGAGCGAAGCCTGGCTGCCGCCGACATAGCGGAAGAGCGGCAGGTTGCTCTCGGCGGCGGCCGCCTTGGCGACCGCCAGCGAGGCGCCAAGGATGGCATTGGCCCCCAGGCGGGCCTTGTTGGGCGTTCCATCGAGCTCGATCATCGCCCGGTCGATCTTGATCTGATCGCGTGCGTCGAGGCCGGACAGCAAGTCCATGATCTCGCTGTTCACCGCGGCGACCGCCTTCAGCACGCCCCTGCCGCCATAGCGCTTCTTGTCGCCGTCGCGCAGTTCGACCGCCTCATGCGCGCCGGTCGAGGCGCCGGAAGGTATCGCGGCGCGGCCGATCGCGCCGCTCTCCAGCTCGACGTCGACCTCGATCGTGGGGTTGCCACGGCTGTCCAGGATTTCGCGGGCGTGGATATCGACGATGGCGCTCATGCGGAACTCCGTTGGGGCGGCTCGCTGTCTAGACGCTGCGGAGCGGTTTTTCTATAGTCTCATCATGCGCGGCGTGCACGACATGGGCGGTCTGCGAGCCGGCCCGGTAGAACGGCAAGAGCACGACTACCAACTCTGGGAAAAGCGCGTCGACGCGCTGCGGGCGGTGCTCGGCCGCAAGGGGCTGTTCACTGTCGACGAAATGCGCAAGGGCATCGAATCGTTGCCGGGCGATGCCTACGACAAGCTCACCTACTATGAGCGCTGGATGGAATCGATTACCCAGGGCCTGATCCATCGCGGCACGATCACCATCGATGAAGTGCGCGCCAAGCTGGCCGACATCGAGAAGCGCCCGGCCCCCTTTGATAATGCTGGCCCGAAAGTCGGCAAGCCATGACGCCGCGCTTCGACGTTGGCTCTAATGTGCGGGTTCGCCGCGGCAATCCGCCCGGCCACGTCCGCACGCCCTACTACATCCGCGGCAAGGCCGGCGTGGTCGAGCGGATCTGCGGCGAATTCGGCAATCCCGAGGAGCTCGCCTACGGCCGCCCGGGCGGGAAGAAAGTTCTCTACCGGGTGCGCTTTATGCAAAAGGACGTCTGGCCGGAGTATTCCGGCCCCGCAGCGGACACGATCGACATTGAACTTTATGAACACTGGCTCGAACCATGATGGACAACATCAACCATACGCATGAGGGCCCGAACCCGCATGCGCCGCGGCCCGACCACGACGACACGCTCACGCATCACAAGATGCTCGAGATGGCCGTGCGCGAGCTGTTGAATGAAAAAGGCATCGTCACCGCTGACGAGATCCGCGCGGCGGTCGAACGCATGGATCGACGTGGCCCGCATCTCGGCGCTGCCCTCGTGGCGCATGCGTGGGTCGATCCCGCTTTCAAGGCAAGGCTCCTCAAGGATGGCACGGCAGCCACCGAAGAACGGGGCATCGAGTGGGATCGGGGGACGCGGCTGGTCGTGATCGAGAACACGCCCCAGGTTCATAACTTCGTGGTCTGCACGCTCTGCTCGTGTTACCCGCGCTCGGTGCTGGGGTTGCCGCCCGACTGGTACAAGAGCCGCGCCTATCGCAGCCGCGCCGTGCGCGAGCCGCGAGCCGTGCTCGCCGAGTTCGGCACGCACCTGCCCGACGACGTCACCGTGCGCGTGCACGATTCGACCGCCGACATGCGCTATCTGGTGCTGCCTATGCGACCGAAGGGAACCGACGGCTTCGATGAGGCGAAGCTCGCTTCGCTGGTCACCCGAGATTCTATGATCGGCGTGACGGTACTCTAAGCGCTAGCGCCAGGCGCTCTTCAGGGCCTGCTCGGACTTCCACTTCTCGACACCCGCGACGTCGTCGCAGGAGAAGGCCTGCGTGTTCTTGCGCGGCGTCCCCTCTATCCAGGCGAAGACCATGCAGTGCGGAGAGGAGGTGTCGCCCTGCTTGGTCTGGAACGTCACTTCGGCCGTGGCGGCCTGGCCCGCCTTGGCATCGCCGTAGTCTTCCACCGCCGGCGAGATGTCGCCCACCGTACGGCCGGCCGCCTTGGTGTCGGCGTACCATTTGGCAAAGGCCGCGAACTGCTGGCCGGCGATGCCCTTGCCGTCGGCAGCGACATAGGCCTTGAGGTCATGGAACAGAGCCAGCGTCGCGGTGGCGGCCTTGGGCTCGGCGGCCTTGCGGCGCTCGGCCAACCTCGCGCGCAGCGCCTTCAGCGCCTCGGCATTGGAAGGCGGCTTGGCCGCAGGAGGCGGGGCGGCGGCCAATGACGATGGGTTGACCCGGCGAATCGGTACCTTGGCCGCCTCGTTGTTGAGCGCCACCGCCTCGGTCGGTGTCAGCTTGCCGACCGCGGCGTAGCCGTGGCCCTTCTGCCAGTCCGTGATCGCCTTGACGGTCGGCGCCGACTTCAAATCGCCGTCGATCGGCCCGTTGTACTTGTCGAGCGTACGCAGCGACTCCTGCAGCTTGCGCCGCTAGGGCTCGGGACTCTGCAGCACGGTTGTGTAGTCGGGAGCTGGCGCAGGACGGGGCGCGCTTGCGGCGGGTGCCGGAGCCACAGGTCGCGGAGCACCGCCATACTGGTTGCAGGCCTCGGGGGTCTGGAAGCAGCGCTCGACTTCGCCCGCGCTCTGGGCATGAGCAACGAGCGGCGCGGCCGCCAACGCCATCAGCAGCGAAGGCAACCAGCGCCGCATCTCAGATCGCCCCATAGGTGGCGGCGGCCAGCTGTGACGGCAGGCCGATCACCATGACGATCGGCAGCCCCTGCCGCGTCATGCCGCGGCCGATGATGTGGTCGTTCGGCGCGCCCAGCTTGCTTTGATAGGTTCCGTTGCTGCTGAACTTGCCGTTGAAGCAGGACAGCGAAAAGCGGCCGGCATTGCCGGAGTCGTTGGTGAAGGTGCCCTGGCAAACCTCCTCGGAGTGCGGGTTCTCGACCGAGAAAGTGACCGAGCGATCATGGGCGATGAGGGCGCCATAGCGCGCCACGCCGTTGAGGCGAGCGACGTTACCCTTGTCGTCGCGATAGAAGATCGAGACAGGGCCGTAGGCCTGGTCGGGCATGCTCGCGCGCGGCACGACGTAGGTTCCATCGCTGATCACCACCCGGCATTGGCAATCGACACCATAGTTGTCGCCGAGCGGCCCGAGCTGGGTGAGCTTCTGCCTGCAGATCGAGAGCGCGGTGTCCTGCACCTCACTCTCGCTCATCTGATTCTTGGTATAGGCGTCGGCATAGACGAAAGCGCATTGCCGCGGCATCGGCACGG
>JBPYDO010000111.1:0-2610 GCA_051985755.1 Reyranella sp. | reverse complement strand
CGGCAACACCGGCATGTCGGGCGGCGGCACGCCGCACGAAGCGGGCCGCGAGATCGTGCTGTCCCTCAGCCGCATGAACCGCGTCCTCGACATCGACCCGATCGGCTACACGATGACGGTCGAAGCGGGCGTGGTGCTGAAGACGATCCAGGAGGCGGCGGCCGAGCACGACCGGCTATTCCCCTTGAGCCTTGGTGCGGAAGGAAGCTGCACCATAGGCGGGAACCTCTCGACCAATGCCGGCGGCGTGCAGGTGCTGCACTACGGCAATGCGCGCAATCTCGTGCTGGGCCTCGAGGTCGTGACGCCGCAAGGCGAGGTCTGGAACGGCCTGCGTGCGCTCAAGAAGGACAATACCGGCTACGACCTGCGTGATTTGTACCTCGGCGCGGAAGGCACCTTGGGCATCATCACCAAGGCCGTGCTGAAGGTCTGGCCCAAGCCCAAGGACAACGCGACATCGTGGATGGCCATCGCCACGCCGAGCGCGGCAGTCGAGCTGCTGAGCGGGGCCAACTCAGCCTCGGAAGACAACGTCACCTCGTGCGAGCTGATGGGCCGGCTGGGCATCGACCTGGTGCTGGGGCACATCCCGGGCACGACCGACCCGCTGCAGGACAGGCACGACTGGTATGTCTTGATGGAATGGTCTTCGACCCGGGCGCGTCCAGAGGGTGCCAACGCCGGGGGCCTGCGCGAAAAGATGGAGGCCTATCTCGGCGAGGCCATGGAAAAGGGCCTGATCGTTGACGCCGTGATCGCCCAGACCGAAGCCCAGTCGCGCGCGCTCTGGTCTCTGCGCGACAACCACAGCGAGGCGTCCAAACGGGAAGGCCCGTCGATCAAGCATGATATCTCGGTAGCGGTCAGCAAGATCCCGCCGTTCGTGCCCGAGGGCGTGGCCGCCATGAAGAAGGTGCTGCCCGAGTGCCGGCCTTTGATTTTCGGGCATGTCGGCGACGGCAATCTGCACTTCAATTGTCAGGCGCCAACCGGCTGGGACAAGTCGCGTTTCATGGCCCATGCTGAGGCAATCAGCGGCGCGGTCTACGATCTGGTGGTGAAGTATGGCGGCTCGATCTCGGCCGAGCACGGAATCGGCCAGCTCAAAGTCGACGAGCTGGCCCACTACCGCAGCCAGGTCGAGCTCGATGTCATGCGAACCTTGAAACGTGCGCTCGATCCGCAAAACATCATGAACCCCGGCAAGGTCGTTCGGGTCTAGGCGCGCGATCACTGAATCGTGTTAGCATCCCCCCAACGAGAATGGGGGAACGACAATGACAGCAACTTCGATAGGCTTGCCGGCAACGGCGGCGAGTCGTCGTGCCGTCCGGGCGGCCGTTATCGGCAATGTCCTCGAATGGTACGACTTCGCGGTCTACGGCTTCGTCGCCGGCTATATCGGCAGGAACTTTTTTCCCGGCAAAGACGACGTCACCGAGCTGCTGGCAGCCTTTCTGACCTTCGGCCTGGGCTTCGTGGCACGCCCGGTGGGCGCCATCGTGATCGGCCGCCTGGGCGATACGCGGGGGCGCAAGGTAGCGCTGCTCCTCACCATCTTCCTGATGGCCGCCGGCACGATCTTGATCGGCATCCTGCCGACTCACGCCGCGATCGGCGCGGCGGCGCCCGCACTACTCCTGGTAGCGCGGCTGATGCAGGGATTTTCGACCGGCGGCGAATGGGGCGGCTCGACCTCTTACATTGTCGAGTGGGCGCCGAAGGGAAAACGCGGCCTGTTCGGCAGCTATCAGCAGATGAGCGTCGTGGCGGGCCTGCTGCTCGGCTCGATGATCTCCGCCTTGCTCAACACCGTGTTGACTCCGGACCAGATGGTGGATTGGGGATGGCGCGTGCCGTTCCTGTTTGGCGGCTTGATCGGGCCAATCGGCATCTACATGCGCAGCACCATCGACGAAACGCCGGCTTATGAGAAGGTCAAGGCCACGGCGCCGACGACGGGAGCCGCCGGCGTCGCGCTGGCCGCGCGGGCCTTCGGATTCACCATCCTCTGGACCGTGGTCTTCTACGTCCTGCTGACCTATATGCCGAGCTGGACCGCGAAGTACATGAAGCTGACCCCGGCCGCTGCGCTGTGGTCAAACACGATCGGCCTCATTGCGCTTATCGTTGGCATCCCGATCTTCGGTTACCTGTCCGATCGCATGGGCCGCAAACCCCTGCTGTTGACCTCGAGCGTGGCCTTCATCGTGCTGCCCTGGCCGCTGTTCAGCTACCTCTCCTCGGGCAGCGTTCCGCTCGCTGTGCTGATCATCATCCAGATCGTGGTCGCGCTGTTGATTTCGCTCTACTCCGGGGCCGGGCCGGCGGCGATCTCCGAGATCTTCCCGACCCGCAGCCGGTCGACCTGGATGACGACGGGCTACGCGCTGGCCGTCGCCATATTCGGCGGCTCGGCACCCTATCTGTCGATCTGGATGATCGAGAAGTTCGGCACTCCCACGGCACCGGTCTGGTACCTGATTGCTGCCGCCATCGTGTCGACTCTCGTGCTTGCGAGCCTCAAGGAGACGGCCTTCGAGGATCTCGCCTAGACGATGCTGATCCGCTTCGACGGCAAGACGATCGTGGTGGCCGGCGCCGCGC
>JBPYDO010000110.1:0-17357 GCA_051985755.1 Reyranella sp. | reverse complement strand
AGGCCCGGCACCAGCACGACGCGTGCCACCGGATCGAGCTCCTTCTTCGGCACGGGCTGCTTGGGATTGTGCCGCTCGAAGTAGGCGTGATAGCCCGCCACGAACTTCTCGAGCGCGGCTTTCGTTTCCGTCCTGAAGGCGTCGAGCTTGCCCGACTCAGGTGCCGACGCGATCAGCGGCCAGCCTTTGGTGCGGATGGCATGGTCGGGGGTGACCGGACCCTGTTGGCTGTAGCGCGCGACTTCCTTGCCGTTCAGATAGGCCAGGATCTCAGGATTGCTGCGGAACTCGAACACGAAGCGCTGCGCCGCCTCGCGGCCGCCGGCCTTCGCCGGAATGGACAAAAGCCCGCGCAGGATCGGCGCCACGTCGGCGACGCTGGCGGGCTTGGCCGGCAAGCTGGCGCCGGGGAAGATCTTGCGCGTCGCCTTGGCCAGCCGCTGCTCGGCCATGCTCACGAGGTCGATCATGCGCCCATAAGCTTCTTCCGCCGTGGCACCCATCGAGAAGATGCCGTGCTTCAGCAGGATCAGGCCGTCGACGTTCGGGTTGGCCTTGCCGACCTCGCTGCACTTCTTGGCGAGCGCAAAGCCCGGCATGACGTAGGGCACCAGCGCCGCGCGCTTGCCGTAGACGTCGGCGGCCAGCGCCTCGCCGTCGGGCTGGTCGGTGAGCGCCAGCACGGCATTGGAATGCGTGTGGTCGATGAACTTGTGCGGCAGGAAGGCGTGCAGCAGCGTCTCTACGGAAGGATTGGGCGCCTTGGCATCCAACAGGTTGCTGCGCTGGACGTTGACCATGTCCTCGTCGGAGAGCGCCTGCAGGCCATGCAGCTCCTTGAGCGGCTCCAGCCGCACCGCCGGCAGGCCGGGCGCCTCGATGGTGCCCATGTCCCAGCCGCTGCCCTTGACGCACAGCACGTCGATCGTCTGGCCGCTGATGTCGGCCATGCGCGTCTTGACCGAGGTGTTGCCGCCGCCATGCAGCACCAGCTTGGGCTCGCCGCCCAAGAGCCGCGTGGTGTAGACGCGCAGCGCCAGGTCCTCGCCGATGCCTTTCTTGGCGTGGCTCGCGACCGCCGCCTTGGCGTCACTCGCCTTCCAGAGGTTTTCCATAGGGCGCTCTTCTACACCCTCTCCCGTCCAATATCCCCATGTGAATGGGGAGGGGATCCAAGCTTGATGGCAACGACTACTGCGCGCCCTTCATTTCGATGATGGTCTTCGCCATCACCGCTTCCTGGTCCCAAGGAAACAGGATCCAGGTGTCCTGGCTCACCTCGGTGATGTAGCTGTCGACGGTCGGGCGGCCGGCGGGCTTGGCGTAGACGGTGGCGAAGTGCGCCTGGGGCAGCAGCGCCCGCACCGTCTTGGCGGTGACGCCGGTGTCGACCAGGTCGTCGACGATCAGCCAGCCCTTGCCCCTGTCCTGCTCGGCGGCGGTTCCCTTCAGCACCTCGACCTTGGCGCCGCGTTCCATGCGGTCGTAGGTCGAACAGCACACCGTGTCGATCAGGCGCAGGTTGAGCTCGCGCGCGATGATGGCGGCTGGCACCAGCCCGCCGCGCGTGATCGCCACTACGCCCTTGAAGGGCCCGAGGTCGGCCAGCCGCCAGGCCAGCGCGCGGGCGTCGCGATGCAGCTCCGTCCACGACACCGGAAACATCTTGTTGTAGCCGCTCACGCTCGCCATGTATTTCCTCGGTTCTTGTTCCTTCAGTCCTTCAGCTCCGGGCATCGCCGTGTACAGGCGAAGCGATTGCGATATGGTGCCCGGCAATGAAGGGCGGGGAAAGCGCGCCAATGCAGTGGCGGGAGAACTGATGCACTTTTCGGTTCCGGATCTCGGCTCCGGCCTGTTCTGGGGCGCGCTGGGCAAGGTCATCGTCGCCAACGTCATCCTGAGCGGCGACAACGCCGTGGTGATTGCGCTGGCCGCGCATGGCCTGCCCGAACGGCTGCGCCGCCCCGCCATCCTGTTCGGCAGCCTGGGCGCCATCCTCCTGCTGATCATCTTCAGCGGCATCGTCAATTTCCTGATGGGCATTCCCTATCTGAAGCTGGTCGGCGGGCTGATGCTGCTGTGGATCGGCATCAAGCTTTTGTCGGAGCAGGACGCCAGCGGCGAGGGGAAGGTGAAGTCGCATTCGACCCTGTGGGCGGCGATCGGCACCATCTGCCTCGCCAATACGGTGATGAGCCTCGACAACGCCATCGCCATGAGCGCGGCGTCGCACGGCGACATGACCCTGGTCTGCGTCGGCCTGGTAGTCAGCGTGCCGGTGATCATGCTGGGTGCCGCGATCATCGCCAACGTGCTCGACCGCTACCCCTGGGTGGCGATGATCGGCGCCGGGCTGATCGGCTGGATCGCGGGCGAGGTGCTGGCGGGCGACGGCCGCTACGAGCAGCTGGACGCCAGCGGCCATCTCGTCCAGGTGGTGAAGCCCGGCTCGACCGCGGCCTGGCTCGATGCCACCATTCCCAATGCCGAGATCACCTGCGCGGCGCTGGGCGCCGGCCTGGTCCTCGTGGTCGGCCTCTATCTCTCGCGCCGTAACGGCCGCAAGTCGCCGGCGGCTTGACGTTTGGCGCCGGTTGTTGGCGCGGTGGGGAACGCGTAAACAGGCCTCGACGGAGGAAGGACGCTGTGGCCGACGAGATGTGGCGACACCAGGCGCTGGCGCCCTATGCCACCTTGCCGTGGGCGAGCCGCGGCCGCCTGTATGCCGAGCCCGAGTCCGCCACCCGCAGTCCCTTCCAGCGCGACCGCGACCGCATCATCCATTCGACGGCGTTTCGGCGGCTGAAGCACAAGACGCAGGTCTTCGTCTATCACGAGGGCGATCACTACCGCACGCGCCTGACGCACTCGCTGGAAGTGGCGCAGATCGCGCGCACGATCTGCCGCACCTTGCGGCTGGACGAGGATCTCGGCGAGGCGGTGGCGCTCGCCCACGATCTCGGCCACACGCCGTTCGGCCATGCCGGCGAGGAGGCGCTGCACGCTGCCATGGCGCCGTTCGGCGGCTTCGACCACAACGCCCAGACCTTGCGCATCCTGACCAAGCTCGAGGAGCGCTACGCCGAGTTCAACGGCCTCAACCTCTCGTGGGAGACGCTGGAAGGCGCGGTGAAGCACAACGGCCCGCTCCTGAGGGACGGCCGCGAGCTTGGCGACCTGCCGGCGGCGATCGTCGAATACTGCCAGGACCATGACCTCGAGCTCGGCGGCTATGCCGGCCCCGAGGCGCAGGTCGCGTCACTGAGCGACGACATCGCCTACAACAACCACGACATCGACGACGGCCTGCGGGCCGGGCTGTTCGAGATCGCCGAGTTGAAGGGCCTGCCGCTGGTCGGCGAGATGTTCGTCGCCGTCGAGAAGAAGTATCCGGGCCTCGCTCACTCGCGCCTGATCCACGAAGCGATCCGCCGCATGATCAACGCCATGGTCGAGGATGTGCTCAGCGAGACGCGCCGGCGGCTGGCCGCGGCCAAGGCCAAGACCGTCGCCGACATCCGCGCGCTTGGCCGGCCGGTGGTGGCGTTCTCCGAGGCGATGACGGCGACCGACCGCACCATCAAGGCGTTCCTGTTCAAGCGCATGTACGAGCACTGGCATCTCAACCGCTCGCACTCCAAGGCGCGGCGCGTCGTCATGGACCTGTTCGGCATCCTCTTTGCCGAGCCCAACTGCCTGCCGCCGCCCTGGCGCGAGCGCGCCGAGGCGGCCGAGCGCCCGGCCCGGGCCCGCATCGTCGCCGACTACATCGCCGGCATGACCGACCGCTACGCCCTCGACGAGCACCGCCGCCTGTTTGACCTCTACCAGTAAGGCGCTAAAACCCCCCGCGCCATGAACCCGTACCGCCATTTCGTCGGTGAGATCGAGGCTGCGCTCAAGGCCATGCAGGCGGCGGGCGAGCTGCCGGCGGCGCTCGACTTTTCGGCGATCACGGCCGAGCCGCCGCGCGATCCGGCGCACGGCGACATCGCGACCAATGCCGCGATGGTGCTGGCGCGCGCCGCCGGCAAGAAGCCGCGCGAGATCGCCGAAGCGCTGCTGGGGCGGTTGAAGGCCAACCCGGATGTGGTCGAGGGCGCGGTGGCGGGGCCGGGCTTCATCAACCTCAAGCTCAGCGACGCCTTCTGGCGCGAGCGCTTGCGCGACTGCCTGAAGGCGGGCCTCGCCTACGGCGACTCCCCCATGGGTGCCAATAAGAAGGTGAACGTCGAGTATGTCTCGGCCAATCCCACGGGTCCGCTGCACGTGGCGCATGCGCGCGGCGCGGTCGTCGGCGATGCGCTCGCCAACCTGCTGGCCAAGGCAGGCTACGACGTCACCAAGGAGTATTACATCAACGATGCCGGCGCGCAGGTCGACATCCTCGGCCGCTCGACCTATCTCCGCTACCGGGAGGCGCTGGGCGAGAAGATCGGCGCCATTCCCGAGGGCCTCTATCCCGGCGACTACCTGAAGGATGTCGGCGCGGCGATCGCCAGGCGCGACGGCGCGCGCTGGATCGACAAGCCGGAGGCCGACTGGCTGCCCGAGATGCGCGCCTTCGCCGTCGACACCCTGATGGCCGACATCAAGGCCGATCTCGACAAGCTCGGGGTGAAGATCGGCGTCTATTCGTCGGAGCGCGCCCTCGTGCAAAGCGGCGCCGTCGGTCGCGCCTTCGCGGATCTCGAAGGCAAGGGCCTGATCTACCAGGGCCGGCTCGAGCCGCCCAAGGGCCAGAAGCCCGACGACTGGGAAGATCGCGAGCAGACGCTGTTCCGCGCGACACAGTTCGGCGACGAGGTCGACCGGCCGCTCAAGAAGTCGGACGGCAGCTGGACCTACTTCGCCAACGACATCGCCTATCACTACGACAAGTTCCGGCGCTGCTTTGCCGACATGATCGACATCTGGGGCGCCGACCATGGCGGCTACGTCAAGCGCATGAAGGCGGCGGTGACGGCCATCACTGCAAGCAAGGGCGAGCTCGATGTCAAGCTCTGCCAGCTGGTGCGGGTCATGCGCGGCGGCGAACTGGTACGCATGTCCAAGCGGGCCGGCACCTTCGTCACCTTGAGCGATTTGCTGGACGAGGTCGGGCCGGACGTCGTGCGCTTCACCATGCTAACCCGCAAGAACGATGCACAATTCGACTTCGACCTGGTCAAGGCCACAGAACAGTCACGCGACAATCCCGTCTGGTATGTGCAGTACGGCCATGCGCGGACGCGATCCGTTATGCGGCAAGCGAGCGCCGCCGGCATCGTGGTCGAGGGGTTGGACAGCGCCCTACTCGACCGTCTGGGCGATGCCGGCGAACTTGCCCTGGTACGTCTGATCGCCCAGTGGCCGCGGCAGGTCGAGGCCGCCGCCCAGGCGCACGAGCCGCACCGCATCGCCTTTTATCTTTACGACTTGGCCGCCGCCTTCCACGCCCATTGGAATCGCGGCCGCGACGAGCCTGTCTTGCGTTTCATCGTCGAGAACGAGCCGGAGCTGACGCGCGCCCGCCTGGCCTTGGTACAGGGAGTCGGATTTGTGATAGGATCGGGCCTAAAGGTCTTCGGCGTCACTCCCGTCGAGGAAATGAGATAAGGAATGCATGTCCGCCGGCCCCCCTCCGGCGACGGACCGAGGATCTACCGGCCCAACGAGTCGGTTGCCGTGCGACTCGAGCCGCCGTCCCGTCCCGCCGCCGCCACGATCCTGGGCCACGAGCCCGATGCGATCCCGCCGCCGCCCAGGGATTCGCTGCTGGCGCGGGTCAATCGCCGGCGCGGCCAGATCCTGACCATGATGGTCTCGGTCGCCGCCATTGCGAGCTTCAGTGGGGTGGTGTGGTGGGCGCATAACCAGGACGTGCAGGCGGGCGGCCAGGGGCTGGAACCGCTGGTCGTCCAGGCACCGGCCACGCCGGCGCGGGAGAAGCCGGAGAATGCCGGCGGCTTCGTCCCGCCCAACCAGGATAAAGAAGTCTATAACCGCATCTCGCCGGGGGCGGTGCCGGTCCAGCCGGAAAAGCTGCTGCCGGGACCCACCGTTCCCAAGCTGCCGCCCAACGGCATGCCGCTGCCGAGCGCGCCCAAGCCGACGCAGAGCGATGGCAAGCCCCCGACGCCGCTGCAGACCGCGTCGTCCACGACGCCGCCCGCCACGAAGCCAACCGCGTCCGGCCCCGCAGCCGGCCAGGTCGGCCCGACCCCGCCGCCGGCAACCTCCTCAGCGCCTGCCTCGACAGACTCGACACCCAGCTCGACCCCGCCACCGGCCGGCAGCCAGCCGACCGTGACCCAGGCGCCGTCGACGGCGCCTGCGCCGGATGCCGGTCCCAGCATCGCCAGCCTGATCGACAATATGTCGGGCCCGACCGGCGGCTGGCGGGTGCAGATCGCCTCGGTGAAAAGCGAGGAGATCGCCAAGTCGACCTGGGCGCGCCTGCAGGCGGCGCACGGCGACGTTCTGGGCAGCCTGCGCATGCAGCCGGCGCGCGCCGATCTCGGCGACAAAGGCGTGTGGTACCGCGTCCAGGCGGGACCTCTCGACGAGAAGCAGGCGCAGAGCGTCTGCGGCACTTTGAAGAGCCGCAAAACCGAGTGCATCGTCATCCCGCCGGCGAAACAGTGACGCGACAGCGCCGGCGGCAGGCCGGCGCTCGCGAAAGGCAACAGATATGACACCCAAAGCTGTCATCTTCGGTTGCGCCGGCCTCGAGCTAGCCCCCAGCGAGCGCGACTTCTTCCGCGACGCCAATCCGCTGGGCTTCATCCTGTTTGCGCGCAACATCGATACCCCCGAACAGGCGCGGCGCCTGGTCGAGGCGCTGCGCTCCTCGGTGGCGCGCGCCGACGCGCCGGTGCTGATCGACCAGGAAGGCGGCCGCGTGGCGCGGCTCAAGCCGCCGCATTGGCGCAAGGCGCCGCCAGCCAAGGCCTTGGGAGACCTCTACCGGCGCGACCCCGAACGCGGGCTGCTGGCGACACGGCTCAATTCGCGCTTGCTGGCCGTCGACGTCGCGTCGATCGGCTGCGACGTCGATTGCCTGCCGGTGCTCGACCTTGCCCATCCCGAGACGCATACCGTGATCGGCGATCGGGCCTATGCCGCCCAGCCGGAGGCCGTGGCGGCGCTGGGCCGCGCCGCCGCCGAAGGCCTGATGGCTGAAGGCGTGACGCCGGTGATCAAGCATATGCCCGGACACGGCCGCGCCACCGTCGATTCGCACTACGCGCTGCCCCGGGTGACGGCGACGCGCCAGGTGCTGGAGCGCACCGACTTCCTGCCGTTCAAGCTGCTCGCCGACCTGCCGTGGGCGATGACCGGCCATCTGCTGTTCGACGCCGTCGACCGGCGCGCCGCCATCACGGTGTCGCCCGAGGGCCTGCACAAGGTGATCCGCGGCCATATCGGTTTCGACGGGATGTTGTTGTCCGACGACCTTTCCATGCAGGCGCTGGGCGGTAGCCTCGGCGACCGGGCCGACCGCGCGCTGGCGGCGGGCTGCGACCTGGCACTGCATTGCGGCGGCGAGATGCCCGAGATGGTCGAGGTTGCCGGCCGCGTCGGCCCGATGAGCGACGATGCCAGCCGCCGCTTCAGCACCGGCCGCCGGACGGTCGCTCGCCATCGCCAGCCGCTCGGCAAGGCCGGGCTGGCCGATGCCGCCCGGCAATTCGCGTCGTTATTGCCCGAATGGGGATAAGGCAGGGCCAAATCCAGTGGCGGCCCGAGCCGCCGCTGGACTAAACCGGGACCATATGAACCAGCCTACCAACCCTCCCTCTGAACCCCCCGCCAATGCGGACAAGTTCGCCGCCGGCGGACCCGACGTCATCGCGCCGGGCGAGGGTGAGCTGATCGTCAATCTCGAAGGCTTCGAAGGCCCGCTAGACCTGCTGCTGACCCTAGCGCGCGACCAGAAGGTCGATCTGCGCCGCATCTCCATGGTGGCGCTGGTCGACCAGTACCTGGCGCACGTGGCGCAGGCGCGGCGGCTGAGACTCGAGCTCGCCGCCGACTACCTGGTGATGGCGGCGTGGCTCGCCTACCTGAAGTCGCGGCTGCTGCTGCCCGAGCCGCCGGAGGGCGAGGAGCCTTCCGGCCAGGAAATGGCCGACGCCCTGCAATGGCAGTTGCGCCGGCTCGAGGCGATGCAGGAGGCGGGCGTGCGGCTGATGGCGCGGCCGCAGCTTGGCAAGGATGTGTTCGCGCGCGGCGCGCCCGAGGGCGTCATCGTCGTCCGCCGCGCCATCTGGGACGTCAAGCTGTTCGACCTGCTGCATGCCTACGGCAATCAGGTGCGGCCGAAGGACGCCGACACCTACCGGATCGAGCCGATGCAGTTCTTTTCGGTCGAGGAGGCGGCCGAGCGGCTGGGGCGCATGCTGGGCATCGCCATCGACTGGCAGGTGCTCGAGGCGTTCCTGCCGGCCGGCCTCACCGATCCCACCCGCCGGCGCTCGGCGCTGGCTTCCACCTTCGTGGCGGGCCTGCAGCTCGCCAAGGACGGACAGATCGAGCTGCGCCAGACGACGCGCTTCGGTCCGATCCATTTGCGTAAACGCAGCGAGCCGCGGTGACGGTGATGGCAACGGAAAACCCCAGGACGGCACCCAAGGTTAGCGACGCCATGTCGCCCGACCATGCGCAGCACTTGCGACTCCTGGAGGCGCTGATCTTTGCCGGCACCCAGGCTCTCGACGAGACCGAGCTGGCCGACCGGCTGCCCAACGACGCCGACGTGCAGCGGCTGCTCGCCGACCTTGCCGCACTCTATGCCAATCGCGGCGTGAACCTCGTGAAAGTGGCCGGCGGCTATGCCTTCCGCACCGCGCCCGACCTGTCGGAGAAGCTCAAGATCGAGCGGCCGGTGACGCGCCGCCTGTCGCGCGCCGCCATCGAGACGCTCGCCATCATCGCCTATCACCAGCCGGTGACGCGCACCGAGATCGAGCAGGTGCGCGGCGTCGGCTTGAGCAAGGGCACGCTCGACCTGTTGTTCGAGCAGAACTGGATCCGGCCAATGGGCCGCAGGCGCGTGCCCGGCAGACCTGTTACGTGGGGAACGACCGATTTCTTCCTAGAGCATTTCGGCCTCGCCTCGCTCGACGACCTGCCGGGCCATGAGGAATTGAAGGCCGCCGGCCTCTTGGACCCGCGCTCCCAGCCCCCCATATTCAGGCCAGAAGAGCCCGACTTGCCGCTGGAGCAGGACGAGGAAGAAGCTGACGAGCCTCTGGCTGCTGAAGAGCAGGGTCGCTGAGCCAAAATCCCGCCGTATTCCGCAGGTTGCCGGGTCTTCATGCCGGGTGCCATAATCACCCGACGGCGAGCGCAATACTTCTTGGGAGCATGTTCATATGGGTAGCTTCAGCATTTGGCACTGGATCATCGTGCTGGCTGTTGTGCTGCTGTTGTTTGGCGGTCGCGGCAAGGTTTCGCAGCTGATGGGCGATTTCGGCAAGGGCCTGCAGGCCTTCAAGAAGGGCGTCGGCGCGGGCCAGGATGAGGCGCCACCGGCCAATCAGGGCCAGCCGGGCGACTCGGCCAAGCAGATTCAGGCCGAGGCCACGACGACGCAGTCAGGCGAGAAAGTTCATCAGGATACTGCCGCCAAGGTCTGAGCGGCCGCGGCGGCGCGGACCCAGTCAGCATGTTCGGTATCGACAGTCCAGAGCTGCTGGTCATCGCGATCGTGGCATTGATCGTGATCGGCCCTAAGGAGCTGCCCGGCCTGCTGCGCACCTGGGGTCGCTGGATGTCGAGCATGCGCGGCATGGCGTCGGAGTTCCGCGGCCATGTCGACGAGATGATCCGCCAGTCCGAGCTCGACCAGGTGAAGAAGCAGCTCGAGGACGGCTCGGGCGGCCTCGACCTCAAGTCGCTCGATCCGACGCAGCAGATCCGCGAGCACATCCAGGAAGGCATCGCCGAGGGCGACAAGGCACTGGCCGATGCCAAGAGCACGCTCGAGAACCCGCTGGCCGAGCCCGATTCGGCGCCCCAGGTAGGTGCCGACGTAGGCGCAGATACCGGCGAGGAGAAAGCAGCCGAACCGGCGGCGCTGCCGATCGCTACCGCATCGGTCGAAGCCCCATCGGAATCGCCGCCGCCAGTCGCCAACGAAACCGAGCCGGCCCACGCAACGGCTGAGGAAAAACCCGCCAAGGCCGCGGCCGAATAGGGCTGAATTAGCTCTTTGAATTGCGGCGCAAAGGGCGGCATAACGCGCCACGCAATGCCGTTTCTCCAGCGCTGACCACCTCCCCCGTGACCACGCACGACGGACCCGAAGACGACAAGCCGATGCCGCTGCTCGATCATCTGATCGAGCTGCGCAAGCGGCTGATCTATGCGCTGATCTGCTTCTTCGCCGTCTTCTTCGTCACCTTCTATTTCGCCAAGCCGATCTTCGAGTTCCTGATCGAGCCGGCCCGGCACGAGGGCTACAAGCTCATCGTCCTCGACATCTTCGAGTTCTTCTTCGTCACCGTGAAGCTCTCGGGCTTCGTGGCCCTGATCGTCGGCTTCCCGCTGATCGCCACCCAGATCTGGCTGTTCGTGGCACCGGGCCTCTATCGCAACGAGAAGAAGGCGCTGCTGCCGTTCCTGATCGCCACGCCGTTCATGTTCTATGCCGGCTGCGCGGTGATGTACTACATCGTCATGCCGTACGTGATCAATTTCATGCTGACGCGCTACGCGCCGCCCGACATCGAGAAGACCCTGCGTTCGTCCGACTACCTGCAGCGCGTGCTGCAGCTGGTGTTCGCCTTCGGCTTCGCCTTCGAGATGCCGGTGCTGCTCACGCTGCTGATGCGCGTCGGCATCTTGACGAGCGCTTCGCTCAAGGCCAAGCGGCGCTACGCCATCGTCATCTGCTTCATCGTCGCCGCCGTCCTGGCGCCGCCCGATGTCATCAGCCAGCTGGCCCTGGCCGGGCCGCTGATCGCCTTCTACGAGGTCAGCATCCTGATCGGGCGCTGGATCGAGAAGAAACGCGAGGAAGAGGATGCGAAGGCCGATCAGGCCGCCGACGTTTGAGCCATGCACGACATCCGCTTGATCCGCGAGAACCCCGCCGCCTTCGACGCCGGCCTCAGGAAGCGCAACCTGGCGCCCTTGTCGGCCGAGCTGCTCGAGATCGACCGGCGCCGGCGCGCCGCCATCACCGAGAGCGAAAGCGTGCAAGCCAAGCGCCGTGCGCTCAGCCAGCAGATCGGCATCGCCAAGCGCAAGGGCGAGCCCGCCGAGGCGCTGATGGCGGAAGTGGCCTCGCTCGAGGACGCGATGAAGAAGGGCGAAGCGCAGACGGCCGAGCTCGATGCCGAGCTGACGCGGCGCCTGGAAGTGCTGCCCAACCTGCCCTTCGACGACGTGCCCGACGGCACCGACGAGAAGGGCAATGTCGAGATCCGGCGGGTCGGCAGCCAGCGCAATTTCAGCTTCACTCCCAAGGACCATGCGGCGCTGGGCGAGGCCACTGGTGAGATGGACTTCGCGGCCGCCAGCAAGATGTCGGGCGCGCGCTTCGTGGTGCTGAAGCGGCACCTCGCGAAGCTCGAGCGGGCGATCGCGCAGTTCATGCTCGACCTCCACACAAGTGCCGAGGGCGGTTACACCGAGGTCAATCCGCCGTTCCTGGTGCGCGACAAGGCGGTCTACGGCGTGGGCCAGCTGCCGCGCTTCGCCGAGGACATGTTCCATACCGACAACGGCTTCTGGCTGATCCCGACCGCCGAAGTGCCGCTCAGCAACCTCGCGGCCGATTCGGTGCTGGAAGAGAAGGAGCTGCCGCTGCGCTACACCGCCTGGACGCCGTGCTTCCGCTCCGAGGCGGGCGCGGCCGGCAAGGACACGCGCGGCATGATCCGCCAGCACCAGTTCCCCAAGGTCGAGCTGGTGAGCATCACCACGCCCGAGCAGTCGGCGGCCGAGCACGAGCGCATGACCGGCCGCGCCGAGGAGGTGCTGAAGCGGCTGGGCCTTGCCTTCCGCACTGTCGTGCTGTGCGGCGGCGACATGGGGCCGGCCTCGCGCAAGACCTACGACATCGAAGTCTGGCTGCCCGGCCAGAATGCCTATCGCGAGATCTCGAGCTGCTCGAACTGCGGCGATTACCAGGCGCGCCGCATGGGCGCGCGCTTTCGCCCCAAGGAAGGGAAGGGTACGCGCTTCGTGCACACGCTCAATGGCTCCGGCCTGGCGGTCGGCCGCACGCTTATCGCAATCCTCGAGAACTACCAGAACGAGGACGGCTCGGTGGCGATCCCGGAGGCGTTGCGTTCCTACATGGGTGGTTTGGCGGCGCTTCCCGGACCGCAGTCGTGACCCCGGCCGACATCGCCAAGGCGCGCATCCTGCTCACCAACGACGACGGCATCCACGCGCCCGGGCTGGACGCCCTGATCGAGATCGCGGGCCAGCTGTCGAGCGACGTCTGGGTCGTGGCGCCCGAAGCCAATCAGAGCGGCGCCGCACACTCGCTGTCGCTCAGCAAGCCCTTGCGCATGCGCCAGCTGAGCGACGCCAAGTTCGCGCTCGAGGGCACGCCCAGCGACTGCGTGCTGTTCGCCGTCAAGCACCTGCTGAAGGACCGCAAGCCGGACCTCGTGCTGTCGGGCGTCAATCGCGGCACCAACATGGCCGACGACGTGACCTATTCCGGCACGGTGGCCGGCGCCATGGAAGGCTGCCTGCTCGGCATCCCCTCGATGGCCTTCAGCCAGGCCTACACCAATCCGCACCCGGTGAAGTGGGCCACCGCCACGCAACACGGCGCCGAGGTGGCGCGCCGGCTGCTGGCGACGGAATGGCCGCGCAACATGCTGATCAACATCAACTTCCCCGACGTGGTCGCGGCCTCGGTCAAGGGCTGCAAGGTGACGCGCCAGGGCGTGCGCGGCTTCGGCGGCCACATCGTCGAGCGGGTCGATCCACGCGGCGGCACCTACTACTGGATCGGCTACACGCCGGGCGAGCACGAGTTCGACGACGACAGCGACATCTCCACGGTGCGCGCCGGCCACATCTCGATCACGCCCCTGCACCTCGACCTCACGCACGAAGGCATGCGCCGCAAGCTCAAGGCGCAGTTCGAACAGGCCTGAGGCGGGAGCCGACACGATGAACGTTCCCGCCATGCAGCGCCTCCTGGGCGAGCTCCGGCAGGAAGGCATCGCCGACGAGAACGTGCTGGCGGCGATCGCCGCCGTCGACCGCGAGCGCTTCGTCGCCGGCCCGTTCGCCGCACGGGCCTGGGACAACACCGCGCTGCCGATCGCCTTCGGCCAGACGATCAGCCAGCCGCTGGTCGTCGCCGCCATGACCGAGGCGCTGCGCGTCGGGCCGCGCATGAAGGTGCTCGAGATCGGCACCGGCTCGGGCTACCAGGCGGCCGTGCTCGCCAAGCTGGCGCGGCGCGTCTACACGGTCGAGCGCTACAAGCCCCTGTCCAAGGAAGCCGAGCGCCTGCTGCTCGAGCTCGGCATCTACAATGTCGTGTTCGACGTCGGCGACGGCAGCAAGGGCTGGCCGGGCCAGGCGCCGTTCGATCGCATCATCGTCACCGCCGCGGCCGAGGAGCGGCCGCAGGCGCTGATCGACCAGCTGGGCAGCGGCGGCATCCTGATCGTGCCGGTCGGGCGCGATCCCACGACCCAGGTGCTGGAACGCATCGTCAAGAGCGAGAGCGGGTTGCAACGCGACACCCTGATGCCGGTGCGCTTCGTGCCCCTGGTGAGCGGCGCGCTGCCGGTGCTGGGCGAGGGCTAAAAATCACGGTTGTCCCGATTCCCGTCGGAATCGCGATCTAGTAGACTGGTAGGATGAAAAGAGCCCCTCGCTTCCCCTCGCGATGGGCCGGGCGAAAGCGCGCACTCGCCATAGCGGCGGCGCTCTCGGCCGCGCTCGGCGCCTGTTCCACGCTTGACGACGTCTTCTACGGTGCGAAGGAAGGCACCGTCGAGTATCCCGGCTCGGGCTACACGGCCAGTCCCGACGCCTCGGCAAGCTACGTGGTCCGCTACAAGGACACACTCGACAGCATCGCCGAACGCTTCGGCGTGCCGCCGCAGTCGATCGTCGACGCCAACAACCTGAAGCCGCCTTATCCCCTGGAACCGGGGCGGACCATCCATGTCCCGGGGGCCCGCGTGGTCGAGCCGCCGTCCACTGAAGCGAGGGTCACGGCCACGCCGCCGTCCGGTCCCCCCTCGGGACCTGGCGGCCCGGTCAGGCAGGAGGCGCTGCCGCCGCCGCCGCAGGGCGAGCCGCCGCAGTCGGCTGCACCGCCGCCCGGTTCCGCCGCTCGGCCGGGCCAGCCGGTGCCGCTTGGCCCCACGGCTTCGGCCGCACCGCCGGCCGCGGAGCCGACGCCCATCGCCACGCGGCCGCGCTTCGAATGGCCGGTGCGTGGCAAGGTGGTGGCCGGCTACGGCCCGCGCTCCGACGGGCAGAAGAACGACGGCATCGAAATCCAGGCCGACAAGGGCACCACGGTGAAGGCCGCCGATGGCGGCACCGTGGTCTATGCCGGCAGCGAAGTGCGCGGCATGGGCAACCTGCTGCTGATCAGCCACCCCGGCGGCTACATCACGGCCTATGGCTACAACGACTCGCTGCTGGTGAGGAAAGGCGACGTCGTGAAGAAGGGCCAGCCGATCGCCAAGGTCGGCACCTCGGGCGCCGCCGCCGACCCGCGCCTGCACTTCGAAGTGCGCCGCGGCAACAAGACCGTCGATCCGATGTCGGTGCTGCCGGGGCAGTAACGGCTTCGCTGCAGGAGGTCCTGCGCCGGGGGCGCGCCACTCCCGTGGCGCGACCTCTTTGGGCGCATACCCACAATTCCGCGACTTCCACTTTAGAGGGCAGAGCGGCATGCCGCGATGTCATCGGAATGTCGTCTCTTGACCCAAAGCGGACATAGCAATACCGGTTACGCAATCACCTCGCCAGCGCCTGGCGGACCATGCATGACTCGTGAGGCGCCAGATGCATATCGCAGTTTTGGGGGGAGGACCGGCCGGCCTCTATTTCGCCTATCTGTGGCGAAGGCGTCATCCGGACTCCGAACTTGTCGTTATCGAGCAGAACCCCGCTAACAGCACGTGGGGTTTCGGAGTCGTCTTTTCGGAACGCGCGCTCGATTTCCTGCGCGTCGACGATCCAAAGATCGTGGACGCGTTGGCCCCGCACATGGAGACTTGGCAGGACATCACTCTGGTGCATCGTGGCGAACGGATCGCCATTGATGGAGTTGGGTTCTCCGCGGTCGGACGGCTTGATCTTCTACTGCATCTCCAGCGCCACGCACTTTCGGTCGGCGCGACGCTGCACTTCAATAAGATTGTGCGTAGCCCGACCGAGCTTGACGGATTCGATCTGGTTGTCGCGGCCGACGGATTGAATTCCCTGGTGCGCCGTTCCTATGAGGGCGATTTCAAGACGTCACTCTCCTATCTCAATAGCAAGTTCGCGTGGTTTGGCACCACCATGCGCTTTGACACCCTCACGCAAACTTTCATCGAGAATGAGCTTGGCACCTTTAACGCGCACCACTATCGCTATTCGCCGACAATGAGCACCTTCATCGTCGAATGCGACCGCGCCACCTGGGAGCGTGCGGGTTTTGCCGATAAGACGACGGAAGAGGCCCGCGTCATTTGCGAGCGAGCGTTCGCCGACACGCTGCAAGGCCATCCGCTGGTGTCAAACAAGTCAGTGTGGCGCAATTTCCCGTGGATCTGGAATGAACGCTGGTTCTTCCGCAACATGGTTCTGGTCGGGGACGCGCTGCACACGGCACATTACTCGATTGGCTCCGGTACGCGGCTCGCGATGGAAGATGTCATCGCACTGGTAAAGTCACTGGAGGAGGAGCCGCGCGACCTGCGCGCCGGCCTGGCGCGCTACCAAGATGCGCGCAAACCGATAGTGGAGAAACTCGTCACGGCTTCAAAGACCAGCGCAACTTGGTACGAACAGTTTCCGGCGCATATGCATCTAATGCCCTACGACTTCGCCATGAGCTACATCATGCGGTCTGGCCGCATAGAGCGGGAGCGCCTAACGGCAATGTCGCCTCGTTTCATGGCGGCCTATGACGCGGTGCTTTCGACCGCTGTGGCTTGACGGAACGCGCCCATGAGCGACCTTCAATCAATCGCAGACCTCGTCCCGCACGATGCTGCGGGAACGCGCGAAATCGGCTTTTCAGTCCCTGAGCGTTACAATGCGAGCGCTATGCTTTTCGACAATCTCTCTCAAGGGAGAGCGAATCGCATTCCGGTGACGGGCCCGGCCGGCACGCGCACCTATGCGGACCTGTGTCGGGACGCGGCGCGCTTCGGCCATGCACTGCTGTCGCTTGGCCTCAAGCGCGGTGATCGCGTGCTGTTGTTTCTCGACGACACGCCCGCTTATCCAGCCGCGCTGTTCGGCGCAATGCGTTCGGGTCTTGTGCCTCTTCTTATCAATACGCTGACGCCGCCGGATTTGTTGCAATTCTATCTTACGGATTCGGATGCTGAGGTTGCGATTACCGAAGCCGAATTCGCCGATCGCTTCTCCGCGGTGGAATGTGGACGAACGCGCTTGCGCACGCTCATTGTGGTCAATGGCGACGCGACGACGATGGCGCCTGTGAGAGCCATTGCTGCGTCGTCATGGCTTGCACGATTCCCGTCCACTCTTAACGCCGCAGACACACATCGCGACGATATGGCCTTCTGGATGTACTCGTCCGGCTCGACCGGCCGTCCCAAAGGCATTGTGCATCTGCAGCATGATATGGCCTATACGCAGGGCTCGTACGGCCGTCATCGGCTGCGACTTACGCCTGACGATATTTGTTATTCGGTGCCGAAGATTTTCTTCGCGTATGGGCTTGGCAATTCGATCACATTCCCCTTCGCCGTCGGCGCTTCCAGCGTGCTCACGCCTGGTCAGCCAAAGCCCGCGGCGATCCTCGAGACCATTGCACGCTACCGTCCTACGGTGTTCTTTGGCCTACCGACGCTATACACCGCACTGACCAAAGCTCCGGAGGCGGAGCGGGCTGATCTGAAAAGTCTTCGGCTGTGCGTGTCCGCTGCGGAAGTCCTCGCGGCCGAAGTGTTCAATCGCTGGAAGGCCGTATCCGGTCTGGAGATCGTGGAGGGACTCGGCTCGACGGAAGTCCTGCATATCTATCTTTCCAATACAGAAGACCGGAAAAAGCTCGGCGCGGCCGGACAACGCGTAGAAGGCTATGAGATCATGCTCAAGGATGCGGGCGGCCGTGAAGTAGCGGATGGCGAGGAGGGGATTCTTTGGGTGCGCGGCGATTCCAATACACCGTGTTACTGGAATCGGGC
>JBPYDO010000109.1:0-16519 GCA_051985755.1 Reyranella sp. | reverse complement strand
GGCAGACGGTGAACATCGCCTCGCGCGTCCAGGGGCTTGCCGCCTCGCGGGCGATCCTGACGACGGCACCGGTGATCAAGCATGCCGAGACGGCGGCCATTCTCGAGGCCGAAGGGATCAAGCCGATAGCGGGAGCGCGCAGCGTGCGCGGTATCTCGGGCGAAGTGCCGGTGTTCGAGATCCCCTAGGGTTCCACGGCAACTACGGCTCGAGCACTGTCAGCTTGAACGGCCCGGCGTTGGCCGCCGCGTGCGCGACGGCATCGTTGGCTTCGGTCAGCGGAAACGCCGTCACTGCCCAGTGGCCGAGGTCCAGCAAACCGCCGCGAACCAGGCCCACCAGGCGCGGTATGGCGGCCGTGTCATACATCCACTGCCCGCGCACCGTGATCAGGTTGCGCATGATCCAGGGATAGGGCAGCGCCAGGTCCTCGCCGCCCAGCATGCCGACGCCACCCATCAGCACGGCCCGGCCGCCCTGCCGCACGGTCATGATCGCTGCCCGTGCCACGGCAGCGCCCACAGAGGGCGGCAGGAAGTCCAGCACCGCATCGATTGGCCCCGGCGCCGCCGCCTGCATCGCCAGCGTGTCCGCCGGCGCATCGCCCGTCAGCCGCACTGGCACCAGGCGCTCACCGAAACGCTTGCGCAGGTCGTCCAGCACCTCGGTGTTGCGGCCTGGCGCGACCACGCAGCGTGCGCCCATCGCCAGCGCCGACGCCACGGTTGCCGAGCCGAAGTTGCCGGTGGCTCCACTCACCAGCAGCGTTTCGCCGGGCCGAAAGTCCATCGCCAACAAGCCGCCATAGGCGATCAGCAACGTGCCGACCGCGCACCACCGTCCAGCTTCCGCCGGGTCGATCGCGCCGATGGGTGCGGCATTCTCCGTTGGCACGCGGACCTGCTCGGCAAACGTGCCGTCGCGGAAGTACTGCTGAAGCTTCTGCCCGCCCTCGCCTCGGGCGCTCACGCCCTGCAGGGTGATGTCGGGCGCGGGCGCGCCGTCTCGCGCCCGCACCGTGGGATCGCAGAACACCCAATCGCCGGGCTGCAGCCGCGTGGCGTCTGGACCCGCCGCGCGCACCCGGCCGATCGCGCCGGCGCCCGGCACCACCGGCGTCGGCAACAGGTATCGCCGCGCGCCGCTCAACACCTCGCCCGTGTAGGACAGGACCGGTGCGGCGACGACGTCGACCAGCACCTCGCCTGTGCCGATCGCAAGATCCGTCATCGGCTCGACGCGGAGTGGCGTCCCGAATTTGTGGAGGACGGCGGCCTTCATGTGCGAACTCCCTGGACAATGATGCCCAAGATAATGTTCTAAGGAGCCGCAACAAGAACCGGTACGATACTGGTATCCGGCGATACCACGTTGGGAGCGTGCCATGGCAACCAACCGCCCATTTGGAGACTTTCTGCGTTCCCGTCGCACGCGCCTGAACCCGGTCAATGTCGCGACCCGGCAGCGGGGTCGAACGCCCGGCCTCAAGCGTGAGGAAGTGGCACAGCGCGCCGGCATCAGCACCGAGTGGTATGTCAAGCTGGAGCAGGGCCGCGCCATTTCCCCCTCGGCCGAAACGGTGGAGGCGCTCGGCCGCGCCCTGCGTCTTGATCGGGTGGAGTTGGCCCACCTGCGCTCGCTTGCCGCCGCAGGTGGACGACAGCCATTCCAGCGCGAGAACACACCCGAGGTGCTGCGCCGTATCGTCGCCAGCTTGCCGGAGCCTGCTTACGTCACCGGACAGCGCTTTGACGTTCTCGCCTGGAACGACGCCGCTACGGCGCTCTTCGGAGATTTCGGCCAGCTGGCGCCAGAGGATCGCAACATCCTGCACTGGATGCTCACTGATCCGGCCGCCAAGCATGTGTTTGGCAAGACCTGGGAAGAGGAGGCGCGGCGCATTGTGTCCCTGTTCCGCGCGGCACACGACCTTTGGCCAGGCGATATGGCCTTCGCCGCCGTCGTCGACCGGGTCCGCGCGAGCTGTCCGGAGTTCGACGCGTGGTGGTCCGAGCACGGAGTCGGTGCGCCGCTATCCGGAACAAAGCACATGCGTCATCCGACGCTTGGCGTCGTGCGCTACGAGTACGCGAGTTTCCAGGCCAACGATGACCCGGCGCTCAAGCTGGCCCTCTACACACGGCGCTGAGGAAGCTTGCTTGGGTATTGACCCTGGTACGAGCCTCCCCGACTCGGGCTACCATCGCGGCATGGATGGACAGAATGAGATCGGGCGGTCGGTCCGCCGCCGCGAGGATGCACGTTTCCTGACCGGACACGGGCGCTACCTCGCCGATATCGATGCCGCGGGTTGCCTGCATGGCCACGTCGTACGCTCGCCGCACGCCCACGCCGTCATAAGCAGCATCAACGTTTGCAGCGCCGCCGCCTTGCCGGGCGTGCAGGGCGTCTACACCCATGCCGATCTCGCGGCGGACGGTCTGGGGCCCATGCCTTGCCTTGCCGCCGTCGAGCCGAAAATCGTGCCGCCGCGTCCGGCGCTCGCCAACGGCCGTGTGCGCCATGTCGGCGATCCGGTCGCCTTCATCGTGGCGGACAATGAAGACATCGCCCTCGAGGCGGCCGACCAGATCGCGGTCGACTACGAGCCGCTGGCTGCGGTCGTCGATGGCATGGCAGCGCTCGCCGCCGGCGCGCCGCAGCTTTGGGACCAGGCGCCAGGCAACCTGGCTTTCCGCGTCGAGCGCGGCGATGCCGCCCAGGTCGCGCAGGCGATGGCGAGCGCGGCGCACCTGGTCGACGTCGAGGTGCTGAACAACCGCGTGGTGGTGGCGCCGATCGAGCCGCGCGCCGGCATCGCCCGCTACGACCGGGCCACCGACACCCTGGAGCTGGAGCTCACGGGGCAGGGCGTGCATGGCATTCGCCGCCAGCTCGCGGAGTTCGTCTTCAAGGTGCCGCCCGAGCGGATCCAACTCAGTGCCCCCGACGTCGGCGGCGGCTTCGGCACCAAGAACTTCCTCTACCCCGAATGGGTGCTGCTCTTGTGGGCCGCGCGCCGGCTCGGCCGGCCGGTGCGCTGGCTCGCCGAGCGCGGCGAGGATTTCCTGGGCAGCGCGCAGGGGCGCGACATGGCCTGCAAGGCGAGGTTGGCGTTGGACGCTTCCGGCCGCTTCCTGGCGTACGACGTGGCGTTGGTCGCCAACCTCGGCGCCTATTTGTCGGGCAACGGGCCGGGCAGCGCCGGCGTCGCCGCCATGACGGCGCACGGCGGCGTCTACGACATCCCGCTGATCCATGTCGAGGCGCGCGGCGCCTTCAGCAACACCGTGCCGGTCGACGCCTATCGCGGCGCCGGCAAGCCCGAAGCGAACTACCTGATCGAGCGGGCGATCGAGGCGGCGGCGCGCAAGCTCGGGCGCGATCCCGCCGAGCTCAGGCGGCAGAACCTGATCAAGACCTTCCCGCATCGCACCGCGATGGGCATGGCGATCGACTCCGGCGGCTTCGTCGGCAATCTCGATCAGGCGGTGCAGAAGGCGGACGCCGCGAATTTCGAGGCGCGGCGAGGGGAGGCGAAGGCGCGCGGCAGGCTGCGCGGCATCGGCATCGCCTGCTTCCTCGAGACGTCGCGCGGCGCGCCCAACGAAGGCGCCGAGGTGCGTTTCAACGGCGACGGCAGCGTGACGGTGGCGGTCGGCACCGAATCGAACGGCCAGGGCCACGAGACCGCCTATTCCCAGATTGCCGCGGATCGGCTGGGCATGCCGATGTCGGCCATCCGCTACGTGCAGGCCAATACGCGCCTGGTGAGAAGCGGCGCCGGCCATGGCGGCGCGCGCTCCATGCACATGGGCGGGGCCGCGGTCGTGAAGGCGATGGACGCAGCGCTCGCTAAGGCACGCACGCTGGCGGCGCACCTCCTGCAGGCCTCGGCCGACGAGCTGGTCTTCGCCGACGGCCGCTTCGCGGTGCGCGGCAGCGATCGCGCCGTCGCTCTCGCAGCGCTTGCGCAGGCGGCACAGGACCCGGCCAACCTGCCGGAAGGCATGACGGTCGAGGAGACCAAGGCGGGCCTCGGCGGGCATGTGATGAACATGACCGACGTCTTCACCTTTCCGAGCGGCTGCCACGTCGCCGAGGTCGAGATCGACCCCGACACCGGCGCCATCGCGCTCGTGCGCTACACCGCGGTCGACGACTATGGCCGGCTGATCAACCCGATGCTGACCGAGGGCCAGGTGCAGGGCGGCGTGACGCAGGGCATCGGCCAGGCGCTGCTCGAGCGCACGGTCTACGACCGCGACGGCCAGCTGCTCAGCGGCTCGCTGATGGACTACGCCCTGCCGCGCGCCGACGACCTGTCGAACTTCGACATCCAGCTGGTCGAGCGGCCGACCGGCGCCAATCCGCTGGGCGTCAAGGGCTCCGGCCAGGCGGGCTGCATCGCGGCGCCTCAGACCGTGATGGCGGCGATCCTCGACGCGCTGCGGCCGGCCGGCGTCGCGGCGATCGACATGCCGGCCACCCCGGAGCGCATCTGGCGCGCCCTCCAGGGCAGGGGTTGACAGGGGTCCCGCTGGTACTTAACTACCATTAATTATTAACGGTAGTTAATGGAATCCGTCATGTGGGCTGCCCTTCGCGTCAAACTGATCGAGCTGGGCTTCCGGAGCTGGACCTGGTCGGTGCGCCTCAAGCGCCTGGTGGGAGGCCTCGCCGGGCCGCGGCTGCGCGGCATCGACCACCTCACCATCGCCGTCACCGACCTCGAGACGGCGCGGCGCTTCTATTGCGACGTACTGGGCGGCTCGCTGCTCATGGTGTTCGACGATGCGGCGCTCGCGCGGTTCGGCCGTCCGCCGGCGCCGAATGGCGGCGAAAGCGCGCATCACGTCTCGGTCTACATGGGCGGCGCGACGCGCGTCGATCTCTTCCTGCAGCATGCCGGGCAGCCGGCGCCGACCATCGGCCATCCGCACTATGCCTTCGCCGTGCCGGCGCGCGAGCTCATGGGCTGGCAACGGCGTCTGGCCGACAACGGCGTGCCGGTGGAGGGACCGCTCAGGCTTGGTCCGCCGGGCCAGGCGTCGATCTATTTCAACGACCCGTTCGGCAATCATCTCGAGCTCACCTGCATGGGCTTCGCCGGTGCGGTCGAGCAGCGCCCGCCCGTGCCGGCGCGGCTTGCGTGGGCTCGATAGATGGGGGTGCGATAGATGGGCGCGGTAGGCGAACTCCTGCTCGAGCTGGTCGACCGCGTCTCGCATCGCGGCGGCGACACGCTCGCCTTGATGGCCGAGGCGGGCATCACCCTGCCGCAACTGCTGTTCCTGGTGCGCCTGCGCCAGCTGGGCGGCAGCACCCCCTCCGAAATGGGCGAGCGGCTCAATATGTCGCCGCCGGCGATCAGCCAGATGGTGGGGCGGCTGTGGCGCCTCGGCCTCCTGACCCGCACCGAGGATGGCGAGGACCGGCGGCGCAAGCGGCTTGGCACCACGCCGCGCGCCAACGCGATGATCGACCGCATCAGCCACGCCCGCGCCGCCGAGTATGGCCGCGGCACCGCGAAGCTCTCGCCCAAGGTGCGCCGGGAATTGGCGGCAGCGTTGCGCAAGGCGGTGCGCGAGCTTTCCTGACTGGACGGGCTTTGCGAGGCTGTTGACCGGCACCGCACTTGCTGCGTCAAATTCTGGATGCCCAAGATCAACGGCGAACGTCTCCTGTCCGACTTGCGGCGCATCGCCGAATTCGGCCGCTACCAGACCGGCGTCCATCGCCCGCACCTCTCGCCGCAGGATGTCGAGAGCCGGCATTGGTTGATGGGGCGCATGAAGGAAGCCGGCCTGGACGCCAACATCGACGGCGTCGGCACGGTGATTGGGCGCAGCCGCAAGACCGGCGCGCGCTTGCTGATGGGATCGCACACCGATACCCAGCCGCGCGGCGGTTGGCTGGATGGCGTCATGGGCGTGATCTACGGCCTCGAAGTGGCGCGGGCGCTCGCTGAGGATCCGGCGACTGCTCACCTTGCCGTCGACGTCGCCTCATGGGCCGACGAGGAGGGCCATTGGGGCCAGATGACCGGCAGCCGGTCCTTCGTCGGCATGCTGTCGGAGGAGACGATCGACAAGTCGCGGCACCGCGACGAGGGCACGCCGATGCGCGATGCGCTCAAGGCCGCCGGTCTCGCGGGCGTGCCACGCGCCCAGCTCGAGGAGGGCCGCTACCGCGGCTATCTCGAGGCGCATATCGAACAGGGCGGCGTCCTGGAAGCGACGCACAAGCGCATCGGCATCGTGACGGCGATCGTCGGCATCTATCAGTACCGGATCACCTTCAGCGGCCTCCAGAACCATGCCGGCACGACGCCCATGCCGATCCGCAAGGATGCCGGCGTGGCCATGATGCGCCTCTACAACGAGATCATGGAAAAGTTTCCGGCGCTCGCCGGACCGCGCAGCGTGTGGACCGTGGGCAAGCTCGCGCTCGAGCCCGGCGCGCCGGCCATTATCCCGGGCCGGGCCGAGATGATCCTTCAGTTCCGCGACGCCGACGTTGCGATCCTGAACCGGTTCGAGAAGGCCTTGAGCGAAATGGTCGAGGCGAGCAACAGCCGCGGCCCGTGCACAGCCGAGTGCGTGAACCTCTCGCGCACCATGCCGACCGTGATGGACGGACGCTTCCTCGACGCCGTCGAAGCGGCGGCGGCCGCGCACGCGCCCGATCGCCACATGCGCATGCCCTCGGGCGCCGGCCACGACGCGCAGGTCATCGGGCTCAAGCTGCCCGCCGCCATGATGTTCGTGCCGTCGATCGGCGGCATCTCGCACCATTTCAGCGAGAACACAGCCGACGCCGACATCGTGCTGGGCTGCCAAGTCTTCGCCGACGCCGCGGCACGAATCCTCACCGCGAACTAGCGCCTGTCCGACCGAAATCTCGGCCGGAAGGGCTCCAAGCCGCTGATTTTTCTGCGCTTTACGATCTAACGACCGGAATCGTTGTTCGCTGGGAGGCGGGATTATGATCTCGGCCATGTCGCTCATAGTCGAAGCAAAAGAGTTTCGACGCGAAGGTTGAAGATTCGTGGAGATTTTTTCAGTGGCCGACAGTTCTCTGGAGACTCTTGAGGAATGGCACAAAACGCAGCGGGGCCAGCGTTTCAGGCCAATCCTCCAGAGAAAATTTTTTATAGCTGACCGTCGATCGAGTACCGAGTTGGGGACCCGGACCCATTGAGCGCGGGGGCCACAGGAGACGCCGGACAAGCTTCTTCACGCCCGAAGGAGCGGCGGGCCGGATCAAGCGTGGCGCACGTGGCCTGGTCTGGCAGCGGCCGCTATTGGCCGAGGATGAAGCGCGAAAATGCCCCGGCCTTGTCGGGGGGCAAGTGGGTGGGCACCGAGTCGATCTTGAGCTCCATCTCGCAGCTAATGTCGTTGGAGAGCGCTCCGACATTCTGCAGCCGGTTGAAATCGAGCTGTGTGAACCCGGCCTGACGCAACAGGTCGGTGATTTGTGGCAAAGCGAGCAGCGGCTTGGCCGGGGCATCCCGGCCTTTACGATAGGCGGCTTCCGTCGCGACCAGCACATTGCGGTAAAGTCGCTGGCCTTCCTTGTCGAGCTTGTCGACATGCTCGATGCCGCCCATGAAGAATTCGCGGCAGGCGGGTGGATCGGCCTTCTGCAGGTGCTTCACGAGTTCGACGCGTGCCGCCATGGTGGCGATGAGGCTTGCGTCGTCGGCGTTGCGCACGGCCGGACCGATGAATTGCTGGCGCAGGTCGGCCAGGATCTTGAGGGGCCGGGTGGGGCCGGTGGTCGTGGGCTCGCGCGCTTCTTCGGCGATCGCCGCACGCAAGCGGTCTGCGACTTCAGGATGGTCGGCGATGACCGCGCCGACCAGCGGAGCGGCCCGCAGCTCGCGCAAGGCGCGCTCGGTCGGGCTGAGATACCTGTACAGCGCGAACCCGCCACCGGCCAGCAGGGCGGCGACGACGATGGCGACGCCGGTCCTGAGCGCCAAGCGCTTGAAGTCGATCGGTTGGCGCCGCGGCCGATCCTCACCCTCCCAGCTTTCGTCGCCTTCGTCGCGTTGGCGGCGCCGGCTGCTGCGGCGCCGCCGACGCCTGCGCTCCCCGCTATGATCGTCCGACGACACGCGCTTCTCTTGGATCAACCCGCACGCTCTCCCCCAACTTGATTTTCAGCCACTATAGCGCGAGTTCGGGAGCAATTGCAGCGGCGCGGCAGAAAGCGCAGATTGCCGCGCCAGGGGCTTGCCTTGCATAGTGGCTGCGCTCTCGTCCGCTACCGATGCCCGTTAGACTCGAAGTATTCCATCCCGACCGCATCCTCGTCGCAGTCGTCACCGGTGACGTCACGCTTCAGGAGTTCAGGGACTGCGTCATCGAGATCGTGAAGTCGGGCTTATTGCACTATCGCAAGATCTTCGATGCGGCCCGGGCGACCTCCAGTGTCATCGGCCGGGATGAACTACTGGCCATGGACAACATGCTTCGCTCGGCCAGGGGCAATAGCGTCGCACGAGGACCGCTTGCCATCGTTGTCGATCACGAACGCGGCGAGCTTGCGATGGCGTTCAGGCAATTAGCGGCGGCCGACCGACCGGTCGAGGTGTTTCGCAGTCTTTTCGAGGCGCGCCGCTGGATCATGACGCAGCCCACGCAGGAGTTTTAGCGGCGCGTCGCCTATTTCGGCGTGTTCTTCTTCAGGAAGGCGCCCACACGCTTGATCGATTCCTGGAGGTAGGTCGGAGCCCGCCAATCCTTCTGGATCTCGATGTTGGGGGCGAGAGCGGCGATCTCCTCGCTGGTCTTGGCCGGGTGGGGCTTGTCGGTGCCAGGCTGCAGGAACAAGGGCGTGCGGCAGCTCTTCACGAAGTCGCGGCTGACCGAAAAGACGAAATCGCCGCCGAACATGTTCTTGCCGAAGGAGTCGACGGTCGCCTGGCTGATCGACGGATCGCGCGCCCGCACCGTCTCGCTATAGCCCTTGACCGCGGCATCCCAGACGTCGCGGTTCTCCCACATGCCGATCGGGTTTTGCAGCACCGCCGCCGTGACTCGGCCCGGATCATGCTCGATTGCTTCCAGGCAGTAGCTGCCGCCGATGCAGCCGCCCATGACCGCAAACTTGCCGAAGCCCAGGTGATCCATCAGCGCGAAGTGATCGGCGGCAAAAGTGTGCCAACCGTGGTCCGGCTTCACGCCGGCGACCGACTTGCCGGCATTGCGCTGATCCATGCCGATCACGGTGAAGTCCTTGGCGAGCGCGACCATCGGGTTCATCCAGGCCGCAGGCTGCTTGGGATCGGCGGGGCTCGCCTTCCAGTAGTCGAGCTGCGACTTCAGCCCGCCCGGCGCGTACAACAGCAGCGGAAAGCCCTGGCCATGCACTTCATAATAGAGCTCGGCGTCGGCGTGCTTGAACATCGGCATGGCAGTCCTCCCTCGGCGAAGTTCCAAGCTTCGCATAGTCATAGCGCAGGGCCGTGGGCGGGGGGAGGGCGGTGAAGGACGGGCAGCACAGGGCGGCCCCGTTCGGGGGCCGCCCATCACACCGCGGATGCGTGCGGCGACGGCCTACGCCGCGGCTGGGTCCGTGCGACGATCCGGCAGCGTCTGTTGGCTTGAACGCCGCAGCGTCAAAAAGGTTTCACGAATAGGTCAGCCGTCCCAGACGCTCTGCGGCATGGGCAGCTTGGCGAAGTCGGCGTCGCCGAGCGGACGGCGATAGGTGACGCCTTCCTTGTCGAGCAGCATCATGTACTGCCGCACGTGCTGGCCGCAGTGCCAGGTCGTGCGCTCCAGGAGCTCGTGCAGGGTTTGCGGCCCGTAGTAGGTCTCGAGCTTCTTCTTCGGAGCGTGATCGTCCCGCTTCCACCAGTCGTTGAAGCGCTTGCGGACCTTCGTGCCGTAGGCCACGAGATTGGCGGTGCCGGCGTCGGCCGCGGGCTCCTCGGCGAACATCTCCTTCGCCAGGGTGATGCCCTCGTTGGTGCCGATGAAAGCGTCGACCACTCGGAACAGGTGGAAGGAGAGCACGCGATAGCTGCGCGGCCGGCCTGGCACGTGAATGCCGAGGCGCTCAGCCGGCATCAACGGAATTAGCTCGAGGGCGGCGCCCATGAACTTGTCGAGCCGCCCATGCAGCTCGTCGACCGACAGCTTCGGGCCGCCGTCCTCCTTGAGGCCGAGGAAATCGATGATCTGCTGGGTATTCTGGCCGAAGGTGTACTTGTCGCCGCGCGCCAGCACCGGCACCGTGCGCAGGCCGAGCTTCTGCAGCTCCGCTAGGCCAGTCGGATCTTCAAGAACGTTCACTGATATGAAGTCGATCCCACGGACCGATAGAAACTCTTTGAGTCTCAGACAGCTGGTTCAACCAGGCTGCCAGAACACTTTGTACGGTTGCATGCACTCTCCGAATGAGTCGCCGGATGCTACCCCGGCGCGGCGCTGGCTGTCACGCCGGCCCTACGGCTCAGCCCTATGGCGCCGGCTTGTGACAGACGATGCAGACCTTGTTGCCGTCGAGGTCGCGCACATAGGCGCCATAGTAGTTGGGATGATAGTGGGTCCTGAGGCCCGGCTTGCCCTCGTCCCTGGCGCCGGCCGCGATCGCGGCGGCATAGGCCTGGTCCACCGCGGGCCGCGTGTCGGCTTCCAGTCCGATGGTGATGCCGTTGCCGATCGTTGCCGGGTTCTTGTCGAGCGGCCGGACGATCCACATTTGCGGCCTTCCACCCGGCCGGCCGTAGCCCACCGCCTCGGGATAGTCGGCAAGACGCGCCAGTCCGAGAGACTTGGCGACTCCGTCATAGAAGGTCCTGGCGCGGGCGACGTCGTTGGAGCCGACGGTGACGTGGCTGAACATGCTGTCCTCCTGGGGTGACTAGTTGGTCGGCGGTGCACCGACATTGGCGACGAGTATTGGCGACGGGGACGCCGATCACGATGCCGCAGGTGCGTAGGCCGCCGCAAGCTGGCGCGACACCAGCCGGGCGTACAGTCCTCCCTTCACAAGGAGTGAGGAATGCGTGCCGCTTTCGGCGACCCGGCCCTGGTCCAGCACCACGATCAGGTCGGCGTCGCGGATCGTCGACAGGCGATGGGCGATGACGATGGTCGTGCGGTCGGCCTGCAGGAGGTCGAGCGCCCGGCGCACGGCCTGCTCGTTGACGGCATCGAGATGCGACGTCGCTTCGTCGAGAATGAGGATCGGCGCATCCTTCAGGAAGGCGCGCGCGATCGCCACCCGCTGGCGCTGGCCGCCGCTGAGACTGGTGCCGCGCTCGCCGACCTTGGACTCGAGTCCCTTGGGCAGGCTGGCCACGAGATCATCCAGGGAGGCGTGGCTGACCGCCGCCCGCAACTCGGCCTCGGTAGCATAGGGCCGGGCGATCAGGATGTTGGCCCGCAGCGTGTCGTTAAAAAGGTAGGTGTCTTGCGCCACCAGCGCGATCCGCTGGCGCAGCTCGTTCAGCCGGTAGTCCTTGAGGTCGGCGCCGTTCAGGGTGATGCGGCCGGCGTCGGGGTCCCAGAAGCGCATCAGCAGCTGTGCCGTCGTGGTCTTGCCGGCACCCGACGTGCCGACCAGAGCCACGGTCTTGCCGGCGGGAATGTCGAAGCTCACGTCGCTCAGCGCGCGTCGGCTTTGCCCGGGGTAGGCGAAGCTGACGCCGTCCAGGGCGAGCGACGCGGCGCCCTTCGCCGGTGGCACGCCTCGCCCGTCGCGCACCACGATCGGTTCGTTGGCAAGCGCATAGACGCGCCGCGTGGCGCCCAGCGTGTCGGCGAGCTGCCGGCCGATCTGGGCGATCTCCGAAACCGGCAGGAAGGCCGCCATGGCGAGTATGGTGAGCAGCGGCAGCAGTCCCGGATCGATCGCACCCTTGCTGCTCAGCCAGGCACCCGTGGCCACGACCGCCAGGCCGCCCAGGCCGGTCAGCACTTCCAACAGCGCATGCTGCAGCGTGAGCTCGCGGAAGAAGGGCAGACGCAGGCTGACATGGCGCTGGGACAATTCGTCCAGGCGGTCACCGCGCTGGCTCTCCTGCTGGAAGGCGACGATCTCGCCTAGGCCCTGCACCGAATCGACGGCGAAGGCGCCAAGCTCGCCCGCCGCCTCGCGCGCCTGCGAGCCCAGGCGATCGACGCGCTTGCGCATCAAGAAGGGGCTGAGGCCGACGGCGAGCAGGAAGGGAAGCAGTGCAACCGCCAGCCAGGGACTGGTCGCGGCAAGGACCGCCAGCACGACCGCCGGCACGAGGATCGCGACGAAGGCCGGCGCCACGGTATGGGCGAAGAAATACTCGATCAGTTCGATGTCGTGCGTGGCCAGCGCCATCAGATCGCCGGTGCGCCGTCGCACGAGATAGGCGGGCGCCAGCGCATCGAGCTTGCGGAAGGCGTCGATGCGCATCTCTGCCAGCAGCCGGAACGCCATGTCGTGCGCTAGCCAGGATTCGAACCAGTGCAGCACGCCCGACAGCGGCGCCACGACCGCGAGCGCGAGGGCCAGCCCGAGCCACGGCTGGTGATGCTTGAGCGCCAGCACGATCAGGGCCGACAGCACGCCGACGCCGATGAACGCCACCACGCGTAGCACGCCCAAGGTGAAAGTGGCGGCGAGCTTGCCTTTCCAGGGCAAGATCACCTTCATCAGTTGCGCGACCACCTGGTACCAGGTGAGTCCTTCGGCCTTGATGATGCCTTCAGTGAGGGGCTTCACCGCGCCGCCCGGCGTGTCGGCCAGGCTTTCCGGCCGCGCGGTGCCGCCTTCGATGACGTCCGACGTCGTGGTCGACGAGTCGCGCACCTGCTCGGCCATCAAGTCCGCATAGACACCGCCCTTGGCCATCAAGTCATCGTGGCGGCCCTGCTCCGTCACCCGGCCGCCATCGAGCACCAGGATACGATCGCAATCGATGACGCTCGAAAGCCGATGCGCCAGGATCAAGGTGGTTCGCCCGCGCATCAGCCGGTCGAGCGCGTCCTGGATCACCGCCTCGTTCTCGGCGTCGACCGCCGACAGCGCCTCGTCCAGCACCAGGATCGGCGTGTCGCGCAGGAGCGCGCGGGCGATGGCGATGCGCTGGCGCTGGCCGCCCGAGAGCTTTATGCCCTTCTCGCCGATCACCGTGCCGTAGCCCTGCGGTAGGGTGGCGATGAAGTCGTGGATGTTGGCGACGCGCGCCGCCTCCTCGAGCTCGGCCTCGCTGGCGTCCGGTTTGCCGAGCCGCAGATTCTCCTCGACCGTGCCATGGAACAAGAAAGTGTCCTGGTTGACGACCGAAATGAGCGCGCGGATCTGCTCGAAGGAAAGAGTACGCAGGTCGTGACCGCCCAGGGTGATGCGGCCGCGATCGGGATCGTAGAAGCGAAGCAGCAGGCGCACGATCGACGATTTGCCGCCGCCCGACGGCCCGACGATGCCAAGCCGCTCGCCCGCCTCGGCGCGGAAGGTAAGGCCGTCATGAACCGTGCGGCCAGGTTTGGAGCCAATCGGGCCGGGATAGGCAAAGCCCACGTCCTCGAACTCGATGGTCGGCGCGAGCGACTTGTCGAGCGGCACTGCCTTTGCGTCGGCGACATTGGGCCGATCGTCGAGGATCGTGTAGATGCCCTGCGCTGCCGAAAGCCCCACCATGCCCTGATGCAGCACCGTGCGCAGCTCGCGCATCGGCCGGAAGATTTCTATGCCCAGCATCAGGATGACCAGCAGAGCGGGCAGCGTCATGGCGCCGTCCTGCACCCGGACGGCGCCATAGATCAGGGCAGCTGCGGCGCCGCAGGCGATGGCGGCGTCGGTGATGCCGCGCGCCAGCGAGTTGGTGCCCAGCACCCACATGGTGCGCTGGAAGAGATCGTGCGCCTCGGCCTCGAGCCGGTCGGCCCGCGACTTGCCCTGGCCGAAGGCTTTCAACGTGGCGAGACCCTGGATGGAATCGAGGAACTCGGCGGCGAAGCTCGCGTATGACCGCTGCCGGTACATCGAGTTGCGTACGTCCCATTTGTGCCACAACGCCGGCGCCAACAGCGCGACCAGCGCCGCCGCCAGCATCACCAGTGCGACCGGCCAATCGATGAAGGCGACGACCGCGAAGATCAGCAGCGGCGAGAGCAGCGCGATCATGAACTGCGGCAGGAACTGGCCGAAATAGGTCTCCAGCTGCTCGACGCCGTCGATCAGGGAAAGCGTCAGTCCGCCGGAGCGCTGCCGGCCGATCGTGCCGGGACCCAGGCTCGCGATCTTGTCGTAGAGCAGGCGACGCAGTTTCTTCTGCACCCGCGCCGCCGTCTCGTGAGCCATCACCGCACGCCCATGTTCGGCCGCGCCGCGCAGCACCATGACCAGGGCGATCAGGCCGACGGGCAGCACCAGGGAAGCGGGATCGCGGCCGGCAAAGACCTGGCCGATGAGCCAGCCCAGCAGGGCGAGGCGGGCGACGCCGAGGCCCACCGACAGGAGGCCTACCCCGACTGCCGCCGCGATGCGACCACGCACGCCCTTTGTGAAGGCAAACAGACGCGGTTCGATATGCATGGCAGGCCTACGCTAAGCCCAAGCGAGGCGCGCGTCAGCGCACAATTTACACGGGCCAGCCCAGATTAATTTGCAACGCCAGGCGCGTCACAGGGCCATCTGCTGGATGCCGCCGCGCGGCCGGCCGGCTTCGATGTTGCGCCACAGGATCTCGTGGCCTTTCGGCAGCGGCCGGTTGTTCGGCATGGTGAGCCACAGGCGCAGCAACAGCCGGTCGTGGCCGCTCGCGGCGTCGTCCTCGAAGGGAGTGCGGCCGTGATACGTGACGTGGCTGTTGATGAGCTGCAGGTCGCCGGGCTCGAGTGTCATCTCGAAGCACAGTTCCTCGGCCGTCTTCATCAGGATGTCGATCGCTTCCTTCTGCGCCGCGGTGAGCTTGGGGATATCCGACGCCATTTGCGCCGCCTCGATGAAGGTCAGCGAATAGTGCGACGTGAACTTGCCGTCGCGCAGCCCGAAGATCGGCAGGGGGTAGGCGGTCGCCCGCGTCGTGCTGGAGCCATCCTTGCCGGTCCCCTCCTCGCCGAAGCGGCTGCGCCAATAGTCGTGGAACAGCTCGTCCAGGAGATCGGGGCGGCGCGCCAGGATCGTGTTGTGGACTGCGGGTGTGGAGGCGAGCGTGCTGATGCCGCCCTTGCGCGCCTGACGCACGCACAGAAGCCCGACCACATCGGTGCGATCCGTATGGAAGCGCAAGCCGGCATTGGTAAGGGTGCGCGCGTAGGAGGAGAGGAACATGCCGCCCTTGTCGTCCTTGGTCTGGCCATAGGTGCGGCCGACATGGGCACCTTCGTCGCGAATGGCGCGCATCAGCTCGCCGCTGCGATTCTGGAAGACCGGCGTGCCGAGATGCGTGCCCAGGCCGAAATAGAGGCGGCGCAGATCTTCCTCGCCGTATTTGTCGACCGGGAAGCCGCGCAGTTTCATGATGCCGCAGCCGTTCTCCAATTCGTTGGCGATGTCGCCGAGCAGATCGTCGAGCCCTTTCAACGGGAAATCGCTGCGCCTGATTTCCGACCACTGGCGGCCTTTGACGGCGTGCAGCGCCGTATCGAGCTCTTCGACGTGCCGCGCCGAGAGATCGCGGATCCAGCGCTTTGAATTCTTGATGTCGCTGCCGAGCCAGACCGAAGGTCCGGTGAGAGGTGCGCGGGCCATGGCCAGAGTCTAGCTCAATCCAGCGCCTTCCGCATATTGATCGAGGTCGGATAGTCGAAGCCTTCGTGCGCTTCGCGCGACGTCTCGCGATAGCCGAGCGACTGAAAGAACTGCTGGTTTTCGGTCAACACCACGCGCACCACCAGCCGCACGCCGGCGAGGCCGCGCGCCTCGGCATCGGCCTCGACGGCCGCCACCAGGCGCCGGGCCAATCCGCTGCCGCGCGCCGCGGGCACGACGGCAAGCCGGCCGAAGTACAGGTCGCCTTCCATGGCCTTGGTCATGACGCAGCCCAGCACGAGGCCGTTCTGCTCCGCAACGATTGCGCCTGCTCCCTTTTGCAGCTCCGCCGCAATGCCTTCGGCGGTTTCGCCAAAGGCGCCAGACTCCGGCACCAGTCTGCCGCGATACTGCTCGAAGGCAGCGGCGATGGTGCGGGCCAGGGTCGCCGCATCCTGCACCGTGGCCGGCCGCAGGATGATCTCGCCGATTGCGCTGTCGCTCATGCCCTTCTTCTCGCGTAGGCTTGGCGAAAACGCGAGGAGGAAATGGCGTGAAGGTCCAGGGTAAGGTCTGCGTCGTGACCGGTGCCGCCGGCGGCATCGGCGAGGCGATCGCGCGACGCTACGCGACGGAAGGGGCGAAAGGCGTGGTCGTCGCCGATCGCGACGGCGCGCGGTTGGCCAAGGTGGCGAGCGACATCAAGGGTCTCGCCGTGGCCTGCGACGTCGCGAAGGAAACCGAGGTCCGTCATCTCGTCGCCGAGGCCGAGCGGCGCTTCGGCCCGGTCGATGTCTTCTTCTCCAACGCCGGCATCGGCCGCGGC
>JBPYDO010000108.1:0-5350 GCA_051985755.1 Reyranella sp. | reverse complement strand
ACTCGAAGGTCGCCGGCTGGTTGTTGATGCCGCGGGCGGGCGGCGCAATCCAGTTGGCGAACTTGCCGGGCTCGATCACCGCCGGACCCATCAGCGAGGTGACGAAGGCGCGATCCTCCGCGATCGGCAGCCACTTCGATTCGTTCGCCTTCCACTCGGCCTCGCTCATCACCTTGCCGTCGGGCGACACGTGCAATTCGGAGAAGGCGCCGATGCGGCGGTGGAAGGCGCGGTGCGGCAGTTTGAGCTCGAAGGCGATGCCGGCATCGGCGATCACCTTGTTCCAGCGCACCAGGCCCTTGGCGCAATCCTCGAGGTAGTCCTGGCGCAGGCGTTCGTTCAATGAGGCGAGCGCCGGCACGGTCTTGCGCACGATTCGGCCGTCCTGGGCAGCCTCCATCTCGTAGGCCGTGTCGGTGAGCACGTGGTCGTCGTCGATGCGGGTCTCGAGATAGCGGCCCTTGACGCCCATCGTGTAGTAGTTGGCGGCGTTGGTCGACGCTTCCTGGCCGAACAGGTCGAGCGACACCGAGCAGTGGAAATTGAGGTACTTCTGGATCGTCGCGAGATCGATGGCGCCCAGCGACCGCACGTCGTCGGTCTTGTGCTCGCGCATCAGCTCGCAGGTGCGCTGGATGATGCGCTGCATGCCCGATTCGCCGATGAACATGTGGTGCGCCTCCTCGATCAGCATGAAGCGGCAGGAGCGCGACAGCGGATCGAAGCCCGATTCGGCCAGCGAGGCGAGCTGGTACTTGCCGTCGCGGTCGGTGAAGTAGGTGAACATGAAGAAGGAGAGCCAGTCCGGCGTCTTCTCGTTGAAGGCGCCCAGGATGCGCGGCTTGTCGGGATCGCCGGAATGGCGCTCGAGCAGCATCTCGGCCTCCTCGCGGCCGTCGCGGCCGAAATAGGCGTGCAGCAGGTAGACCATGGCCCAAAGGTGCCGGCCTTCCTCGCAGTTGACCTGGAAGACGTTGCGCAGGTCGTAGAGCGAGGGCGCAGTCTTGCTGAGCAGCCGCTGCTGCTCGACACTGGCGGGCTCGGTATCGCCCTGGGTCACGATCAGCCGGCGCAAGGTCGAGCGCAGCTCGCCCGGCACCTCCTGCCAGACCGGCTTGCCCTTGTTGTCGCCGTAGGCGATGACGCGATTGGGATCGCGCTCGGCCAGGAAAATGCCCCAGCGATAGTCGGGCATCTTGACATAGCCGAAATTGGCCCAGCCGTTGGCGTCGGCCGAGATCGCCGTGCGCAGGTAGACGTCGTAGGCGCTGGTGCCGTCCGGCCCCATCTCCTTCCACCAGTCGAGGAAGCGCGGCTGCCAGTTCTCGAGCGCGCGCTGCAGGCGGCGGTCGGAGGCGAGGTCGACGTTGTTGGGAATGCGTTGGCTGTAGTCGATGGCCATGGTGGTTCTCCTTACGCCCGCCTGCGGTCGTATTTGCTCTGCTTGCCCGTGCCGTAGAGTTTCAGCGCGCCGTCGGGTCTGGTCGCGTTGGGCCGCTGGAAGATCCAGTTCTGCCAGGCCGAGAGGCGGGCGAAGATCTTGGTCTCCATCGTCTCGGGCCCGGCGAAGCGCAGGTTGGCCTCCATGCCGATCAGTCCGTCGGGCGAGAAGCCGGCGCGCTCCTCGATGGCGAGCCGCACTTCGTCCTCCCAGTCGATGTCATCGGGCGTGAAGGTGACGAGGCCGAGCGCGTCGGCCGTCTCGGCATCGATCGCCTCGCCGATCTCGTCTTTCAGCTCGTCGAGGTGGCTCGGTTCGCTCAGGAAGCGCGTGCCGAGCCGCGTCAGGCCATTGCCCATGGGATAGGGGCCGAAATTCATCGACGTCAGCCCGACCGTGGCTGCCGGCAGGTTGGAGCCGTCGAAGGTGTCGTCCAGCATGTAGGAGCGATCGGCCGCCAGCACGAGTTCGAACAGGGTGCCGGCGAAGCACGAACCCGGCTCGACCAGCGCGATCAGGCTGCGTGAGGAGACATCGAGCCGCTTCAAGGTGCGCTTCCAGTAGAGCACGATCTCGCGCACCAGCCAGTTGGCGGACTCGCTCGCGAGCAGCGAATCGTAGGCCTCGACAAGCTTGCCATCGCCTTGGCTGTGCAGCACCCAGGTGCCGATCTCGGTCTCGTTCAGCCGGAGATGCATCATCGCGTCGTCGAGCGCGCGGGCCAGCGCCAGCGGCCAGAAGGCGGCGCCTTGGGCGTGCACGGCCGTGGCATCGGCGGGAGGCGGTGAAGTGGGGCCGTTCAGCCGGAAGTGCGCGGCGCGACGCTCGCGGTCGATCTCGACCGTGAGATGCGGATAGCGGATCGCGTCGCCCTCGACCGTGCGCTTGAGCGCTGGCAACGCGACGCCCTTGCCGTCCTTCGGCCGCTTCGATCGGGCGGCGGCCTCCTCGGCGATCTTTTTGGTTTCCTCGCCAAGCTTGCTGGGCGGGATCAACTTGTCGACCAGCCGCCAGTCGCGCGCCCGCTTGCCGCGCACGCCCTCGGCGGTGGTGCAGAAGAAGTCGGCGTGGTCACGCCGCACCAGGCGCTTGTCGACCAGGCGCGTCAGCCCGCCGGTGCCCGGCAGCACGGCCAAGAGCGGCAGTTCGGGCAGCGACACGGCACTCGAGCCGTCATCGGCCAGCAGGATCTGATCGCAGGCCAGCGCCAGCTCGTAGCCGCCGCCGGCGGCGATGCCGTTGATCGAGCAGATGTAGCTCTGGCCGGAATGCTCGCTGGCGTCCTCGATCGCCAGCCGCGTCTCGTTGGTGAACTTGCAGAAGTTCACCTTGTGGTCGTGAGTGCTGAGACCGAGCATGTTGATGTTGGCGCCCGAGCAGAACACGCGGTCGCGCTGGCTCCTGATCACCACGGCGCCCACCTCGGGATGCTCGAAGCGCAGACGCTGGACGGCGTCGGCGAGCTCGATATCGACGCCGAGGTCGTAGGAGTTGAGCTTGAGCTTGTAGCCGGGCCGCAAGCCTCCATCCTCGTTCACGTCCATGGTGAGCCAGGCGACACCGTCCTTTACCTCGAGCTTCCAGTGCCGATAGCGGTCGGGAGCGGTGCGGAAATCGATCAGCGTCTCGGCCATGGTGATCCCTGGAATGGTCAGCACATTTTCCGTATTTCGGTACTGAAATACCTATTTACTTTTCTCCCGGCAGGCGCATCCTGTCAACAGCCAATGACCGTGATTCGCTCCGCTGAGCCGGCCGATTTGCCGGCGATTTCCGCGCTCGATGCCAGGCTGACCGGCGAGCCCAAGGCGACCTACTGGCAGGCCATGCTGGAGCGCTATGCCGTCGGCCCGCCCGACCGCCATTTCCTGGTGGCCGAGACCGAGAAGGGTGCCCTGGCCGGGTTCATCGCGGGCGAGGTGCGCGCCTGGGAGTTCGGCCAGCCGGCGGCCGGCTGGGTGTTTGCGATCCAGGTCGATCCCAGGCTGCGGTTGAAGGGCACCGGCAGCGCCCTGTTCGAGGCGCTTTGCGCGCGCTTCAAGGCGCAGGGCGTGGCGCGCGTGCGCACCCTGGTCGAGCGCAAGGACCATCTGATCCTGTCCTTCTTCCGTGCCCAGGGCATGACCGCGGGCCCCTCGCTTCAGCTCGACAAGGAGCTCGCTTGAAGCTGCAGACGGCGACGCGGCTGGGACTCTACGCCGTGCTGGAGCTGGCGCGCGAGCCCGAGCGCACCTTGTCAGCCACCGACCTCGCCGAGCGTTTCGGCGTGTCGAGCCATCACCTCGCCAAGGTGCTGCGCACGCTCTCCACGGCCGGCCTGGTGCGCGGCGGGCGCGGCGCGTCCGGCGGCTACCGCTTCATCGGCAACCGCCGCCGCACGACCATGATGGACATCGTGGCGCTGTTCGAGCCCGCCCCCGGCCGCCGACCTGCGGAGCCGGGCGAGGACACCGACATCGGCGGCGCGCTGCAGCGCGTGCTGGGCGAGATCGACGAGATTGCCGAGGCGACCCTGCGCTCGATCAGTCTCGAGACGCTGCTGAACTCCAGCCGTCGCGGGTCTGCGGCAGCTTCTTCTTGAGGAGCGCGCCGGCCACGACGTTGCGCAGCACCTCGGCGGTGCCGCCGCCGATGGTGAACATGCGCACGTCGCGCGCCATGCGTTCGAGCGGCAACTCGCGGCTGTAGCCGCGCGCGCCGAAGAACTGGAGCGCATCGTTCACCACCTGGATGGCGCTCTCCGAGGTAAACACCTTGGCCTGCGCTGCCAGCAGCATGTCGGGAAAGCCACCGTCGCCCGAGCGCGCGGCGTCATAGACCAGCGCCTGCGCCGCACGCAGCTTGATCGACATGTCGGCGAGCTTCCATTGCAGGCCCTGGAATTCGTTGATCGGCCGGCCGAACTGATGGCGCTGCTCCGACCAGTCGAGCGCCAGCTGGTAGGCGCCCTCGGCGATGCCGAGCGCCACGGTCGCTGCGCCGACGCGCTGGCTGTTGTAGGCGTTCATCAGGTCGGCGAAACCCTTCTTCAGCCCGCGCGGCGGCAGCACCAGCGCCGAGGGGGACAAGTCCATGTCCTCGAAATCGATCACCGCCTCGGGAATGCCGCGCAGCCCCATGGTCGGCTCGCGCTTGGTGATCTTGAGGCCCTTGGTCTGGTCGCGAATCGCGAGAAAGCCGCCAAAGCCCTCGAACTCGCCCTTTTCGTCATAGACCTTGGCGAAGATCAGGTGCAGGCGCGATACGCCACCGCCGGTGATCCAGTGCTTGCGGCCGTTCAGCACGTAGCGGTTGCCGCGCTTGTCGGCCCGCGTGGTCATGCCGCCGGCGTCCGAGCCGGCCTCGGGCTCGGTGATGCAGATGGCGGGCTTGTCGCCGGCCAGCACCATGTCGGCCGCGAGCTTCTTCTGTTCCTCCGAGCCATAGGCCATGACGGCGCTGATCGCGCCCATGTTGGTCTCGACCACGATGCGGCCTGTGACGGCGCAGGCCGCCGACATCGCCTCGATCGCCAGCACCGCGTCGAGCCAGCCCTTGCCCTGGCCGCCGTAGCGCTCGGGGATGGTCATGCCGATCAGCCGGGCGTCCTTCAGGAGTTCAACATTGTCCCAGGGATACTGCTCGCTGCGATCGACCTCGGCGGCGCGGCTGGCCACCGGCCCGGCCGCCAGCTCGCGGGCGCGGGCCTGCAGCTTCCGCTGTTCGGGCGTCAGGGTCGGGGAGTTCATGCTGTACGTTCCTGGACCTTGGGATCGAGGCTGAAGACTGCGACCGGCTCACTACGGCCGCGGACGGCGACCTTGCCGAGGCTTTCGAACGGGAAGCGCGCGTTGCAGCCCTCGCGCGTCGCCTGCGAGACGAGAATGCGTGTGCCGTGCTGCTTGTTCAACTCCTCCAGCCGCGCCGCGA